>DATGOL010000188.1:0-8484 GCA_035306065.1 Gemmatimonadales bacterium | reverse complement strand
ACTGACAACTGATGACTGCTTCACAATCCATGAAACCCGCCTTCTCCCTCCTCGAAGTTCTCATTGCACTCGTGCTCATCGGCATTCTCGCCGCGCTCCTCTCGCGCGGCGTGATCGTGCAGGGGCGGGCGGCGGCCGAGGTATCGGCGCGCACGGAGGCGCGGCGGGTGCTTCGTGCGGCGGCAGCTCCGCTGATCGGCGAGCTGCGGCAAGCGATCATCGAGGAAGACGCCGCGCTCTCCCTCGTTCGTGATACGCTGCGAATCCGTACCGTGATTGCGTCGGGCGCCGCGTGTGTCGCGCACGATGGTCGCCTGGCACTGTTGAGCAGTGGCCCGGTTGCGCCGCTCGCCGTCTGGCACTCGGTACCCGATGCGCGCGACGCGCTGCTGCTCCTGCAGCCGCACGATCCCGGCGACACGTGCGACCGGTGGAGCGAGACGAGCGTCGTGGGCGCTTCCGTCGCTTCGTATCCTCCGCCGTGTGCGGGTACGGCTGGCGGGGGGAGCACACTGATCCTGGCGCCCGGATCGCCTGCGTCAGCGCCTGCGGGCGACACCACGCTTGTGCAGGCGGTTCGGCGGGTCGCCTGGCGACTGACTAACTCCGCGGACGGCTGGTACCTCTCTCGCACGCGGTGCGATGCGGCGTCGGGCATCGCGGCACCGGTATGTGATCCCACGCAGCCGGTGGCAGGTCCGCTGCTCTCGCCTGCGGCCGGCGGGCTGCGGCTTCGCCCACTCGCCGCCGATGGAACGCCGCTGCCGGCTGCGCTGCAGAGTAGCGCCCGTGCGGTGGAGCTGCAGCTCGTTGCGCCTGTAGCGGTGCGGCGCGCCGGCTCCGCGCCTCACGAGTCGCTGCATGTGGTCGTACCGCTTCCGCGGCCGTGCTCATGAATCGAAATACCGCTGTCGCACCAGCGCGGGGAACGCCGGGCTCCGAGACCAGCGCATGCCTCACGAGTAACGGGCGCGATGGCGGCGCCATACTGCTCGTACTGGCAGCAGCCGCCGTCACCGGCTTCCTGGCCATCGGGGCACTCGCTGCCGCGTCCGAGCTGCACCGCCAGGAGCTAACCGAGCGCGCAATCCTGCAGGCGGAGCTCTCTGCCGAGGTGGTGTTTGCCGAGCGAGTGGTCGGCTGGGGTGTGCGTGATGCGGTGGGTGCCTCTGCGTGGGAGACACATCCCGCAGTCCCACCGGGCATGAGTGCGCGTTCCCTCGTTCAGCCGGCAGGTGCAGGGGTGTTGTGGCGTCTGCACGCCGTCGCCGAACGCACCGGCCCGGGAGGCGCTGCTCACTCACTCGCCGTCCGTTCCAGGATCGCGTTCCTCAAGGCTCGGCCGCCAGCGATCGATCTGCGGGCGCCCGTTACCGTGAGAGGCGCACTTGAGATTGCCGGTGGTGCACTGCTGGACGCCACGGACACACCTCCACCGGGGTGGCACTGCAGCGCGGCGGTACCTCCGGCAGCCACCGCGGAAGTCGCGTTCTTTTCGGGCACAATCCTTACTAGTACGACACCGCCGATAGCTGTGCAAGTTCCGGATAGCATGGAGCCCGCCACCCTCCGCGCGCTGTCGCTTGCCACGCCCGCCGACCCGCGGTCGCTCCGCCCCACGATCCTCCATGGTGATCTCGCGGCGCCATCACTCGAAGCCTCCGGCGTCAGCCCGCCCGGTTCATGTCCCCTCGCGGCTCCGCCCGATCCGCTGCCCGCGCTGAACTGGGGCGATCCTGCGCGCCCATCCGCCTGCGATGACTACTTCCCTTACGTACACGTGGCCGGTGACCTCACGCACCCTACAGGCGCAGGGCAGGGAATCCTGGTAGTGGACGGCGATCTCCTGGCAACGGAGCTGGTGTGGGCAGGGCTGGTTGTAGTGCGAGGAACTGCAACGCTTCAGGGGCCATCTGTGCGAGTTCACGGTGCCGTTCTCGCACTCGGCGCCGGGCCACATGAGATATCCGGAGGCGCTGAAATCCACTGGTCGTCGTGCGCAATCGCGGCAGCCATGCGTGCGGGCGCAGTTGTGACTCCTGTCACCGGAATGCCCTGGTCTGCCCCGTGATCAGGCTTTCTGCGAGCGGATTGCACGAAGCTATTGCAATCTGCTGCGTTACTTTCGCCCCCCCCGGCTCGTGTCAATGGCGGACAACCTGGATTCCGTCCACGTGGTGAGTGCGCACCGAAGCTGCGCTCACCTTCCGCGCGATTCCTCGCGTGTACACCGCACCAAGAACTCGCCATGGCATTCCTCGGTCGCAACAAGACGACGGTCGGACTCGACATCGGGTCAAGTCATGTAAAGGTGGCAGTCATCGACCACGCCCGGGGCGAGCCCGAGCTGCTGCGCGCCAGCATCGTCCCGCTTTCACCCGACGCAATCGTTGAGGGAGAAGTGATGGACCCGGCGCTCGTGGGCGAGGCGGTGACCGCGGCCCTCGCCAACGTTGGCATAAAGACCAAGAAGGTCGTAACTGCCGTTGGCGGTCGCGACGTGATCATCAAGAAGATCCACATCGAGCGCGTGAAGGAGCAGGAAGCGCGCGAACTCATGCGCTGGGAAGCCGAGCAGCACGTTCCATTCGACATGGAGTCCGTGGAGATGGATTTTCAGATCCTGGATCCTGACGACACCGATCGCGAGATGCAGGTGCTGCTGGTCGCAGCGAAGCGCGAGCTCGTGGAAGACAAGCTTCGCCTTCTGGCAGATGCCGGACTACAGGCAAGCGTCGTGGACGTGGACGCGTTCGCGCTGCATAACGCCTTCGAGATGAACCATCCTGACGCCATGAACGGAATCGTGGCGCTGGTGAACGTCGGGCACGAGTTCACCACGGTGAATATCCTCGAGCACGGTGTTCCGGTTCTTACGCGTGACCTCACGCTTGGCACACGTCGATTCTCGGAAGACCTGCAGCGTGAGCGCGGATTCTCCGCGGAGGAAGCGCACTCGATGCTCTGCGGCTTCGATCGTTCCGAACAGCTGGACGCGGTAATCTCCGCTCGCGGAGAGGAGATCGCGGTGGGTGTGGAGCGCGCTGCTGCATACCTGGCACAGAGCACACGCGGACGTGATCGACTGCGTGCGGTGTTCCTGTGCGGTGGCGGTGCGCGCGTGCCGGGGCTCTCCGAGGCGCTCGGACAGCGCCTGCGGGTTCCGGTAACGCTGGCTAACCCGCTTGCAACACTGAAGGTACGTGACGGGGCTCTCGAATCGCTCGTCACTGACGAAGTCGCACCGATGCTGATGCTTCCCATCGGCCTCGCTCTCCGTACGGCGGCCTGAACCCGCGGCGAATCCAATGATCGAGATCAACCTCCTCCCCGGTTCAACGCGCAAGTCGCGCCGCTCCAGCGGCATCGACCTGGCTGCGCTCACCGGTTCGCTCGGTTCGCGCATTCGCGATCCCTACCTGCTAAGTGCAGTCGGCGCCAGCATAGCGGCCATACTGCTCGTTGGCTTCATGCACGTTTCGCACGGCACCAAGGCCTCAGCCATGGCTGAACGATACGAGGCAGCGAAGGCTGACTCCATTCGTTATGCGGCCGTGATCGCCGATCGGCGGCTGGCTGAGTCACAGCGAGACTCGGTGCTGCGACAGATAGACATCATTCGCGCCATCGATGACGACCGCTTCATCTGGTCGCACATCATGGAAGAAGTGAGTCGTGCCCTTCCCGCCTACACGTGGCTCACCGCGGTGCAGCAGACCAGCGCTGTGGTAACCGCAGCAGCCACTATGGAAGCTGCCGCCGCGGACCCCAAGGTGGCGGCGGCAGGCAAGAGTGCCGACGAATCCGCGAACGTGCCTGACGGGCCCACACGTGCGCCGAAGTTCCGCATCGTGGGACAGACTGTGGACATCCAGGCTCTCACGCACTTCATGAAGACTCTCGAGGCGTCGCCGTTCATCCAGCGCGTGCAGCTCTCGCGCTCGGACATGGCCCTCGCCGACGGCAAGCAGATCACTGAGTTCCATCTGGACGCCGAGTATGAGGTGCCGCCGCGCGAGCAGCTGCGCACCGTTCCCATCAATCTGGCGGTGAGGTAAACAATGGCGCTGCTCCCTTCGAATCAGCGCGACCAGACAATGGCGCTGCTTGCCGTTGTAGCGGCGGTAGCCGTGGGCGCGTACTGGTACTTCTACTTCGATCCCCGCGCCAGCGAGCTGTCCGAGAGGACCACGCACGTTGAGCAGATGGAAATCAACAACATCCGGGCGAAGGCGGAAATTGCCCGCGGTGATGAGGAAGACCTCAAGCGTCAGGCGCAGGAGTACAAGGAGAATCTCGAGCTCATGCGTCGCCTGGTTCCTACCCAGAATGAGCTCCCCGATCTCCTCGAGCAGGTGTCTACCGCGGCCCGCCGGGTCGGGCTGGACATCTCCACCGTTGAACCGGTGCCGGTGATCGTGGGTGCCGAGTTCGACACGTATCGCTACCGCCTGTCAATGGAAGGTGGCTATCACCGAGTGGGTCAGTTCCTCGCGAACGTAGGCTCCCTCACGCGCATCGTTGCTCCTGTGAACCTGCAGCTGGAGGCACCTCGCGCTGCGTCTTCCAGAACAGCTGGTGACGGGGCGCGCGATCAGTCGCCTGGCGAAGCTGCCGTGCAGACGAAGTTCGAGCTCCAGACGTTCGTTGCCAAGTCTGGCAGCGTGCCTGACGGTGCACGCTCAGTACCAGTGTCCGACTCCGATACGGGGAACAACTGATGATCTTCTCGAGTGTTGTGCGCAGCGTACTCGCGCTGACCGCGACGGTGGCGTTTACCGCGCTTCCGCTCGCGGCACAGTCCGCGCCGGCGCCGGCAACGTCCACCAGCGAGGCAGGCTACCGCACTGCTGCCGATTCGCTGGCGATGCCGGTACCGGTCACCTCGCCCGAAATGGACGGCAAGCTCTCCTTCCGTCGTGAGGTGTTCTCCTACGCCGCCGGCGGCAGGCGCGACCCTTTTGCATCTCTCATGACTACCGGCGAGATCCGGCCACTCGTGAGTGATCTCCGTCTCGTGGCAGTCGCATTCGACTCCCAGGGACGAACCTCCGTCGCAATCCTGCGCGACCTGGAGACCAATGAGCAGTACCGCGTTCGAGTTGGGCAGCTGCTTGGCCGCCTGCGCGTTGCGCGAATCGGCAGGAAGGATGTCACGTTCACGATCGAGGAGTTTGGCTACAGCCGTCAGGAAACGCTGACGGTGGGCGACTCCGCAACCCAGAGGACGCAGCAATGAGCCGTGTCACAATGTCGGTCGCGAGTCTGGCGGCCGTTCTAACGTTCGGCGTGACCGTGCCTGCCGCCGCCACGCCACCTTCCTTCGAACGTTCCGTACAGAACGTCGAGGCTGTGACGGGTGTTCGTGTAGCACCCGCGACCGGTCGCACCGAAGTAGTCATCAACGTCAGCGGTGACGTGAGGGTCGAGGACTTTGTCCTCGAGAACCCCCACCGCATCGTGGTTGACCTGCACGGCGCACGACTCGGCCTTCCCGCCGATGCGTACGATCGCCAGGCTCGCGGTGTGCTTCGCAACCTCCGCTTCTCGCAGTACCGCGATGACGTGGTGCGCGTGGTGCTCGACGTTGACGCGTCTCGCGCCTACTCCGTACTGGACCGCGACGGTGCGGTACGCGTAGCGATCGAGGGTGGAGCCAGCTTCGCCGAGTGGAGCACCGGACAGTCCGCTGCCCCGCGCCCAACCGCAGTGGTAGGCGCCGCTGATATCGTGCAGCAGGAAGCCCCTGTTGCTCGCACTGAGCCGGCACCAGTCGTGATGACGCAGCAGAACTCCAGCCGCGACGCCTTCGGCGCGACTCCCGGAGCACCGCTCGCGCAGTCGCAGGCGCGCCGGATCACGGTCGTCTATGACGCAGCGGACATCCGCGACGTTATCGCAGCCTTCGCCGCATTCTCAGGTCGCACCATCGTTACCGGTCGCGATGTTGAGGGCGCCGTAACCGCAGAGATCCGTGACCAGCCCTGGGACGTGGCGCTCAACGCCATCCTTACGGCGCAGGGTCTTGCTGCTTCGCAGGAAGAGGGCGGCATCATAACGGTTGACAGCTACAAGAACATTCTTGCGCGCCAGTCGAGCGAGCCGCTCGTAACGCGCCTGGTGCAGGTGAACTACGCTCCGGCCGGTTCGCTGGTGGAGACCGTGAAGTCGCTTCTGTCTCGCGACTGCGCCGGCTTCACGCAGAGCATGGCTGGTGGAGCCGCTGGCGGAGCGGGCGGTGGTGGAAACCAGTGCATCACACGCGGCCAGGTTATCGCCGACAGCAGCACCAACACGCTGGTAATCAGCGAGGTTCCGTCGCGAATTGCCGAGATCACCAGCTACATCCGTGAGCTCGACGTACGCACACCGCAGGTGGCCATCAAGGCCAAGCTGATCTCGGTGAACCGCACCATGTCCGAGCAGCTGGGTGTGAGCTACGACATCGGCGATGGCGGCACGTTCATCAATACGCTCGCGCCGCGGGTCGATCCCTCCGGCAGTCCGATTGAAGGCGAGTTCGTGGTCAGCCTTGGTGGAAACGCCATGGCCGGCGTGGCGAACGCCAACCGCAAGTATCGCCAGGGATCAGCGCTCAACCTGATCTTCACCACCATGCTGGGCCGCTACAGCCTCACGACGTTCCTCGACGCACTCTCGGAAGCTCAGCTCTCCGACGTGCAGGCTGAGCCGAGCATCGTGACGCTGGACAACAAGACCGCTCGAGTGCTGGTGGGACAGGAAACTCCGATCCGAGTGATCGACGCCGGAAGCGTGGGTCAGGTTGGCCAGGCTCCGCGTGCTACGGTCGAGTTCAAGGAGACTGGTATCATCCTCGAAGTCACGCCGCACATCACGAACAACAGGCAGATCCTGATGAACGTTTCTGCCGAGCAGTCCGCGATCAACAACATCGGCGGCGACCTGGGGTACGTGTTCGACAAGCGTCAGGCACGCAGCCAGGTGCTCGTTGGAGACGGCGAGACGGCGGTGATCGGTGGTCTCACGCAGACCAGCATCACGAAGAACCGCTCGGGAATCCCGTTCCTCTCGCGGCTTCCGCTGATCGGCGCGCTGTTCAGCCAGACGGACTCGCGCGAAGTGAAGCAGGATCTCCTGATTCTGCTAACGCCCAGGATCCTCGACGAGAGCGATTCATCGCGGCGGTAGTGTAGAAGCTGGCGGCTACTGAGCAGGGAAAGGGACCGGATTTCATCCGGTCCCTTTTTCATTTGCAGGTTTCAGGTGTCGGCAATGCGCGCGCGCGGATTCAGCTGCCGATGTCCACGGCGGGCGCGTATCTTCACCTCGGGCACTGGCCGTGTTCACCGCGTCCTCAGAGCGCGCATTCCCCGCGCCCCTCCGCCTCCAGAACGTCTACCACCGTTTTCATGCTTCGCTTTACTACCGCCGGTGAATCGCACGGTCCCGCGCTCGTCAGCACACTCGAGGGTGTGCCGGCGGGTCTTGGCCTGGTCGCTGAACAGATTGACACCGAACTGCGGCGAAGGCAGCAGGGGTACGGGCGCGGACGACGGATGCAGATCGAGACGGACTCGGTGGAGCTGCTGTCGGGTGTGCGGGCTGGTGAAACCATCGGCTCTCCCATCGCGATGCTCATTCGCAATCGTGACTGGAAGAACTGGGTAGACGTGATGGACCCTGCACCGCGTGAGGGTGATCCGGCGCCGCGACGGCGTGCGGTCACTCGCCCGCGGCCGGGCCATGCAGACCTGGTGGGGATGCTCAAGTACGACCGTCAGGACGCTCGCGACATTCTCGAGCGCGCGTCTGCCCGCGAAACGACATCTCGTGTGGCAGCCGGCGCCGTGTGCAGGGTGCTGCTCTCCCAGCTTGGCGTGAGCGTCGGCAGCCACCTGGTGCACCTTGGCGGGATAGACGCGCGAGTGCCTGACGAATTGCCGGAGGATCTCAATGCGGCCTCCGACGCATCGCCGCTGCGCACGCTGGACGCCGAAGCGGAGGCGCGCATGATCGAACTCATTGATACCACGAAGCGCGCAGGCGACACGCTGGGCGGCGTGTGCGAAGTAGTGGTTCGCGGACTTCCACTCGGGCTCGGCTCGCACGTGTCCTGGGACCGGAAGCTCGACGGCCGGCTGGCCGGTGCCATGATGTCCATTCATGCGGTAAAGGGCGTGGAGATCGGCCTCGGATTCGAGGCTGCCCGCAGGCCAGGCTCGGCCGTGCACGACGAGATCGCCCGGCAGGCAGGCCAGCGCGGTACGGGCGGTGTCTCCCGACGCAGCAATAACGCCGGCGGACTGGAGGGCGGGATGACGACCGGCGGGCCGCTGGTGGTGCGCGTTGCCATGAAGCCGATCAGTACTCTCATGCGCCCGCTCGAAACAGTGGACGTAACCACCGGTGAAGCGGCCTCTGCCGTTGCCGAGCGGAGTGACGTGACCGCCGTGCCCGCGATGGGTGTGATTGCCGAGGCGATGGCTGCGATCGTACTTGCGG
>DATGOL010000187.1:0-21182 GCA_035306065.1 Gemmatimonadales bacterium | reverse complement strand
TCGTCTACCAGCTGCTCGAACTTGGCGCGCGTGAGCTGGTAGTTCAGGTGCTTTGGACCCGACTGGTCTGCGGTGATGAACGGCAGGTTTACGTCGGTGGACATGGTGCTGGACAGCTCCATCTTGGCCTTCTCCGCGGCTTCCTTGAGGCGCTGGAGCGCCATCGGGTCCTTGGAGAGGTCAATTGCCTGGTCGCGCTTGAACTCCGCCACCAGCCAGTCGATCACGCGCTGGTCGAAGTCGTCACCGCCGAGGTGCGTGTCACCGTTGGTGGACTTCACCTCGAACTGGCGCGAGCCTTCCACGTCGTACAGCTCGAGGATGGAGATGTCGTAAGTACCGCCACCTAGGTCGAAGACGGCGACCTTCTCGTCCTTCTTCTTGTCGAGGCCGTAGGCGAGTGCAGCCGCGGTGGGCTCGTTGATGATGCGGAGCACGTCGAGGCCCGCGATCTTGCCGGCGTCCTTGGTTGCCTGCCGCTGGGAGTCATTGAAGTAGGCGGGTACCGTGATGACCGCCTTGGAAACGCTCTGGCCCAGGTAATCTTCCGCAGTCTGCTTCATCTTCTGCAGGATCATTGCGGACACTTCGGGCGGGGTATAGCGCTTGCCCTGAACTTCAACCGAAACGAGGTCGTTGGCGCCGGCGAGCACCTTGTAGGGTACGCCGGATGCCTCGTCCTTGATCTCGCTCATCTTGCGGCCCATGAACCGCTTGATGGAGAAGACGGTGTTCTGCGGGTTGGTCACCGCCTGACGCTTGGCGATCTGTCCAACCAGTCTTTCGCCGTCCTTGGTGAAGCCAACCACCGAGGGAGTGGTTCGACCGCCTTCCGCGTTCGGGATGACGACGGGGTCGCCTCCCTCCATTACGGAAACCACTGAGTTCGTGGTTCCGAGGTCGATTCCGATGACCTTGTCCGCCATTTTCACCTCTAGCTGAGAGTCTGTTGCGTTATCTGGTTCCGATGAGCACGGCCGGTTCGCCGGGGCCGGTGTCCTCGCGCTGGAGCGAAGACATCGTGCGAATCGCATGAAAAGAGGTTGCAAGCACGGGACCGGGCTACCACTGCCATGATGGCATTTTGGCGGGTAGTGTCTGCGCCGGAGTGGCGTAGAATTACGTTCTGTGCCGCATTGGCAGCGCGGCAGGTAATGTTCCTCAGAACGACCGTCGGGCAGTATTCACGTTTCCTCACTGCTTGTAGCCGATGATTCCGATCTCCGATGACAACCCAACGCACCGTCCGGCGGTAGTTACTTATGCGATTCTCGCTGTGCTGCTGCTCGTTTGGGTGCTGTACCAGGGCGGACTGAACTTCGATGAGTCGGGTATGCTGCAGCTGGCTGCCAGCGTTTGCAACATGGGGCTGGTGCCGGCCGAGTTGACGGGAGCAGCGCCGGTGGGTACGACAGTGCCCATCGCACAGGGCCTGGGCTGCGTGGTGGACAACGATCCGGTGAACTACTTCACGCCGATCAGTTCGATGTTCCTGCACGGGAGCTGGAGCCACCTGCTGGGGAACGGGCTCTTCCTCTGGGTGTTCGGCAACAACGTGGAAGATGTGATGGGCAGGCTGCGCTTTCTGGCGTTCTACCTGCTTTGCGGCCTGGTGGCGAGCGCGGCACACGTGCTGGTAACTCCGGACTCGCCCATTCCAACGGTTGGAGCGTCCGGTGCGATCTCCGGTGTGATGGGGGCGTACCTGGTGCTCTTTCCGCGTGTGCGCGTGAACATGCTGTTCTGGTTCATCATCATTATCCGGGTGATTCCAGTGCCAGCCTGGCTGGTGCTCATATACTGGTTCGTGCTCCAGGTGATTACAGGATTGCCCGAACTCACCAGGGTGAACAGCGAGGTGACCGGCGGGGTAGCCACCTGGGCGCACGTGGGTGGTTTTGTGGCAGGTGTTGTGCTCGTTTACCTGTTTGCGAACGTGCAGGCTGCCCGATCACGTTCCATCGCACTGCATCCGAAGCGGGTGGCTGCGTAGGGAACGCAACGGTCTCGTCACGGTTCGTCAACGGTCGTAGCAGCGGGGCATTATTCAACAGCACTCCGTGTTGCGCCAGGTTTCCGTACTTTCATGCAATGTCTGACACCTTGGACCTGAACAAACTCGCGGACCAGCTGGCGAGCGGACTCGCCCGGGAACAGTTGGGAGATGAATCTGCGGAAGCTGCACCCGGTGCTGCTGCGGGGGCACTCAGCGGCGCGCGCGAAGCTGTTCCACGCGGCGTGAACTTCGATTCGCACGACATTCGGCTCGGTGACGTGCTGGAGCATGCGCTGCTGAACGCCGCGGCAACTCCGGACGAAGTTGACGCGCACTGCGATGCGGCGATGAGCGCGCGTGTTGCCACCGTTGTCGTAAGCCCGTACTGGGTGGCGCACTGCGCCGAACGACTGGCCGAAAGCGACGTGAAGGTTACAAGTGCGGTTGGTTTTCCGTTCGGAATGCTGCCGCCCGCAGCGAAGGCGTCGCAGGCGGCGCTCGCCTTCGCTCACGGCGCCACGGAGGTGGAGTCCATCGCTCCCGTTGGTGTTCTTCGCTCACGCGACTGGCGAGGATTGTACGACGACGTGGAAGCAGTAGTGCGGGCAGCGGACGGCGCACAGGTTACCGTAACGCTGGAAACCTCGCGCCTGACGCCAATGGAAATGCTCCGCGCAGCCGCGATAGTTGGAGACGCTGGCGCGGATGCAGTGAAGGCGGGCACGGGGTTCGGGCAGCACGGACTTGCCAGGGTGGAGGCGGTGGCGCTGCTTCGCCTGGCCGTTGGAGATGACCTCGGAGTCAAGGCCGCGGCCGGGGATTGCACCGCAGCGGTCGCGTTCAGGCTGATCTCCAATGGTGCCACGTCCATTGCGGTGAACTCGCTTGCAGCGCTGGCACAGGTCACAGGTCGCGGGCCGCGGCCGCTGCACGAGCTCATGCAGGCCACGCTGGCGCACTCGCGAGAGCAGGCACCGCGTGAGGCAGTGCAGCATCCGGCACCTCAGTCGCCGCCGAACAACGTCCCACCCCGGGTTACTCCTGCATGGGGAACGTCCCACTCACGATGAGCAGCAGCGTCTCGGCGCACTCCGACGGACGCGTGCGCTCCTACTCCTCTCAGGACTTTCTCAATCGCGAGCTGAGCTGGCTGACGTTCAATGAGCGCGTGCTGCACGAGGCATTCGACGAACGCAATCCGCTGCTGGAGCGCCTCAAGTTCATCGCGATCTTCAGTACGAACCTGGACGAGTTCTACATGGTTCGCGTGGCCGGACTGCGCAGGCAGGTGGCGGCAGGTGTGCAGCAGGCGCCGCCTGACGGAATGACGCCCCGGGCGCAGCTGGACGCCATCTCCGATCGTGTTGCGGGGTTGATCGCGCGGCAGCAGCAGTGCCTGCACAACTTGCTCCTGCCGGCCCTGCATGAAGAAGGACTGCGCCTGGTGACGATGGCGGATCTGTCGCCGGCCGAGTGGCTCATGGTGGACGGATACTTCGAGTCCCAGGTATTTCCGGTGCTCACCCCGCTCGCGGTGGACCCGGGACATCCGTTTCCGTACATCTCGAATCTTTCGCTCTCCCTCGCCGTCGAGATTCGCGATCCCGAGAGGGACATAACCCGCTTCGCGCGGGTGAAGATTCCGCCGAGCCTCCCGCGATGGGTGCCGATCGGCAGGGCGAACCATTTCGTGCCGCTGGAACAGGTTGTCGGCGCCAATCTCGGTTCGCTCTTTCCGGGAATGGAAGTGCTGGAATGGCATCCGTTCCGCATAACGCGGTACTCGGACCTGGACGTGGCCCTTGCCGACGAGGGGGATGACCTGCTGGAGGCGATCGAGCAGCAGGTGCTTCAGCGCAGGTTCGGCGAGGTAGTGAGGGTGGAGGTGGCGGCCGACATGCCGGAGGACATGCGTCAGGTTCTGCTGGAAGAACTGCGCGACGATGAGGAAGGTGAAGAGGGCATGCCGGTAACCGACCGGGATGTGCACGCGGCAGGGAGCCTGCTCGAACTGGGTGACCTGATGGCACTCGCTTCGCTGGACTTTCCGCATCTTCGCGACGTGCCGCTCCTGCAGGTGACACCGCCTGAGCTTCGCGATCCGGACAGCTCCATTTTCGACGTGCTGCGCGAACAGGATATGCTGGTGCACCATCCGTTTCATTCATTCGAGAACACGGTGGAGCACTTCCTGGAGGCAGCTGCCGAAGACCCGCAGGTGCTTGCCGTGAAGTGCACGCTGTACAGGACGTCCGGCGACACCGAGATCGTGCGTGCGCTAACGGATGCCGCCGCACGCGGAAAGCAGGTTGCCGTGCTCGTGGAGCTGCAGGCGCGGTTCGACGAGGCCAACAACATCAACTGGGCGCGTACGCTGGAAGACCATGGAGTGCACGTGGCCTACGGACTCCAGGGTCTCAAGACACATACGAAAACGGCGCTGGTGGTGCGCCGTGAGGCAGACGGAATTCGCCGGTACTTTCACATCGGCACCGGCAACTACAACACGAAGACTGCCAGGACCTACACGGACATTGGCCTGCTGTCATCTTCACCGTCGCTTGCTGCAGACCTGTCCGACCTGTTCAACATGATCACCGGGTTTTCCCGGCAGAAACTGTACAGGAAGCTCCTGGTTGCGCCGGCGAACCTTCGCGCGCGCACGCTGGAGCTCATCGCGCGGGAAGTGAAGAATGCCCTGGAGGGAAGGGACGCGCACATTATCGCGAAGATGAACTCGCTGGTGGATGCCGAGGTAATTGGGGCGCTCTACGACGCGTCATCGGCCGGTGTGGAGATAGACCTGATAGTGCGTGGAATCTGCTGCCTGCGTCCGGGTGTGCCGGGGCTGAGCGACCGCATTCGCGTTACCAGCATTATCGGGCGCTTCCTGGAGCATTCGCGCATTTTCTATTACCACAACGACGGTGAGCCGGAGTATTACATTGGCTCGGCCGACTGGATGCCGCGCAACCTGGATCGGCGAGTGGAGGCGGTGGCGCCGGTGGAGCGTCCGGAGCTGAAGGGCAGGCTATGGTCATTGCTGCAGGTGTGCCTGCGGGATGATCGACAGGCCTGGGACATGCTGCCTGACGGCAGCTACAGCCAGCGCGAGCCGGGCCTGGGCCCCACTCGCGCTACGCATGTCGTGTTGCAGGGGGATCCCTGGGGGGAGGCGTCAGGCCAACCGACGGCCTGACGCCAGCATTCCGCAAGGCCGGCTGACTCAGTTGTCCTGAGGCCTTGCCTCCGTGGTGGCATCATGCACGTTCAGCGCATGAGCGCGTATTCGCCGGTAATCAGTAAGCATCGCCGTGAAGGTCATAGTGAGGTGCGGATCGATGCTGCCGTCGATCATGCTTTGCATGTGGTGATCCTGGAGCGCTTTCACCTTACGGGTTATGTCGGCGCTGGCAGCGCGGGCGTCGTCATCAGCGAGTGCCTGGCGTGTCGCAAACGCCGTGGCTGCGGCCTTCGTGAAAGTTGACACCATTTCGTGCAGTTCCCGCAATGCCTCGTGCTGCTCCGGTGCCAGCTCGAGCCTTTTCTTCCTCAGTCGGCCGAAGTTGCGCAGGATACTGGCAAGGCGGTCGCTGATCGACTCGTACTCGTGAGCGATGCGTAGCTGCCGGCGGCCTTCTTCGGCCGCGGCGTATGGCACCGTGGCGTCGAGCACGTCGGTAAGGAACTGCACCACCTCACCCTGCATGTTGTCGAGGATTTCCTCACGATGATAAGTCTTCTGGATGAGGCGTTCGTCCCATGGTCCGTTAAAGCCCAGTTGCCTGATCCAGTCGCTCATCACTACCACGCTCGCTCCCATCTGCACCACTTCGCCACGGCTCTGCTCCAGGTCGAGAACAGGGGAGGAAACTCCGGGCGCATCGAGGTGCCTGAGGCGCCTTACACCGTGTGTCCGCTTGTCTGGAACCAGCCACTCCAGGAGCCTGGTGTACGGCTTGATGAACGGCAGAAAAAGGAGAGTGTTGGCTACGTTGAAGCCCGAATGCGTGAGCGCAATGGCTGCGGTAATGACCAAAGCGAACTGCGCCGGGTCTGCGCCGTTCGCGAGGCTGATCGTCATGGGGTCGGCGCCATGCACGCGCTCCACGCCCCAGGCAACGAGGCGGCTGTACCATGGGAACAGCGCCGTGATCCACGCGACACCAATGAGGTTGAACAGCACGTGTGCGGCCGCACTGCGTTTGGCGGTTGTATTCGCGCCGATCGATGCAAGAATGACCGTGATGGTCGTGCCGATATTCTCGCCCAGAACCAGTGCGGCTGCCGTAGTAAAAGGAATAACCCCGGTGGCTGCCAACCCGATCGTGATTCCGAGTGTTGCGCTGCTGCTCTGCAGGATCAGCGTGAGCACGCAGCCCGTTAGCACTGCCTTGAGCAGGCCGCCGTAGGTACCGGCATCGAACCATGCAAACGCGTCAATGACACCAGGCATGTCCTTCAGCGGGGCGAAGCCGTTCTTCATGAGCTCCAGCCCGAAGAAGACCATGCCCATCCCCATGATAGCCATGGCGATGAACCGCGGCCTGTCCCCCCGTGCAAACAGGTAGACCATGGCGGCGACTCCCAGGATCGGCAGCCCGTACCGGCCGATCTGCAGCACGAGGATCCAGCCCGTGATGGTCGTTCCGATGTTCGCCCCCATGATGACACCGATGGCCTGATGCAGCTGCATCAGGCCGGCGTTCGTGAGGCCGATAACGATGACCGTAGTCACCGAAGAGGACTGCACCAGCACGGTCACCGCGGTGCCTGCTGCCGTGGCCAGTACCGGATTGCTCGTGACCAGGCTGATCATGCGGCGCAGCGAGTTCCCGGCCACGGCCTGCATGCCCTCGGACATGTTCTTCATGCCAAGCATGAAGATTCCCAGTCCGCCGATCACGGACATCGCTATCGTGAGACCCGTTCCGTTCATGGGACGGGCATCCTGGGAGACTTCGGTTCAGTGGTAGACAAAGGAGGTGTTCGCGACAGAAGTGCTGATATTCGGTTCTCGAAAGTAACCACACGCTGCGCGCCTGTCCCGCACAGGTACGGGAAGGATGACCGTCGGTCACTTGAATGCCTTCGCGAACGAGTATCGCACTCGACGGCCCGATGCCCTGGATGGAGCGTGACCTTCACCTTTATCGCACGAAGATTCGAGATGGGCGCTGCTCTACCGCCAGTAATTGTTCGCAGCCGCCACCGTCTGGAAGTTCACTGCGACAACCTGCGATGCAGCTGTCAGCGAATCTGCGGAATTGGCATACTCCGGGCGAAGCCTGTGCAGAACGTCACCATCCGGCTGCGTGTACTTCACGCCGCGACGGCTGAGAGTAATGGCCAGTTCGAACCCTTCCTGGGGGGTATCGGTGATCAGCGTGGTGAGCCAGGTGTCTGCCACGGCTTGGTTCCTCCAATGGGGTGAGTACGGTACTCAGGCATCGGCCAGGCCGATGCCCGATGTTGGCACTGTCACTACCCAATATGCGGCTGGTGCGGCCCGGCAGCGAGCCGGTGGCGATCGCACCTGGCAGGGAGTGGCTCATGAGGTAAGTGTGCCGTTCCCCGCCGGAGGGAGATGCCTGACCGTTGACGTGACGCGAACATGTCAGGCACCGGGCCCTCAGTTGCTCGCCTGCCTCACGCCGGAGGTCCCTGGTTCACGCGGACTTCCTTAACGTCGATCTGTATGTCCACTCCCTCGCCGCCAAGCATCGCCTCGAACTGCTCCATTCGCGGACGCAGTGCGGATTCCATCATCCTGCGCTGTGCGGCGGGCATGCTCTCCATCTGCGCCTTCAGTTCGGCGAGGTCCCGGCGCGCCTCTGCCAGCTCCAATTCGGACAGGCCAGCGCCCTCACCCTGCAGTGTGATCACTGTGCGAAAGGGATGAAGCATACCGCGAACCTGACGATAATCCTCGAACCTGCCAGTCATCCTGACCGGCTGTTCCTCTCCATCCTCACGCCTGGTACCCTCCATCTCCATGCGCCTCAGTACATAGCTGTCCGCATCGATGAAGAGCGTGGCGCGATCGAACTCAACGTCACCAATGTCATCATCGCCCATGCCGGGAAGTCCAGAGAAATCCTCCACGACCACGGCGTAGGTGCGCTTGCCGTCAACCGTCTCCATGCCCCTCAGCGTGGCGCGTTCGGAGTAGGCCGCAAGGGCTTCGTACATGTCCTCGTCCGCATCGTCATCGTTTTCGATGCGCTGGCCGGCGGCGATGATCGTACGGGGGCGAAAGTGGGGCTTGCCGTTTACGACTTCCTTCTCGAAGTAGGTGGTAGACTCCACTCCCATCGTGGTTTGTACCACCGTGTAGTTGTCGATCCCCTCCATTCGCTTCATGTGCGCCGCGAGTGCTTTCGCGAGTACGTCGTCACTGGCGGAGGCTCGGTCGTGGACTGTTGCGTTCGTCGTGGCCTTAGCCGCCGGCGTCGCGATGATGGAAGTGGAGCCCGCATCGGAGGCGACCAGCAGGGCAACAGCGAGCAGTAATGTTGGCATTTTCATTTACTTGGGTTGCTGACAGGCGGGTGTCCTTCTGCGGTACCACGGGTGGGCGGCAAAGAGAAGCCTTCACCTGCCGGTCGGGTAGCTGCCCGAATATGGGCTGCAATTCTCCCGGCAAAATAACCACACGCTACAATCGGCCTTACCAGCGGCGATAATGGCCCTGCCAACCGCAGGTGGCAATGTTGCGCGCCATTGTGTTCGTGAACGAGCCGTGCGCCACTCGAGCCAAAGCGGGTACTCGTTATGCGACTCAGTTCTCGAGCCGATAGATCTCGCGCCTGCCGAACTCTACCAGATCGTGGTAGCCCTTCATCAACTCATCCATCTGCTTCATGAGTTCCGGATCCATAGGCTCGCCCTGGCCCGACATCATCCTCTCGAACGCATCCAGCGTTTCGACTTCGAACTCCGCCACCACAGTCCAGTAACGTTCCGCCACGAAATCGGTCATGACGCGCATCGTCCCCTGGCCCGCCTTGTCCATCAGAGCTGACATCGCAACGAACTTCTCAACCATGGGCCGAACCTTCCCCGGTTTGCAGTGCATGAGATCTCGAACGAGCAGCATGGTCAGCCTCCGCGCAGGAAGAAATCACGTGTGGAATCGAACCATTATCTCGATTCACGAGCATCGCGTGGGTGCATGCATTTTGGGTGCGCGCTGACTGCAGGGGAGTCGAGTCAGCGTTGGCCGGCCGGCGTGGACCCGGCGGCGTGTCTTCCTCCCGCACGTGCTACTGCACTCGGTGACCATCCTCCGCGCCCAGCACCACCACCTTCTTCTCTGCCACATCCTCGAGCAGCGCACTCTTCCGCTGCGCACCCCACAACTCCAGCCTCAGCGACACCGCATCCCGGATCGGTACCGCACAGATTCGCATCTCATTGGAAGCGTGTTCAACCTTCAGCTGGCCGACTGCCGCGGTGTGGCCGCGGTCAAAACCGTCTGCCACACGCAGGATCGCGGCAAGCCTCACAACCCGTTCCCGAAGCTCCTTGTCCAGTGCACTGAAGTTCGCATGGCTCGCTCGCGGCTTCGACGCCCGGTGATACCTGGCAACGTTGGCCACGGTCAATCGATCCTGCGGTGACATCCCGAGCAGGTCTGCATGCACGATCAGGTGATAGCTGTGCTTGTGATGCCCCTCGTGCTTGATGTGGTAACCTACGTCGTGAAGCAGCGCTGCATCTGCCAGAATGCGACGCTCCTCAGGTGTGCCGCCTAGCGATTCGCCTATTGCGTCGAAGAGCTGCAGCGAGAGCTTCCTTACCTGTTCTGCGTGCCGCTGGTCGTACCTGCAGCGCTCCGCCAGAGCCCGCACTGATCGTTCACGCGCAGACTCACCCTGGTTTGGTGCCAGCTGCACGGCTGCGGTATCGAGCAGGATACCCTCTCGAATGCCGTAGCCCGACGCGGTGAGCTCTCGCGCATCGAGCCGCGCCATCACCTCCGCTGCAACTGCCAGCCCTGCAACCATGATGTCGGCACGCGCAGGGTTGAGACCCGGAACCCTGGTGCGCTCCTCGGTAGTCATTGCCGCGAGCCATTCCATGATGTGCTCGAGGTCTTCACGAAGGACAGTGGTACCGTGTACGCTCAGCGGATCGCCGAAGCCGGATCTTGCAAGATGTATCGCGGCCAGGTTCGTGAACGTTCCGCCGCTGCCAATGACCATTGCGGAATGCCAGTCACGCCGCGGAAGCTCCTCCGCCAGTCCCTTGCGCACGAACTTCCGAAGGCTGCGCAGATCCTTTGCGCGCACGTTCGAACCCAACCACTGTTCGGTCAGCCTGAGTGCGCCGAACGGCAGCGAAATCAGGCGCTCAACTGCTCCACCTGCGCTGAGCGCGAGTTCCAGGGAGCCGCCACCGATGTCCATTACAGCCGCGCGCGCTTCTGAGAGATCGAAATGGGCACGCGCGCTCAGGTGTCCCAGTCGTGCTTCCTCCTCGCCCGGCAGCACGCGCACTACAAGTCCGGTTGCCTCCTCGGCGCGGCGAATGAACTCATCGCGGTTGCCGGCATCACGCACCGCGCTAGTCGCCACCACCTCCACGCGATCAGCCTGCTGGTGCCTGGCGAGGGTAGCCATGCGACCAAGTGCTTCGATGGCCCGCTCCATCGCGGCTTCGTCCAGCATGCCGCGTGCATCGAGACCTGCCCCCAGCCGCGGGGCTGCCTTCATTTCGTCCACCACGCGAATCGCGCCAGTGGGCGAGACATCGGCAATGATCTGCCGTACCGAGTTGGAGCCTATATCAATGGCTGCAACCCGCATGGCAGTCGTTGCTGCTTCGTCCCGCGTAGTCACCCTTCGCTTGCGCGCTCCTGTTCGCCCTCGAGTTCCGCGCGGTGCTTGATCTGCTTGCCTTCGGCGAGATATACGGCGTCTTCGCCGATGTTGGTCGCGAGGTCTGCCACACGCTCGAGGTTGCGACTTACGAGAAGGAGTTCGATGCTGGGCGTAATGGTGCGTGCATCGCCCATCATGTGCGTGAGCAGGATGCGGAACACTGAATTGTGCAGCGCGTCCACCTGGTCATCGCGCACAGTGACGTCGCGTCCCAGCGCACCATCGGCGCGAATGAAGGCGTCGAGCGCGTCGGAGAGCATGCTGCGGGCACGACGGGCCATGTCTTCCAGTTCGGGGCCCGGACTGATGGAGGCGTGCTGCGAGATGAGGCGCAATGCGCACTGGGCGATGTTCACCGCGTGGTCGCCAACCCGCTCCAGGTCGCTGGCCACCTTGATGGCGCTCACTATGAATCTGAGATCCCTGGCCATGGGCTGGTGCAGTGCAAGCAGCTCGATGGCAAGACCTTCGATATCCAGCTCCATCTGGTCAACGTCGTGGTCGGCATTGATAACCGCCTCGGCCTTGCCCTTGTCGCGCGTAAGAAGCGCCTCTACCGCCAGCTCCACATTCTCCTCTGCATGCTCGGACATTTCGAGCAGGCGCTGCTTGAGAACTGCGAGCTGTTCCACGAAGTGTCTGAAACCCAGGTCTGCGGCCGTCATCCGAATCTCCCCGTTATGTAAGCCTCTGTCCGCTCCTCACGCGGACTCGTGAAGATGCGTTCGGTGGCGTCGGCCTCGACAATGCGACCCATGTAGAAAAAGGCAGTGCGGTCTGACGAACGTGCCGCCTGCTGAAGGTTGTGGGTGACAATGACGATCGTGAGTTCTCGCTTGAGCTCGTAGAGTAACTCTTCGATCTTCTGCGTGGCTACGGGGTCGAGGGCACTGGCGGGCTCGTCCAGCAGGAGCACCTCGGGCTGGTTGGCCAAGGTGCGTGCGATGCACAACCGCTGTTGCTGGCCGCCGGAAAGACCCAGGGCGCTCTGCCGCAGACGATCCTTCACCTCGTCCCACAGGGCCGCGCGACGGAGCGAGCTCTCCACTATCTCGTCCAGCTCCGCACGGTTGCTCTGTCCGTTGATGCGCGGCCCGTAGGCCACGTTATCGTAGATGGACTTGGGGAAGGGATTCCATCGCTGGAACACCATGCCCACCCGCTGGCGGAGAGTGACGGTGTCCAGATGAGGCGCGTACAGGTTCTTCCCGTCCAGGCGAATCTCTCCCGAGTGCCTGATATCCGGAATGAGGTCGTTCATCCGGTTGATGGACCGGAGGAAGGTGGACTTTCCGCAGCCTGACGGGCCGATGAGCGCCGTCACCTGCCTGGCAGGAACATCCAGGGAGATGTCGTACAGCGCCTGCTTCGGTCCATACCAGAAGGAAAACTCATCGGCCACGATTGCGTCGTTATGCAGATTCGCGGTAGCGACTGCTGCCTCACCGACAGATGAACGTGCCGCAGGAGGAATCATCCGAATCGTCCGGTAATGTAGGCTTCTGTGCGCTCGTCCTTCGGATTCATGAACAGCGTACGGGTATCCTCGAACTCCACCATCTCACCCGCCAGCATGAAGGCCGTATGATCGGATACACGTGCTGCCTGCTGCATGTTGTGCGTAACGATCACTACGGTCATGTCTCCCTTGAGCTCGTGCAGCAGGTTCTCCACGCTCTGGGTGGAGATGGGGTCCAGTGACGCAGTGGGCTCGTCCAGCAGGATGACGGAAGGAGACGTGGCAAGCGCTCGCGCAATGCAGAGCCGCTGCTGCTGGCCACCGGACAGCCCGAGCGCTGAGGAGTCCAGCCGGTCCTTCACCTCGTCCCACAGAGCCGCACGATGGAGCGCAGTCTCAACGATCTCGGCAAGCTCTGAACGACTCTTGGGTTTTCCGGTGCGCACCTTCAGCCCCGCAGCCACGTTATCCCTGATGGAGAGGGTGGGGAAGGCGGTGGGGCGCTGGAACACCATGCCCACGTGACGCCGCACATCCACTGCATTCACGCCCGGTGCGTACACGTCCTGCCCGTCCAGCAGTACCGAACCTTCCACGCGCGCCGTTGGAACCGTTTCGTGCATGCGGTTGATGCACCGCAGCAGCGTGCTCTTGCCGCAACCCGACGGGCCGATGATGGCGGTAACACTGCCATGCGCCATCGCGATTGACACGCCGCGCACGGCCGGAGTCTGGCCGAAGAACGCACGAAGGTCGCGTGTGGCTACACGAGGCCGCGCATCCGGTGCTGCGACCGGCATCTCCGGCCGGGAGGCGGGCTGCGGCATTGGCTGCCGGATCACGCGTGATACATCAGTCGCCACTACCAAGCCCGAATCGATTTCTCGTGGCCATTCGCGCGCCGAGGCTGATGATGAGGACGATTCCGATGAGGACGAGCGCACCGGCCCAGGCGAGCGCTCGCTGTTCTTCGTAGGGGCTTGTTGCATAATAGTAGATCTGCAGCGGCAGTGCCGCGATAGGCTGGTCCAGCGCAACCGACCAGAACTGGTTGCCAAGCGCGGTAAAGAGCAGTGGCGCCGTTTCACCAGCTATGCGTGAGACAGCCACAAGCGCACCGGTAACGATACCCGGAAGAGCGGTGCGGAGCACGATCGAAAGACTTGTGCGTGCCTCCGAGTACCCCAGCGCAAGCGCTGCCTCGCGCAGGGAGTTGGGAACGAGCCGGATCATCTCCTCGGTGGAGCGAGTTACCAGCGGCACCATCATCACGCCTAACGCAATGCCTCCTGCCAGCGCCGAGAAGTTGCCGATCGGCCTCACGAGCACCTGCCACGCAAAGATGCCGATAACGATTGACGGTAGCCCGTTGAGCACGTCCGCCAGGAACCGAACCGTAGAGGCGAGCCGCGTACCGCGATTCTCCGCCACGTACAATCCTGCACCAATGCCGATCGGCAATCCGACAATGGCGGCGATCGATATCAGAATGAGCGTGCCGACAATGGCATTTGCCATTCCGCCGCCGGGATCACCCGGAGGTGCCGGCAGCTGCGAAAAGAATGCAGGCGAAATGGACTGCATCCCCTCACGCACGAGGTGAAACAGGATCAGCACCAGCGGAAGCACGGCAAGAAAGCTCGCCAGGTACATGAAGCCGATCACTATCCGCGAGCGGATGCGTCTGCCGCGGATGGAACGGGCCGTTCGCTCTGCCGCCGCCCGCTGAACTCTCGTGGCCAATGGCGTCTGTCGCGGCGATGGTTCCGGCACAGGCCGTTGCGAGGTTTCCGGAGGGGAGGTCGTCACGCTGAACGCTCCCTCGACACTCGCCACACCAGCCAGCGAGCTATCGCATTCACAATGATCGTGATTATCAGCAGAACTGCACCAATGGCCATGAGGGCGGAGAGGTGCAGGTCGTCCGTAGCTTCGGTGAATTCGTTAGCGATGACCGAGGCCATCGTATAGCCCGGAGCAAAGAGCGAGGCCGAGATTTCAGCCCGGTTGCCGATGACCATGGTTACGGCCATGGTCTCGCCGAGCGCGCGTCCGAGACCCAGGATGATTCCGCCAAAAAGGCCGGACTTGGCATATGGAACCACCGCATCACGGATCATCTCCCAGCGAGTGGCGCCGAGTGCCAGCGCTGCCTCACGCTGCGAGCGAGGCACCGCCATCAGCACCTCACGCGAAACGGCGCTTATGTACGGCAGGATCATGATGGCGAGGATCACTCCCGCGGCAAGCATGCTGCGTCCGTATGCCGGTCCTGAGAAGAAGGGGGTGCTGGCGAGTCCGAGCGTCTCCCCCAGAAAGGGCATCACGCTTTCGCGCAGAATGGGAATGAGAAAGACGATTCCCCAGAAGCCGTAAACGACACTTGGAATAGCGGCCAGGAGGTCAACCAGGAACGCCACCGGTTGCCGCAGCCAGGATGGCGCAAACTCCGCAAGAAAGATCGCTACGCCAAGTGCGAGCGGCGTTGCCAGCAGAAGCGCAAGAGCGGATGAAACGAGTGTGCCGAAGATGGCAGGTGCCGCGCCGTAGACACCGTTGGCAGGATCCCACTCGCTGGACGTGAGAAAGCTTACACCGAACTCACGAAGCGCAGGCCAGCCACCAACGAACACCTCGATGGCCACCAGAACTATGAGCAACGGAATCGCGAGCGCGGCTGCCAGCGTAGCCCCGCGATACAATCGATCACCGGGACTGCGGCCTCGCGGACTAAGTCCGGAGTCGTTGGCGGGCGGCAGCGGGATGTCTATTCCCGGTGCCGGATGCAGGGGTTCACTCACCTCGTCACTGCTCCGGCAACTGACTGTGCACCATTTGATGGTGCAATACGCTCCAGCCTGTCCAGCACGATGTCTACGAGCTTGGGCGGAATGGGTGTGTACTCCAGCGCGCGTGCCCTGTCGTCACCTTCGGTAATGCTCCACCGGATAAAGGCTGCGAGCTTGCGAGCCTTGGCGATGTCGGAAGGGGTTTCGTAAACGATCAGCCAGGTGAACGCCGCAATGGGATACGCAGCCTCACCTGGCTGGTTGATGAGCGAGAGCTTGAGATCGCTCGTATCGGGAACCGATTCCAGTGCGACATCCGCGGCAGCCATCGTTGCTTCAATGGTTGGCGGAACGAAGTTGCCCGCGGCGCTTCGAATGGACGCCATGGCAAGGCGGTTCTGCGTTGCGTATGCATACTCCGTGTAGCCGATGGCACCCGGTGTGTCCTTCACGAGCATTGCAATTCCTTCGTTGCCCTTGCCGCCGAGCCCGATGCCGCGCGGCCAACGTACGGCCTTGCCCACGCCGGGACCCGCATTCCACCGATCGCTGGTGCTTCCCAGGAACGATGTGAATATGAAGGTGGTTCCACTGCCATCCGTGCGATAGACGGGGAGGACATCGCGATCTGGAAGCTGAACGGCCGGATTGAGGGCCTGGATACGCGGATCGTCCCAACGCGTGATCTCGCCCAGGTACATGTCGGCAATCAGGTCGCCGGAAAGGCGCAGCTGCTGTTCGACTTCCGGCAGGTTGTAGGCGAGGACCACAGACCCGATGATGATCGGAATGTGCAGCACCTTGCCGCCCTTTGCATTCGCTTCCTCGGCGGGCGTCATGGGCGAGTCCGTTGCGCCGAAGTCCACCACCTGCTCGGAAAGCTGTCGAATGCCGCCGCCCGAGCCGATGGACTGGTAGTTCACACGAATGCCCGTGATGCCAGCATAGTCCGAGGCCCACTTGGACATGATGGGGTTGACGAACGTGGAGCCGGCACCGGTGAGATCCACTGCCCGGAACACGCCGCTGCCGCCGTCAGCACCCGCACATGCGCTCAGCAACAGCGTGGTCGCTCCGAGGGCGAATGTCACGGCCGGCCGGAGGGCGGGGTAGGGGCGCAGGAAGCGAGTGGTCACTTGTGGATCAGGAAGCGGATGGAAGGTGGGTACGCGAAAAATCGCCACCTGATGATGCGTCCGCTCCGTCCGGGTGTAACGAGAGTGTCACGGAGGCAGTGTGCAACCGGATGAACTTCTCCGTGGGGCTCGGCTCCTGTTGCGAATACCGGACTCTGGAGTGCGGTCACCCAGCCGGTTCCTGCCGAATGCTGCCTCGACGACCCATTCAGGCTGGCGCCACGCGTGAAGGGGGCAGCGGGTCCCGCACAGTCGGGCAGGGCACGGGGCTGACTACAGCTCGTTGGCGAACGACACAAGCTTGAAACGCCCGTCGCGCTCCCAGATTGCGCCGAAGAGCCGGAGCGAATCGACAGTGCCGTTAGGGTTGCGAAGCTGAACGTTGCACCGCTCCCAGAGTCGGTCGCGCTCACGAGCACGGGGTTCGGCGGGGCAGTCGTGGCCTGCGTACTCCATGCTCAGGCCCACGCTGCGACGGACCATGCGAAGTAAGCCCTTCTGCGAGTTCTGGTCGATGAGCAGGAACACATGCTCGGGCGCCAGCTCGTACGGCGGCCTGGTGAACTCGCTCTCGGGATAGTAGAGCCATGCGAACTCGGCCTGCGTCATGGTCATCAGCCGGAGTTCGCTGGTGTCGCCGGCCGCGAGTGCATTGGCAAACCGCTGTACCAGTGCCTCACGTGATGCGCTCGCGAAGGAGAGTGTGTCCACTCGCGGAATGTTGCTGCGAAAGCGTTCCAGGAGCACGGGTATGGGCAGGATGCTGTCCACGTGCACCTGAGTCTGCGCAGAGTCGTTTGCGACGGAAGATGCTGATGCGGCAGCCGCGCCTGCTGGGGATTCGGATGCCAGCCACTCTGTTGCGTCCTGGCCGGTGCATCCGGAGAGAGTCGTCGTCAGGCCCATCAGAACGACGAGCGTCATGCTCAAGGCAGAGCGAGTGCCCCGCCGGGATATCCCGGCGGGGTGCTCAGCTGAGTTCTTCATTACTGCCATGTGTAGATGGTCCAACCCTGCCACCACTTTGCACCTGCAGGTGCGGCTGCACCAACGTGTGCCGTGCCGTTGGCGAAACCGGCGGCCTTGGTGGCGATGTCGCCCGTGAACGTTGCAAGACCACCGGTGGCGATCGGCGAACCGGCTGCCGGTGCCCAGTCGAAGGTTGCGCCGTTTGCAGGCTGACCAGCAGGGAGCGAAGTGAACAGGCTGGAGGTGGCAGCCGTTCCTTCGATGATGTCGTTCGCAGCGATATCAACCGTGCCCTGAACCGTGCTGCCGCTCGCGGGCTGGAAGGTTTCGCCGTTCTCGGTGAGGTACAGGTTGCTGATCTGCAGCTTGCCGTCGGCAACGCGATCCAGCGTTTCCTGGTCGCGGAGGGAGATGGCAGCGCGCGGCTGGCGGGCAACCACGCCGTTCACGTAGTAGCCACCCGTTCCACGGCGAAGCATCATGCCAATGCCGCCCGATGTCTGGTCAACTACACCGGGGCCGGTGCCGACAAGCGTGAAGTTCGTGACGAGCGGGATGGTGTACGGCTGGGTGTTGCGGCCGTCAGTGCAGCCCGAGCCGTTGCAGCCGTCGTTCTCGATGGCCTGCGGGTCGGACGAAGGCGAGCCGGCGATTGCGCGGGGAATGATGCGGCGCGACTGGTAGGCGATCAGGTTCTGCAAGCGTCCGCTGTAGCCCTCGGACATGTCGAAGTGATCGTCACCGGCTTCGTAGGAAACGAGGTTGCGTGCGTCCACCATGCCACCGAACCACTCGTAGTGGTCGTCCAGGCCGGCCATCGCCTGCAGGTTTTCCAGGGTCGTACCACTGCCGACGGCAGCAAAGGTGAAGCTGTTGAGCTCTGCGTCAGGCGCAGTGGCGAATCCGGCGAACTCCACACGCACGTAGCGCAGGCTGCCGCTGTTGTCCGTGTTGTCGGTGCCGCCGCTGTACGGCAGCGCCGGGTTGGTGGCGCCCGTTCCGGTGCCCTCGATGATGACATCCGGTGGTGCTACACGATTGATTTCAGCATTGCCAACCAGGATCAGGCCGCCCCAGTCACCCGGCTCACGCGATCCTTCCGGGCGCTCCGAGGTGAACACGATAGGAGCAGCTGCCGTACCTTCGGCGATGATGCGGGCACCGCGGAGTACAAAGAGCGAGGAGCCAGGGATGTCGAAGTCACCAACGATCTTCGTTCCCGGCTCGATCGTGAGGGTTGCGCCGTCTGCAACACGGATAAATCCGGAGAGTGTATAAACCGTGTCTGAATACAGTCGGCGATCGGACGTGATGTTCTGGCTGATTACGGCTTCGCCATCGGGAGGCGGCATTACGGGATCGTCGTCATCGTCGCTGCATGCGGCAAGGGTAACCGCGCATGCGAGCAGTGCGGTGGTCCGCAGGATTTCACGGGAGAGAAGCATTGTCTTCAGTTCCGGGTTCGAAGTGAGCGCATTGCGCCCGGGATGTTTGCATCCGGAGAATCGTGCTCTCGCGTGTTGGCTTCATCACGGAAACGTCACGGCCCGGTCACGCTGCAGCGTGACCGGGCCGTGACGTTCACCAGCCGGAGGCCTTACCGGCTCCAGGAGAAACCGACACTGAGAACACGGCCAGCGTTGAATGACTCGCGGACCACATTGCCCTGGGTGCGCTCGTACGGCGCATCCAGCAGGTTCTTCGCATCCACCTTGGCTGACAACCCGCCGACCACGGGGAAGCGAAGTGACAGATCGAGCACATTCCGCGCTTCATCGTACACCGAGGGGAAGGGAGCTTCCGCAGCGCT
The DNA here is from genome assembly GCA_035306065.1 of Gemmatimonadales bacterium. Classification (GTDB taxonomy): domain Bacteria; phylum Gemmatimonadota; class Gemmatimonadetes; order Gemmatimonadales; family Gemmatimonadaceae; genus JBBQHX01. The sequence continues at coordinate 2,138 of DATGOL010000187.1, read as the reverse complement.
GTAGATGCGGCGTCCTACCCTGTTGAAGAGCACGGTTGCGCTCGTACCGGCGTTCAGAGATTCCCACGTCATTCCGGCATTCACCACATATGGCGCCTGACCAACCATGGGACGATCCACGGCTGGGAAGCTCGAATTGTTGCCGAGCGTAATCCTGGAGTCCATCAGCGTGACGTTGCTGAACACGGTAAGGGGCTCGAGAGCGCTGGCAAGGAATCGCAGCGACTTGCGCGCCTCGAACTCCACTCCGTAGTTGACCGCCTCACGGGCATTCGCGAACGAGATGATGCGCGTTCCCGACGTTCCGAGGAATACCTGCTCGATAGGCTTGTCGAACTGCTTTCCGAACACGGCAACGCTCAGAAGCTCACCTCGATCCGGGTACCACTCCCACCTCACGTCCACGTTGCGGATGAGGGAACGCACCAGCTCGGGATTACCGATAACATTCTCCGCGCCGATAACGTCGCGGAACTGCACAGGTGCCAGCTCGCGATACTCCGGTCGTGCAAGGGTCTGCGATGCCGAGAGTCGGAGGTTCTGGTTGTGAGTGAGGCTGTAGTTGAGCGCCAGCGACGGAAGCACATCCGTGAACTCCGGCGAGGTACGCTGCGCAGCGCCGATGGTTGGATCAGCGTCCAGCTCCACGCTGTTGAATTCCACCCGTGCACCTGCAATCACGCGCAACCTGTCCGAGAGCCCCCAGTCCAGCATTCCATATCCCGCAGCCAGCATGTCGGTGGCTGAGTAGGATCCACCCTGTGAAAGCGGCACCACTCGGAACACGCTGGCATCGCTGCCGCTGTACGAGTCGAAGATCTGCGTTGGCGACAACTCGCGACCGTCTATGCCCAGCGACGGAGCCTGGATACTGTAAACGCTGTTGTCGGCATCGCGAGTCGTGTAGCGGGTGAGGGCCCCGATCTTCAGGTAGTTGGCATTCAACGAATTGCCAACCGGCAGCCGCAGGTCCAGCGAGGCGTCATTGGACATCTCGTCCAGGTCTGCAAACGTACGTGCTGCCGACTGCGGATCATCCAGCCAGAACAGCTGTCCGCCCGGCGTGTCACGCGTGTACACGATCTCGGAGCGATCCGGCTCACTGCGGGTGACACCGGAATTGGTGAGGCTCCACTGCAGGCGCGTGCCATTGTCGCGAAGGTCGTGCTCGCCGGCAATCTGGTGGGTGCGCACCGAGCGTGACACGAAGCGAAGGCGATCAACGAAGAGCTCACGTCCGAGGTTCTCGCTGAAACCGCGCTCACTGCGCGCCTCGTTATCGGACGTGCGGGTGTAGGAGTTGTTGAACTGCAGGCGGCCGCTCGTGCCGAGCATTGTGCTGAAGTTCAGAAGTCCGCCCCACAACACCGAATTCCGACCGGTTTGTCCCTCGAAGCGATCGATCTCGCGGAATCCGCCATCGGGCAGGACCGTTGCGTCCGGATACGCACGTACTTCCTTGTCACGCAGCTCCTGCGAACGCGAGTAGCTGAGCGACGCCAGGTAGCCGATGTTCCGTCCCAGTATGGGATCATTGCCACCCATCGAGACGCTGCCGGAAACGTTAGGTGAGCCTGTTGCCCCGTTCGGACGCCACACGTTACGGAAGCTCCGCACCATTGCATTCGTCTCGGACTGGGTGGGAGACTGGCCAGCGAAGTTGCCGAAGCCGCTTACCACTCCGGGAAGCGCGCGATCACTTCCGCCAAGTCCCAGCCACTCCATCCCGTCGGTGGGCGCGGCGAGAACGTCCTTGCCGGTTGCCAGCAGGTTCGCACCCATGCCGAGCGAATAGGATATCTGGCGACTGGCGGGGAACTCTCGGGTCCTGATGTCCACACGTGCGCCGGAGAAGTCACCGGGAAGATCCGGCGTGAAGTTCTTGGCGGTCGTTATGGACTGCAGGAGCCCGGCAGGAAAGAGATCCAGCGGAACCACCTTGCGCTCCGGCTCGGGGCTGGGAAGCCGGGCGCCGTTCAGCGAGGTAGTCGTGTAGAGCTCCGAGAGCCCGCGAACGGTAACGTACTTGCCGTCCTGCACGCTCACGCCGCTCACTCGCTGTACCGCGGCCGCGGCGTCGCTGTCAGGGCTTCGCGAAATCTGCTCCGCCGTGATGGATGTAATGATGTTGGTGGAGT
>DATGOL010000186.1:0-13978 GCA_035306065.1 Gemmatimonadales bacterium | reverse complement strand
TCGTCCACGCAAGGCAGTCAGCTCCGCGTGGGTACCTTCTTCAACAATTCCACCGTCTGCGAGAACCATGATGCGGTCTGCGTCCTTGACCGCGCTGATCCGGTGAGACGCAATGAGTGCGGTACGCCCGCTCAGCACGGTGCGCAGTCCGCGAAGTATCTCCGCCTCGGTGTTCGTGTCCACGGCCGAGAGCGAGTCATCCAGCAGCACGATGTGCGGGCGCCGTGCCAGTGCACGGGCGAGCGATGCACGCTGTCGCTGGCCACCGGAGAGGTTGATGCCGCGCTCGCCGAGCAGCGACTCGTAGCCTGACGGCAATTCGGCGATCGTAGGCGCCAGCTGTGCAATCTCAGCTGCCTCACGAACCGCCTCGTCACTTACGTCTGCATATGCGAGGTTGGCCCCGATGGTCTCGCTGAATACAATGCTTTCCTGGGGAGCGTAGCCGATCTCGGAGCGCAACTCGTGCAGCGAGAGTTCCGAGATCGGCACGCCGTCGATCAGGATCACGCCTTCCTGCGGTGTATGCAGGCGCGGGATGAGGTCCATGATGGTGCTCTTTCCGCTGCCGGTTGCGCCAACGATGCCCAGCGTGTTGCCGGCAGGGACGCGGAACGACACGTTGCGCAGAACCCAGCGCGGCTCCGCCCCTACTGCCACCGGGAAGTGGAACCCGACGTCGCGGAACTCCAGCGTACGTCCCGCAACAGCCGGTGGCAGGGAGCGGGGCGAGTCAACAGTCACGACTATCGGCCGGGCATCCAGAATCTCGGCCAGTCGCTTCATGGAAGCGCTGCCGCGCTGGAACAGGTTGATCACCCAGCCAAGTGCGATCATCGGCCATGTGAGCATTGCCAGGTAAAAGCCGAAGGCAACGAACGCACCCACGGTAATCGTACCATTCACCACGAGCCGGCCACCCACGCCCAGCACGATAACGGTTGCAAATCCGGCAATCAGGCCAAAGCCCGGACTCATGGTGCCGTACAGCCTGGCGAGTGAGAGGTTGCGCTCCAGGTAATCATCGCTCAGCCTGTCGAACCGCTCCCGTTCGGCGGGTTCCTGTCGATAGGCTCGCACGATCCGAACGCCAGCCAGGTTTTCCTGCGCGAGCGTGGTAAGCTCCCCGAACTTCGTTTGAACCGCTTCGAACCGACGGTGAATGGCACCGCCAAGCTTGACCATCAGGAACGGGAGAATCAGTAGCGGAAGTAGCGCGAGCGTAGTGAGCCGCAGGTCTATGCTCACCATGAATGCCAGCGCGAAAATGCCACCGAACACGGTATTGGTGAGATACATCACGGCAGGACCTACCGCCATCCGGACCGCGGAAAGATCATTCGTGAGTCGCGCCATCAGGTCGCCGGTGCGGACCTGTGAATAATATGCGGCGTCGAGCGTCTCCAGATGCAGGAACAGATCGTTGCGCAAGTCGTACTCGATCTTCCTGCTGATACCGTTAAGCAGCTCGCGCATGAGGTACCGCAGCACGCCTGTAACGAGCGCAACGCCAATCATTCCGGCGGCGTATCGCCAGACGACAGCCCTGGGTTGCAGCGCACCAATGGCATCCAGCGCGCCTCGCAGCAGCCAGGGGACGAGGGTGCCCACTGCAGAGGACAGCACAACACAGATGAGCCCGACCATCATCATGCCCCTGTACGGGGCATAGTAGGGAAGTAACCGACGCAGGATTCTCATCGGAGCGGGCATGTGCCTTGCTTCATTCGACCCGGCGGACGCCCGAGTTGCGTCCGGCCAGCTCCACCTCAGGGAGGACCGTCATGACTCAATATATCGGTCGATTTACAGCACCGCTCGCGCTTTCATTCGCGCTTGTTCTGGGAGCATGCGGTGGTGATTCGGACGATTCACTCGCCGCGGACTCCAGCCTCGCGCGCGATCTTGAACTCGCGAACGCCGACTCGCTGCTTCAGCCCGAGTTGAACGACGTGCCGGAGGACAACACTCCTGCGGCCGCGCCCACGCCGGCACCTGTACGTCCCGCTCCGCGCCCGAGCACTCCTGCTCCGCGTCCGTCAACTCCTGCGCCCAAGACCACTGCTCCTGCTCCGCAGCCGGAGCGCACCGCCAGCGGGAACACGGTGGAGGAGGGAACGGGTGGCGGGGAGAGACTTGGAACCATTGCGTCGGGCACTACGCTGAGCATGCGCAGCTCACAGCGTGTGTGCACCAATACGAATCAGGTGGGTGACCGCTTCACGGCAACGCTTGACGAGACCGTAACCGGTGCCAGCGGTGCCAGCATTCCGGCCGGGTCAACGGTGGTGCTCGAGGTTACCGAGGTGAAGCGTTCCGAGAACGCCAACGATCCTATTCGCCTGGCCTTCGCCGTGCGTTCAGTGCGCGTGGATGGCCGGAACTTCCCCGTAAGCGGCGTTCTGGCTTCGGAGCCGGCAATCGAACGTGTGCGTGCCTCGAGCACGGGTAACGACGCGAAGAAGGTTGCCGCGGGTGCCATCATCGGTGCCATCGTTGGGCAGGTGATTGGCAAGGACACCAAGGGAACGGTTATCGGAGGCGCCACCGGTGCGGCTGCCGGAACCGCCGCTGCTGCAGCCACTGCGAACTACGATGGCTGCCTGGCAGAAGGCACGCAGATCGTGATCAGCCTAACGGAAGATGCACAGATAACGGCCGGCTGAACAACTCAGGTCTCGGTTGAATAACGAAGAGGGGCCGGAGCATTTCGCTCCGGCCCCTCTTCGTTATTCAACCTGCAGCGAGGATCGGGTGTCAGAACCCCCTCGCGCCGCCTACCGCTCTTCCACGCGGATCGGTCATTCCCTGCCAGCCGCCATCCGCGCGGAGAATGGCAGCGGACAGTCCGCTGGCGCCACCCTGGCGAAGGGTGTGTCCCATTGCCGTAAGCTCCTCCATCACGCTCTCGTCAAGGCCGTTCTCCTCGAAGCCAATGCGATCGGGTAGTGCCTGATGATGAATGCGCGGTGCCATCATCGCATCGGCAAGTGACATCCCGTGCTCCAGCACGTTCAGGATTACCTGTGAAGTGGTGGTGATGATGCGTGGGCCACCGCGTGCTCCAACCACCATGCGAAGCGTTCCGTCTGTGTCCACCACGATCGTGGGAGACATTGCGGACAGCATGCGCTTGCCGGGTTGGATGGCATTGGCTTCGCCCTGCACCAGGCCGAACTGGTTCGCCTTGCCCGGCTGTGCGGCGAAGTCGTCCATCTCGTTGTTCAGGAAGAAGCCCGCGCCGGGAATGAAGGCACCCGCACCATACAGGCTGTTGATAGTGGTTGTAGTTGCCACGGCATTGCCGTGCTGATCCACCACCGAGTAGTGCGTTGTTTCGTTGCCTTCGCGCAGTGAGTCTGCGCCGGGCGCGGGAGCGAGCGTCAGGGTTGGTGTGGCGCTGTCTTCGCTCATCGTCTGGCGCAGCTGCAGCGCATAGTCCTTGCTGGTAAGCTGAGCCACGGGAACGTCTACGAAAGCGGGGTCGCCCAGCTTGCTGTTGCGATCGATGAACGCACGCTGGTAGGCGCCGGCGAGGCGGTGGAAATATTCCGCGCTGCCGAACGAGGGCGTGGTATCGAACGTTTCCATCACGTTGAGCGCCTCGGCCACCGTTATGCCGCCCGAGCTTGACGGAGGCATGGTAAGCAGCGTGTAGCCACGGAAGGTGGTGACTATAGGCTCACGCATTTCCGCCTTGTACTTGCCGAGGTCTGCCGCTGTCATGATGCCGCCACTGCGGCGCATCTCGGCTTCAACGGAGTCTGCCACCCAACCGGTGTAGAACGCTCGTGCGCCGCCTGACGCGATGGCGCGCAGTGTGCGCGCAAGCGCCGGCTGACGCAGCGTGTCTCCAGCCTGGAGCGGTTGTCCGTTCGGGAAGAACACAGCGCCGCCTGCGAACTGGTTGATCAGCGCACTGTCACCAACGAGCGAGCGATGGAGGGCGCTGTCCACCTCAAAGCCATCTGCAAGTCGAATTGCCGGAGCGAGCACCGTTTCGAGCGGCAGGTTGCCGAACTGCTCGAGTGCCAGCGCCATTCCGGCTACCGCGCCGGGAACACCCGCTGCCAGGTGCCCAACCACACTCTTGTCCGTGAGCTCACCGTTCTCGTCCAGGTACATGTCGCGTGAGGCAGCCTGAGGAGCCATCTCGCGGTAGTCCACCGCCGCGGTACGTCCGTCGGCCATGCGGATCACCATGTAACCGCCACCGCCGATGTTTCCAGCTTCGGGGTACGTAACGGCGAGCGCGAAGCCGGTGGCCACCGCGGCATCCACCGCGTTGCCGCCCTGCCGGAGCATTTCCAGGCCGGCGTCACTGGCGTGCCGCTCCTCGCTCACGACCATCGCGGAGTCGGCATGAGTAGCCGTGGGGGCGCGATCCGCGAACCGCCAGGTGTCGGGATATGCGGCGACGTCAGTTCCTGTACCGCAGGCTGCAATCAATGCGAGCGTGGCGGTCGCAAGCAGACTGCCGAGCTTCCGGGATGCGATGGGTGCGATCATGGTTCGGAGAAACCGGTCAACAGGTTGCCAGCATCCATTACCAGCCGTGACGGAGGAGTCGGCGCGGCGTGCTGGAGGAGGTTGTGCCGGGCGGGGCGGAGGTCTGCTTGCCCCACCAGACTGACGTCCGGTAACTTAGCCCGGGCGGCGCGCACGCGGCTACCGATGTGTGCGCCGCAGCGTTTTCACCTCGAGACTGTGAGCACTCCAATACTCGATCAACGAATCACCGAGCGGCGCAATCCGCACTCGGCGAACATAGACCTGGCCTCGCCGATCGAGATCGTGGATCTCATCAACGCCGAAGATGCGGGGGTTGCCCGCGCAGTGCAGTCACAGCGGGAGCAGATTGCACATGCGATTGCCATCGCCGAGGGCTGTTTTCGCGCCGGAGGGAGGCTGCTGTATCTCGGAGCCGGTACGTCCGGGAGGCTTGGCGTGCTGGATGCGAGCGAGTGTCCGCCCACCTTTGGCTCCGACCCGGAAATGGTGCAGGGAATCATTGCGGGCGGACCTCCGGCGCTGTTGCAGGCTCAGGAGGGTGCAGAGGACCGGGCGGAGGATGGCGCGGAGCAGGTTGACGCACGCGATGTTGGCGCGAATGACTTCGTGATCGGGATAGCTGCGAGCGGAACGACTCCGTGGGTGCATGCGGGCATTCGGCGAGCGAAAGAGCGTGGAGCGCGTACGGGGCTGCTGTGCTGCACGCCACCGCCGGAGGATTCCCTGGAGTATCTGGATGTTGCCATGGTGCCGATTGTGGGCCCGGAAGTTGTAACCGGCTCCACGCGCATGAAGGCCGGTACGGCCACCAAGATGGTGCTGAACATGATCACCACAGGCGCGATGATCCGGCTTGGCAAGACATACGGCAACCTGATGGTGGATCTGCGCGCGACCAATGCGAAGCTGCGCGACCGGAGCGAGCGCATACTGATCGAGGTGTGCGGCGTGAGTCGTGAGGCCGGCGGAGAGTTGCTGAAGCTGAGCGATGGCAAGGTGAAAACGGCAATCGTCATGCAGAAGCTGGGTGTTTCTGCAGGCACGGCCGAGAAGCTGCTGAGCGAACATGGCGGTGTGATCCGGCGAGTGATAACGGACGAACCCCCGCCCGTGCAGCACAGCGGGCATCAGCACGAATGATGACACCACCGAACGATGCCGGCGATGTAGTTGTCGGGTTGATGTCCGGCACGTCACTGGATGGGATATCGGCTGCCGTGGCCCGCTTCACGCCTGGCGAGGGCGAGGCGGTTGAGCACGAGCTGCTCGGCTTCACTACCGTGGCGTATGGTGCGCAGCAGCGGCAGCGCCTGCTGGCAGCCATGGATGGCGGCAGCGCAGCAGAGTACTGCAGGCTGGCGTTCGACCTTGGCAGCTGGTTTGCCGCCGCGGCTGTGAACGTAGTGGAGAAGGCGGGGCTTGCGATGGGTGACGTTCGCGCAATCGCCTCGCACGGCCAGACCGTGTGGCACGAGGCGCCGCACTCCACCTGGCAGATCGGCGAGAGCGCCGTGATCGCAGAAGCTACGGGCAGGCCGGTAGTGAGTGACTTCCGGGTGCGGGATGTGGCGTCGGGCGGCCAGGGTGCGCCACTGGTTCCGATTGCAGACATGCTTCTGTATTCGTCGCCGAACGAGTGGCGGCTGCTGCAGAATATTGGCGGAATCGGAAACGTGAGCGTGGTAGCACCTGGCGGCGTGAGCATTGCCCGTGCCTTTGACACTGGTCCGGGCATGAGCGTTACCGATGCGATCGTGAGGCGGCTGACCGGCAGGCCGTTCGACGCAGACGCACGGCTCGCGACAGCAGGCGAGTCGGTGGACCGCGTAGTGGACACGCTGATGCGTGACGACTACTACGGCACCGTTCCACCCAAGAGTACCGGACGGGAGCTGTTCAATGAACAGTATGTGTCCAACTTCGTTGAGTTGATACGTCGCGAGAAGCCTACTGCAACCACCGAGGATTTCGTGGCCACGTCCGTGGAACTCACCGCAAGGAGCATCGGAGATCAGTACTCACGTTTCATAACGGAGCCTGCGGCAGACGTTGTGCTTTCGGGTGGCGGCGCGCGCAATCCAGAGCTCGTGAGGCGCATCGCCCGGCACGTCGCCCCGCTCAGCGTAGTTCGGTTCGACGACGTCTTCTACGACGGCGAGGCAAAGGAAGCCGTAGCCTTCGCACTGCTGGGCTGGCTGCACCTGCGCGGGCGTGCAGGCAATGTTCCCTCTGCCACGGGTGCACCCGGACTCCGGGTGCTCGGGAAGCTCACACCCGCATAACGACGTACCAGCCACACCAGGGCTCAGACACGTGAAGAACCAGACTTCAGCTCCTCACCCGGCACCCGCAGGCATTGGTCCGCTGGCTGATGTTGCCCAGTTCATTCTCCCGGCCATTCGATGGAACAACGAGAATGGTTTCGAGGGTTATCGCCCAGCGGTGGAGAAGGGCCTGGAGCTCGGTGTGGGCGGTTTCATCTTTTTCGGAGGTACAGCCGAGGCTGTTGCGGAGCTTACGACCGAGCTTCGTGCCCGCTCACGCATCCCGCTTCTGATCGGTGCGGACCTGGAGCGTGGTGCGGGGCAGCAGTTCCAGGGGCTCACCGGATTGCCGCCGCTCGCGGCGCTCGGATCTCTGCGCAATCCGGACGCAATCCGGCGCGCCGCCCGTCTGTCGGCTCGTGAGGCAAGAAGCGTTGGCGTAAACTGGATTTACTCTCCCTCCTGCGATCTCGATATCGAGCCGGACAACCCCATCATAGGCACGCGCGCGTTTTCCGGGAACGCCAGCCTTGTGGCGGAGCTCGCGGCGGAATGGATGGATGCGTGCCAGGCGGAGGGAGTGCTCGCGTGCGCCAAGCACTTTCCCGGACACGGCCGCACCACAACTGATTCTCACGCCGGATTGCCGGTGGTGGATGCCTCACGCGACGTTCTCTTCGAGCATGACCTGCTGCCGTTTCGCGCTGCCGTAGACGCCGGCGTAGCGAGCATGATGACCGCGCATGTCGCCTATCCGGCACTCGATTCCACCAGGCGGCCCGCGACACTCTCGCCAGCCATACTGCATTCATTGCTGCGCGAGGACATGGGATTCGACGGGCTGGTCGTGACAGATGCCATGATCATGGATGGCATGCTGGAAGGACAGGATGAGCGAGACGCAGCCGTGCTTGCGCTTGCAGCCGGGTGCGACCTCCTGCTGTACCCGAATGACACGGAGGGCGTGGCACGCGCGGTAGCTCGCGCCGTGGAAGCTGGCAGGCTGCTGCCGGACATGCTGGCACGTTCGGCGGCACGTCGCCGCAGGTGGGCAGTATGGGCAGGTGAGATGGATGCTCGTGAGGTGTCGGCAGATGATCGCGAATGGGCGAATGCGGTGTGCATGGAAGTGGTTCACCCTCTGCGAGGCACGATTCCCACCATTACCGCGGCGCCGCACGTGGCGATCGTGGACGACGACCTTGGCAGCCCGTATCCACCGCCGTCCCGTGAGCCGTTCATCGAGGAGCTGGCTGCATCGGGTTATCCGCCTGTAGTAGTGGACAGCGTAGACCCCGCCAGTGGTGCGCCGCTGGTGATCGCGCTGTTCGGAGACATTCGCTCCTGGAAGGGGCGGCCGGGCTACTCGACCGAATCTCGCGCCCGGGTGTCTGAGCTCGTGGCCGCCGCGCGCGCCGCACGGCGGCCAGTGCTCGTCGTGCAGTTCAGCCACCCGAGGCTTGCGGCCGAACTGGGAGATGCGGAACCGGTGCTGTGTGCCTGGGGTGGTGAGGCCAGCATGCAGCGTGCGGCAGCGCGGGTAATCGTGGGCCGGTAGGGCGGCCGGCGGTAAGCCAGGCGCAGGATTGCGTGGCGGCTTCGTTAGCCCGCCTCCACCTCTCGCGTCGCCCGCCTCACGAACGGCAACAGCGCAAACGCGGGGAACGCAAGCACGAACGTGAGCAGAAAGTACGTGGCGTAGCCGAAGTTCTCGGCACCATAGCCGGACATGTACGAAGCGATCGTTCGCCCCAGCACGAACATCGCCGATAGAAGCGCATACTGCGTGGCCGCATAACGCTTCTCGCACAACGACATCAGGAAGGCCAGGAACGCCGCCGTACCGAGTCCGTTCGTGAACTGCTCGATTATGGCGGCCGAGTACATGAGCGGCTTCGTGGCGCCACGCGCCGCGGCAAGCCAGTACCCAAGGTTCGAAAGGGCCTGCGTGAGCCCCAGTACCCACAGCGCCGTGAACGTGCCCCAGCGCGTTGTGAACGCTCCACCGGCCAGCGCACCTGCAACCGTTGCAAGCATTCCGATCGTCCCGATCACCAATCCGATCTGCTCCGGCGAATAGCCCGAGTCCACCCAGAACGGCCGGATCATCGGCGTGAGCGCAACGTCTCCCAGTTTGAACACGAGCACGAACAGCACAACGCCAGCCATTCCGGGGCGCGCCAGGAGCGAGCGCATCGGGTTCCAGACGGCGAGCCTCAGCTCATGCGCAGCGTTCAGGGATACCTCGCGCTCCACAACGGGCGCGGGCACAATGAAGGTGATGGCGGCCAGGATCACCATTACCGCGGCGCAGCCAAAGAGAACGGCAATCCAGCCAAGGCTGCCAGCCAGTGCAACGAACAGCCCGCCCGCCGCGATGAGCGCTACTCGATAGGCGGTAACCCGCACGCCGTTCGCCGCACCGTACTCGCGAGTTTCAAGAAGCTCGATGCCATACGCATCAATCGCGATGTCCTGCGTGGCAGACAGCACCGCCAGAGCCCCCAGCAGCACCCACAGACGAGTGGACACGTCCGACGCGTCCATGGGCGCGATCAGCACCAGAACGGCGGCCAGGGCGAGCTGGGACGCCATGATCCATCCCTTGCGCGTGCCAACCCTGTCCACCAGTGGTGCCCAGAGGAACTTGAGCGTCCAGGCGAAGCCGAGGGCGCTCACGATTCCAATGTCCACCAGGCTCACCCCCCTGGTGCGGAAGTATGTGGGCAGCAGCTCGGCGAAAACGCCGTAGGGGAAGCCGGAGGCGAAGTAGAGTATGGAGATCCACACCAGCTTCCGCCGTAGCGGGGCGGCTACCGTGGCCTTGTCGGGAGCTGGAACGGAGGCGGACTGTTCCGGCTCCGCGCCGCTTGAAACTCGAGGGGAGTTCAATCGCTATCCGGGCGAGTGGGGGTGGTAGCCCTCATGGCTGTCGTGTCGCTTACGGGTGTTCGTAATCGCGAAGTGCTGCGGGGAACATACGCCGAGGCTGTCAGGTACCGTAACCGCCGTGGCTGGAGGAGCGCCGGCGAGGGGCCGATTCGTCTCTCTTCGTGAGCGGTATCTGCAGCCCCCGAGCCCGGAGCCGGGAGCAACTCTGTATGATTGTGACCGTCACGCCGGTCGAGGGGTGACCCCGGCGTGCTCTCGAACGTCCAGATGCTGTAGCCCCCTCGGTGGGGCTTCGTGGCCCCAAACACAACTGCCGTGTCGAACTCAACCGGGGTAATCGGATCAGCGTACCCGACACCCTCCTCAGCCACAAGCGTTTCGCGACCCACGCCGATACTGCTGGCGCGCCTGGGTGTACCGACGCCGTCGTCTTCGGCCCTCGGGATTCCGACTGGCGAGTCGCCCGTTGCTCGTGCGCTGGCCCTGACTACGAACCGCACGCCGCTGGACAGAATCCTGGCGGGTGAGGGAGTTCCGCCGGTGGCCAGCAATTCATTCGGCCGCGCACTGCGCGTGCTGGTTGATCCGGGCCTCTGGCTGCCCGGAACCTATGGTGAAACTGCGCTCCGTCTCCGCGAGCGATTCCCGCAGGTGTGGCTGGCACTTGCAGGCACGGCGCCACTGCGCTCGCGCCTGACGGTTGCACAGCGTGTGGCAGCTCAGCGCTTTGTGGAGGGCAACGGAAAGGCGCGCATTGCAGTGCTCGCCGGTGATGCCGATCTGCAGGCACTGGTTCGTACGGCGCGCGTGCAGCGTAGGCTGATGGCCCTGCTGGTGGTGTCGCTCATTGCGGCTGGCATAGCCGCCTTGCTGGGATACGTGCCGGGCGCCTGACGTTCGTGCGCGGCCGGTGCCGCCCCTGTACCTGCCGCCCGTGCCGCGTGAGGCGTGAGGCTCCGGCGGTTCAGTCCAGCAGCACGAACGCAACCGAGATCGCGACAATCACGAGCGCGATCATCAGTACGAACATCCACTTCTCGCCGCGCTCGCGTCGGCTGGAACCTTCATCGTCGCTGTCATCGCGTGCGAACGACGAGACTGGCGAAGTTCCGAGCCTCTCTCCCGCTGGAGCGCGCCGCGTGCGTTGGTCCATCGATGGCCTCGCTGCCGCGCGAAGCTCTCCCGTTCGCACACTCTCGGCCTCCTCGAAGGCTACGTAGCCTACGTCGTCTTCGGGTTGCGCCTGGTCCAGGCCGGGCCCGTCGAACCGAACCAGGATTACGGTAATGTTGTCCGGTCCGCCCAGCTCGTTGGCACGTGCTATCAGGTTGTTGCACGCGTCACGCAGCGTTGATGAGCTTTCGAGGATGCTCACGAGCTCTTCGCGCTTCACGATGCCCGAAAGCCCGTCGCTGCACAGCACCAGAACGTCGCCCCGACGAACCTGCTGTCGCGTTAGGTCAATGACCACACTTTCCTCGGGGCCGAGCGCCTGCAGGATGATGTTGCGTCGCTCGCTGCGTTCAGCCTCCTCCTGGGTGATCTCGCCGAATTCCACAAGCTTCTGAATCAGCGACTGATCCTTGGTCAGCTGACGTGCCTCGCCATTGCGCACGAGATAGGCCCTGCTGTCCCCCACCTGCGCCAGGTACAGCGTATCACCAAGCAGACCCGCGATGGTGGCGGTGGTGCCCATGCCATCGTGCCCCGGGTTGCTGAAGGCAAAGTTGTGTATCTCTTCGTTCGCGTACTCGGCCGCGTCGTGCAGCGCGGCCACGAAGGCCACTCGGTCTCCCAGCCATGGCTCGGTTCGGCTTTTCAGTCGCTCGAATACGAGCTCGGTGGCCATTCGACTGGCAACCTCGCCGGCTGCGGCCCCACCCATCCCGTCCGCAACCATGAAGAGCAGGCCGCGTTCACCGGCCGAGAGCCGTGATGCCACGCCACCGTCCAGCCCCCTGCCGTGCGTCAGGTCGGCTACGATAAAGGCATCCTCGTTGTGCTCACGTGCCAGCCCGGTGTCCGTGCAGCTGTGGACATGAACGCTGACTGCGGCCCGGTCAGGAGAGGATGAGTGGCGAGCGGAAGACGTCACGTTGGAAAGGCGATTGGGACCGACGGACTGTTCCGTTCGGGTTGGCTGGCGGCCGAGGGTAATCTGACGGTAGCCCGCAGCATTGCGCCACCCATGAATGCCTCGGCCCTTTGGATTCCATGCCGATTGCGCCACGAATGGCCGCCCGGGATACCAAAGCGGCAACCGCGTCTCACAACCTGCCGACGCCCCGGGGATTGCCCCCGGGGAGACCGAACGGTGAGGGGGTCTGTGTAACCTACTGTCGGTAACTCTTACTGGTTTCACCTCCGAACCGCTGAACTCGCATTCAATTTCACGATTGAGGCCACAGCGAGGCCGGGCGGCGACGGTCGAGGCCACAGCCCAGGGCGGGACCGTCGGGGCTGTAGCCAATTCGAGGAGCGACGGTCGGGGCCGTCGCGCACCAGGGGGCGGCACAGACAGGGTCGGTTGGCTATCGTAATCATCATGCCGAACCTCTCATCGTATTGCCGCATTCCGAGACTCCGGCGGGAGCTCGTTTTCCCGGTAGGGATATCGCTTCTGCTGCTCGCCGGCTGCGGACGCTCCGCTGCGGAACTCGACCCCGCGCCGGCTCCGCTGGCTGGCGACCCTGAATCGGCCCTGGAAGCGGAACCTGCCGCGGGCAGCTCGTTGCCCGCGATTCCGGAGGTGCGCGGCTCGCTGGCTCCCCGCGTAACGTACCCGGCGTCCAATGCGCTGGTTGCCGCCAGCGACTCGAACTTCATCTTCGGTTCGGTAGGGAGCGGTGACGCATCGCTCACCATCAACGGAATCCCGGTGGAGGTACGCCCGAACGGGGCCTTCCTGGCCTGGCTTCCGGTTCCCGCCAGGCCCGCGTACGAGCTGGTTGTCAGCAGGGGAAGGGAGCGGGTCTCGCTCACGCACCCGGTAGCTCTGCTCCCCCGGCGCAGGTCGTTCGCCGTTAACCAGCCGCTCCGCGCAGACACCGCCAGCATTTTGCCCCGGGCGGGGCTGGCCCTACGTCCCGGCGAGCCACTGAGGGTGGCCGTGCGCGCAACCACGGACGCGCGTGCTACCGTGGTCACGAGAGCCGGAACGCGGATCTCGCTCACTCGCGGGCCGGCACGTGGCGATGCAGGCGCACTTTTCGAAGCGGACGTTGACGCGAGGCACCTGACGTCCGGAACCAGGCTGCTGGTGGAGCGTGGCAGCGAGAGCCTCGTGTTCGCACTTCCGCCGGTTACGCTGATCGACTCGGGAAAGCTGCGAAGCGCCATGCTGGGCCAGCCATCGTCAGACCCCGACGTGGTGATGCCGGCGAGACCCAGCCCGGGAGGCACCTATCGGTGGCTGCTGCTACCTGGCACCACGGTGAGCATTACCGGAACGCAGGGTGACTTCTCGCGCGTGCGGTTCGACCGCTCCCTCGAGGCATGGGTGAATACGTCGGACCTGGTGATGCTTCCGCTGGGAACGGTGCGGCCGCGCAGGGTCGCCGGCAATCTCCTCGTCAGGCCCGACAGCCATTGGGTGGACATCGTTTTCCCGATGGAATCCAGGCCGCTCTTCCACGTGGAGGAGCAGGGCACGGCGCTGCACCTCACGATGTATGACGTGGTGTCCAATACGGATATCGTGACGTTTGCACGCGCAGACGGACTCGTGAGGCACGTGACCTGGGACCAGGTGGCCAGCGACCGTGTGAAGTACACCATTCAACTGGCCATGCAACCATTCGGTTACCTGCCGATGTGGGAAGACGGTCAGTTCGTGCTTCGCATTCGCCGACGTCCGATGGTGGATGCAAGCCAGCCGCTCCGGGGACTGCGCATTGCCGTGGACGCAGGACACCCCCCCATCGGTGCCACCGGCCCTACCGGGCTGTACGAGGGTGATGCTACGCTCGCGATTGCCACGCGTCTTGAGGGCATGCTTCGGGACCGCGGCGCAGAGGTCATCATGACGCGCGATACCGAGGGCGCCGTGGCTCTCGCGGATCGCCCGCGCATCGCCCGGCGCGCGGACGCTCACGCACTCGTTTCCATCCACCTCAACGCGTTGCCGGACGGCGTGAATCCGTTCACTGCGCACGGCACGGGCACCTACTACTTTCATCCGCACTCCGAACCACTCGCTCGTACCGTGCAGGACGGCATGGTGCGTCAAATGGGACTGAGGGACCTGGGGGTCTACTATGACAACCTTGCAGTCGTGAGGCCCACATGGATGCCCTCCGTGCTCTGTGAAG
>DATGOL010000185.1:0-15883 GCA_035306065.1 Gemmatimonadales bacterium | reverse complement strand
TTGACACCATGTACAGCCCGAGTACGTCTGCCTTCTCCTCTTCCAGCGCACTCGCCTGCTCCTGGAGTGCCTCTCGAACGGTGCCGCGACCTGCAAGCGTGTTCTTGATGCCCAGGCCATGCGCCACTTCATGGAACATCGTATTGGAGAAGAAGGCGTCGAACTGCACATGCGTACGCTGCGACGCGTCAATCAGCTCGTCGGCAATCGGCTCCAGGATCACGTCGAACTTGGCACGCATGGAGTTCTTGAGCTGCAGCCTGCGCGTTCCCTTCTCGAGCTGAACCTGTTCGTCGTTCGGCAGGTTGATGGCAATCGTCTTCGATCCGGCGTTCGCGTCACCTGCATAGTAAACAGCGTCATAGGCATTGAGCTGCGATTCGCTGCCCGGCGTCTCCTGCTTGTAGGCAGCGTCAACCGGCAGCCCGCGCTGCAGCGCAGGCAACAGCAGCGCATACCTCGCCAGGCGCTGACTCCACTCGCGATCCTTTACGAGTACGAATGCCTCGTGCGCGGCCTTCTGCCCGTAAAGCTGGTCTTCGTAGTTCTCGATCGGCCCGATGATAACGTCAATGCCGTTGTTCTTCATATCCATCCATGCCAGGTCGCTCGCACGATACTCGCCCGTGAGCAGTGCCTCCGCACGGAGCTCGAGGTAACGCCTGAGCTGCGGATCTTCCGCGATGGCGGCTGCCTCACGAAGCTTCTGCGCTGCCAGCGTGTGCTGCTCGGCGAATGCAACATGGTACGGCACTGCCTCGAGCTCTCCGGCGGGTGTGCGCCGCACGAGCGTATAAAGCGAACGCAGCGAGTCGGCACGTGCGCCACCAGCCGCAACCGCTGCATCGAACTCCTCCTTCGTGATGTCGGCCGGGTAGAAGCGCGCGCCCGGTGGCTTTGCGCCAACGCCTTCCACGAACGGAGCATTGCCATTGAGCCTGTCCCACGGCCCGTAGTTAATCTCGATGTAGCGTCGCGTCTCCTCGTCAGTCGCCAGCGCGAGCACCGAGTCCCTGGGCCCGCTCGCCTGCATCCAGAACACCTGGTCCATTGCCTGGGCCGCCTCGATGAGTACCGGTATCATGGCACGCTCCGCATCGGTCAGCTGCGCGTCGGTCGTCAGGCGGACGGTGGCGTACTTGTCCAAACCGATCGCCGAGGCACTGTCGCCGCCAGCCACCGCATTCGAGGCGCCGGAGTCACAGGCCGCAAGTGGAAGCAGCACAGCGAGTGCAGCCACACGCGCGCTGCGACACGCCGGAAAACTCAATGACTGGATCATGGTACCGGATGACAGAGTGTTGGAGAGGTGCGGCGAGGCGATCGGAGCATGAAGTACAATTTAGCAAAATCAAGGGACGGAAATCGGTTCCCTCGGCCACGGCCCCCCGTGAAAATGCTGATTCCACCCCAGCATCCGAAGCCGGGATAGTTGATTCGTGGTCGGAATCTGACACAAAAACTGACACTCTCCCGTATACCTATTGTTTTTAGGTCAGACCTCCTGTACTGACGCCTTGAGGGCTGGTCTGCTCGTGCTTTGAGGGCTGGTCTGCGCCCTGAGTGGAGAACACCGAATCCGGGAGTGATTTGCATGGACCTGATTCGCGGCACTCTGGACCTTCTCGTTCTGAAAACCCTGTCCTGGGGGCCGCTCCACGGATTGGGCGTTCTTCGCTGGATCGAGCAGGCTACCGGTGAACGTCTGCAGGTGGAGGAGGGCGCGCTCTATCCCTCACTTCACCGGCTGGAAGAGCGTGGGCTTCTGGATGCCGAGTGGGGGTATACGGAGCGGGGGCGCCGGGCGAAGTACTATCGCCTGACGACCGCGGGGCGCAGGCAGCTCGCCGCGGAGCTGTCGCGATGGAATCGCTACACCGAGGCCGTGAGCATGGTTCTCGATGCGGAGGGAGTGTCATGAGTGACGAGCAATCACGGCGTCCCCCGGGAGTGCGTCGCGCGTTCTCGCTTCCTGCCAGTGGTTCACGAGCCACACGTGCGGTGGACGAGGAATTCGCATTCCATTTCCAGGAGCGCGTGGAGGAACTGGTGGAACGCGGGATGGATCGAGAGGCGGCGGAGGGGGAGGTGCACCGCCGGTTCGGCGACGTGCAGGCACTACGGCGTGAAACGGCTGCGATCGATGCTCGTTCGGAACGCAGGGCGAGCAGTGGTGGCCTGATCGGAGGAAGCTGGCGCGACCTGCGCATGGCAGTGCGCGGCATGGTGCGCCGGCCGGGACTGACTGCGGCGATCGTGCTCACGCTGGCGCTCGCGATAGGCGCGAGCACGGCGATCTTCAGCGTGGTGGATTCCGTTCTGCTTCGGCCGGTTCCAGTGCCGTGGCTGAACGAGCTGCACGTGGTGCGTCACGACATACCCGATCTGGGACTCGAGGCAACGCCGCTGGGGCCGCCTTCAGTAGAGGAACTGATCGCTCGTGAGGATCTGTTCTCCGCAGGCGCGGCCTATTCAGGAACGTCGTTCACCCTTGCGAGCGACGCGGCGCCACGCCGCGTTCATGGTGCACGAACGATGGGCGACTTCTTCGAGCTCTTCGATGGCCGTCCGCTTCTGGGCCGGACCTTCGACGGCGCAAGCTCGGAGGAGGGCCGGCACCTCGTGGTCGTACTCGGCTACTCGCTCTGGCGGGACGCCTTCGGCGGTGAGCCGTCCATCGTTGGTCGCAGCGTGCACCTCAGCGGTGTGAGCTACGAAGTGGTGGGTGTGATGGGGCCGGAATTCGGCTACCCGCGAACGGCCGAGTTGTGGGTTCCACAGCTGATGGATGAGGGGATGCGTTCGGCGAGTGCGCGAAATCGGTTGTTCATGACGCCGGTGTTGCGGGTGCGGCCGGGCGTTACGGACGGTCAGCTCGCCGCCGGACTGGACGAACAGTCGCGTAGATGGCGCGAGGAGTTGTCCCTGGGTGGCGGAGGCCTGGTTCTGCGGTCCACGTCTCTGGTGGACTACCTGGCAGGGAATCTTCGCCCGGTATTGCTCCTGTTGACGGGCGCTGTGGGTCTCGTGCTGCTCATCGCATGCGCGAACGTTGCGAGTTTGCAGCTCGTGAGGGCCATCGGGCGTGCGAGGGAGCTGGCCGTGCGTGCGGCGATCGGTGCGGGGCGCGGCCTGATCGTCAGGCAGCTCCTTATCGAAAGCCTGGCGCTTGCGGTGGCTGGCGGCGTTTTCGGAGTCGTGGTGGCGCTGCTCCTCCTGAAGCTCATGTCTCTCAGCGCCGTTGGCGAATACGAGATGCTGGCGGACGTCCACCTGAACGCTGGCGTGCTTGGAATGACGGCCGCCGTCGCCTTGGGTGCCGGCATTCTCTTGGGGCTCGCGCCGTCGCTAAGGGCAGCCCGGACGAACCTGAACGATGTTCTAAAGGATTCCTCGCGCGGCTCGTCAGGCGGCCCGGCGCGCAACCGGGTGTTGCAGGCGGCCGTGGTTCTGCAGGTAGCCTTCACGCTCGTCCTCCTGCTTGGCGCTGGCGTTCTGGCGCGAAACCTCGGGCGCATGCTCGCGCTTGACCCGGGCTTTGACGCCGAGCGGGTTTACGCAATGGGTGTCTCGATTGCGGGGGAGCGCTTCGACACACCGGAGAAGCGCATTGCGTTCTTCGACAGCTACCTGGATCGGCTGCGCGGCACACCAGGGATCGAGTCGGCGAGCATAGTAAGCGGACTGCCGTTCTCCGGCGGCACCGACAGCTCACCCTTCACGCTCGGGGACATATCCCCGCGGCCTGACGAGCCAGAGAGGCATGCCAACCTCGTGGTGGCAGGTGACGATTACTTCCGCACGATGGGTATCCCGTTGCTCGCAGGGCGGGACTTCGAGCTCACGGACAGAGGAGATTCTCCGCTGGTAGCAGTGATCGACCAGCAGTTGGCCCGTTCCTATTTCGGCGATCAGGATCCGATTGGGCAGACCATCTCGCAGGGGAGGCCGGCGACGATCGTGGGAGTGGTTGGTACGGTAAAGCAGGGTGCGCTGCACGAGCCCGACAAGGCGACCGTCTACTATTCCAACCGCCACAATCACTGGATACCAAGTATGCAGCTGGTGATTCGAAGCTCGCTACCGCTGGGAACCGTGATGACGGTAGCAAGGCGTAGTGCGCAGGAGCTGGACCCGACCGTTCCCGTGTATGAGCCTCGCACTCTCGATGAGCTGGTGTCGCGGTCGCTGGTTACGGAGCGGCTCTCAATGGGCGTAATGACCGGCTTCGCCACGCTCTCGCTGCTTCTCGCGCTGCTCGGTGTATACGGCGTGATCAGCTACGCTGTGAGCCAGCGCGTTCCGGAAATCGGCATACGCCTCTCGCTAGGCGCCACCCCGGCGGAAGTGGTGCGCCTGGTGCTGGCCGGCGGCGTGGGGCTCGTCATGGTGGGATCGCTGATTGGGATCGCGGTATTCCTGGCGCTCGGAAAACAGCTGCAGTCCATGCTTCACGAGATCAGCGCGCGCGATCCGCTTACGCTTGCTCTGGGTGCGGGAGCCCTGCTACTGACGGCGACAGTGGCCTGCTGGATTCCGGCGCGGAGGGCGGCGAGGGTAAGTCCGGTGGTGGCGATGAGAAGTAGCTGATGCCGGAAGGCGTTCGCCCCGGCACGGCGGAGCATGTTGGCCTTACCTTTTCCTCCACACGCACTCGTCAGCCTTAGAACCGGAACTCCTGCCACATGCCCTGGCTCATTCTTTTCATCGCCGGCCTGTTCGAGATAGGCTGGGCGATTGGCCTCAAGTACACTGACGGCTTTTCGCGCCCGCTGCCAACGATACTGACGATCACCAGCATCGTGATAAGCATGGGCCTGCTGGGTGTAGCCGTCCGCACGCTGCCGGTGGGGACAGCCTATGCGGTGTGGACCGGCATCGGAGCGGTGGGCACCGCGATCCTCGGCATTGTCCTCTTCCGTGAGCCCGCTACGGTGGCCAGGCTTGCCTGCCTCACGCTGATCGTGGCGGGAATCGCGGGGCTCAAGCTGGTAACGCCTACGGACAGCGGCAGCTCTGAAGGCGCAACCGCAGGCTCGCAGCCTTCTGTCGCGGCAGAGAGGTAGTCGGCAGGCAGAGGTCCTGCAAAGCCGCCAGCCCCCCGGCCAGGCAGCAGGGGAGATGCCGCTTCAGCGTCGTCTCCCCTGGCTGAAACACTGCCAGGCTCTCAGCGCGACGCGTACACCGTCGTTTTGCCGGCCTTGTCGAACAGCAGCACGTCGTACTTCTGCGGCCTCCCACCTTCCATACCGGGCGACCCTATCGGCATGCCGGGCACCGCCAGCCCCACTGCGTTCGGCTTCTCCCGCAGCAGCTTCTGAACCAGGTCCGCCGGAACGTGGCCCTCCACCACATACCCGCCGACGAGCGCCGTATGGCAACTCTCCAGCGCGCGCGGCACGCCGAAGCGCCGCTTGATCGGCGTGAGATCATTCACGTTCTGCGCGTTGGCGGTAAAGCCGTTCGCCTTTACATGGTCCATCCAGGCGGTGCAGCACCCGCAGGTGGGAGTCTTGTACACCGTCATGGCCAGGCTGGACTGCTGTGCAAACGCGAACAGCGATGCCGGGCGGGCAAGCGCGGCAACGGTCAGGCCCGCAGCACCTGCCGCAATGGTGCGCAGCCAGTCGCGCCGCGATGGGGTGGACGTGGAGTGTGTCATGAGAATAAAGATGGGCTGCCGGATGCCGGCCTGGAAGGAGTGAATGCCGCGGTCACCTTCGATCTACCCCCTCAGTTCGGGCAGGTCATCACCTTCAGGCACGAAGCGCAGGGCGGTTCCATTGTTGCACCACCGCTGGCCCGCAGGCTGCGGACCGTCATCGAAAACGTGCCCCTGGTGCGCACCACAGCGCGCGCAATGATACTCGGTGCGCGGCACACCAAGCTTGTAATCGGTCTTGAGCGCAACGTGACCCGGGATCACCTTGGTGAAGCTCGGCCAGCCACTCCCACTCTCATACTTCGCACCCGACTCGAAAAGCGGCAGATGACATGCCGCACACACAAAGGTTCCATCCCGCTTCTCGGCATTATAAGGATGTGAGAAGGGACGTTCCGTACCTTCCTCGAAGAGAACCTCGTACTCGTGCGGATCGAGCACGGACTTCCACTCTTCCTTCGGCGTTTCCAGCCGCTCAACCGTATCACTCATCTGAACCTCCTCTGGTTCCTGCTTCGTAACATTCGGCTCAGGCTTTCCCAGCCAACCACTTTGCCCCCGCCCTTACCCAGAGCGCCATGCCCATCGCATCATCTACCCTCCGCCGCTCCAGATCCAACCGGATGATCGCCGGAGTCGTTGCCGGATTGGCCGACTACTTCAATATGGACGTGACCATCGCGCGCGTGATCTTCGTGATCGTCTCGGTCATCTCCGCCGGATTTCCAGGTACTCTGGTGTATCTGTTGCTCTGGCTGATCATTCCGGAAGAGGATTAGCGCCCGGGACACTTCCATATCTGAAGGTATTACCGTAGGATCGTTCCCGGACCACATACCGGGAACCAGCATGACACAATCCAATCCTCTCGCGCCGCGCATTCTGAGCGCGGCGCTCCTGGCCGCCATCGCGGTCGCGCCAGCCACCGTCTCCGCCCAGCGGGGATCACAGGCCATCGATTCTGCCTACACGGCGCAGATAACCGAACTCACGCCCACGCACGAACGGTGGAAGTTCATCACTGAGCTGGTGGACTACCTTCCAGCCTCGACAACGGTTCCCACGCCGCTCGAGGTGATTGGATACGTACCGGGAACCGAGGGCAAGCTCAGCCGGGTAGCGGACGTCAACCGCTACCTTCGCGCAGTTGACGCGGCATCGCCGCGCACCAGGATGTGGACCATCGGCACCAGCGATGAAGGGCGCGAGATGACCCTTATCGCGTTCGCCGACGAGGAAACGATACAGCAACTCCCGCGCTACCAGGCGATCATGGACTCCCTTTCGGATCCGCGCCGCCTCACGCCGGAGACCAGGGATCGCCTTCTTCGTACCGCAAAACCCATCTACTGGCTTACCGGCGCAATTCACTCGGGCGAGACAGGCAGTCCCGAGATGCTCATGGAACTCGCCTATCGCCTGGCAGTGGACGAAGGCGAGCACATCCGTGCAATCCGTGAGAATGCCATCGTTCTCATCACGCCCGTAATCGAGACGGACGGCCGCGATCGCTACGTGGACACGTACTACCAGAACAAGGAGCTGAACGTCAACACTCCGCTCGTTTACTGGGGCAAGTACACTGCGCACGACAACAATCGTGATGGCATGGTGGTTTCGCAGCGCCTCACGAAGACCGTGAACGAGACGTTCGAGGACTGGAATCCCGTGGTCTTCCACGACCTTCACGAGAGCGTTCCCTTCCTCTACGCAAGCACGGGCACCGGCCCGTACAACGACCAGTTCGACGCGATACTCGTGAGCGAGTGGCACCAGCTTGCATACCAGGAGATCACGGAACTCACGCGACGCGGCCTTCCGGGTGTGTGGACGCACCGTTTCTACGACGGATGGACGCCCAACTACATGTTCTCGGTCGCCAACTTCCGGAACAGCATCGGTCGCTTCTACGAGACGTACACCTCGAGAGGCGCCGATTGCCATACCGTGCAGCTGGGAGAGAACAACACATCGCGCGAGTGGTTCCGTGCGAACCCCCCGGTGAACGGCGTGCGCTGGTGCATCCGCAGCAACATCAACTACCAGCAGTCCGGTGTTCTCGTGGCACTCCGTCACGTTGCCGACAACGCAAAAACCTTTCTCAGCAACTTCGTAACGAAGGCTGAGAATACCATAGCGCTAGGTCAGCGTGAGGCGCCCTACGCTTTCGTGATTCCTGCATCGCAGGCGAGGGCGGCGGAGGCGGCCGACTTCGTGAACCTTCTGCAGTCGCACGGCTCCGAGATCCACACGGCCACGTCGGACTTCACCACCACTGCGCGCCCGCCAATGGTCGAGCGTGGCGCGCAGTACCCGGATCGCGCTGACACGGTTCGCGTGAGGCGTGGCGACTGGATCGTGCGCATGGACCAGCCATACACTCGCATGGCGCGTACACTGCTGGCTCACCAGCGCTACCGTGAAGACGATCCCAACCCGTACGATGACACTGGCTGGTCAATTGCAGACCTGCGTCACGTTCAGGCGTATACCATCGCAGACTCGTCGATACTGGCTCGACCGATGCAGATGGTAGACGGCGATGCCACAGTCGCAGCGAACATCACCGGAAGGGGCGACGTGCTGCTCGTTCCGCATGTCGGTGACTGGCGTTCGGCCGCGCTTCCCTTCCATACCGGTAACGCACAGGTGCGCTCTGCATCCGAATCGTTCCGAGCCGGCAATCGTGAGTACCCGGCGGGTACGTGGATCATCAGCGGTGACGCTGCGGCTGCACGCGCTGGAATCCAGTCCCTTGGCCTGACGGCTGTGGCGGTGGGCAGCGCGCCTGACGTGAGTTCGCACACGGTGCAGCGCCCCCGCATTGCGCTCATGCACTCCTGGATTGAAACCCAGAACGAGGGCTGGGTACGGTTCGCATTCGACGAGATGAAGATTCCCTACACCTACATCTCGGACCAGGACCTGAGGAACCCTAACGCGCTCGACCAGTTCGACGTGGTGTTCTTCGAGCATGTACGCGGCAACGTTACCACGCTGCTCAACGGCCGCCCGATGACCGGACCCGCGATCCCGTGGAAGACTTCGCCGCTTACGCCCAACCTGGGCAAGCTGGACTCCACGGATGACATCCGGCCAGGCATGGGACTGGAAGGTGCGCAGACGCTGCGCCGGTTCCTGGAGCGCGGCGGGCTGCTCATCGCCACTGGTAACAGTGCCGTGCTTCCGGTACACCTGGGCTTCAACCCCGGTGTTCAGCAGGCCGAGTCTGACAACCTGGTGGCAAGTGGTGCGATTTTCCGTGCGCAGCCGGTGGAGCGCACCAGTCCCATTCTCTACGGCTACGACCAGGCGTCGTTCCCGGTCTACTTCAACCAGGCCCCGCTGCTTCGGGCAGGCGGTGGAGGTGGATTCGGCGGCGGCGGCTTCGGCGGTGGCGCAGACACCAGCGCGGCTGCGCGGCGCGCACGTCCGCAGGTAGTGCTGCGTTTCCACCAGAACACCGACTCGCTCCTGGTGAGCGGCCGTCTGCAGCACGGAGAGGATCTCGCCGGCATGGCGGCGGTTATCGACGCACCGGTCGGTGAGGGCCACGCAATCCTGTTCGCAATTCGCCCGATCTGGCGGCACGAGACACAGGGCTCATTCGCGCTCGCAGTGAACGCGATCACGCACTGGAACAACCTGGGTGCGTCTCGCGTGAGAAACGGGAGGACGGCGCAGGACTAGGCACGGCATACCCACGTGACACGAGCTTCCGGGGCATGACGCGAGCCCCGGAAGCAATCCACAGTCAGCTGGCGTTCGGGTTGTGAGTTCCACCAGCACTCGGCAGTGATCACTGCCGAGTGCTGGGGCCCGCTAATTGGAGGTTATTTGACGGCTGCGATCCGCTGAGCGAGTCCGCGCTCTTTTCCTTTCTTCCCAACACCAGTACCACCAGCATTCAGCGGGCTCCCGGAGTCACAGAAAATGCACGCCGTTTGGCAGACCGTCATTCTTTTGACGTTAAGCAATGTCTTCATGACATTCGCCTGGTATGCGCACCTCAAGGAACTCAGTCACAAGCCCTGGATCATCGCAGCGCTCGTCAGCTGGGGCATCGCACTTTTCGAATACCTGCTGCAGGTGCCTGCCAACAGGATTGGCTACAGTGAGCTTTCAGTTGCACAGCTCAAGCTGCTTCAGGAAGCGATCACGCTGAGTGTATTCGTGCCCTTCGCTCTTTTCTACATGAAGGAGCCCCTGAAACTCGACTATCTGTGGGCCGCGCTGTGCATTGCGGGAGCGGTGTACTTCACCTTCCGCGGCGGCTGAACCTGCCTGCCCGATAATTCGCCAGCTGCCGGGCTCGTGCTTGACGGGCGCAGCCGACTACCGGGGCTGCTGCTCTGCACCGCAATCACTGCGTTGGTTGGCTCATCGCTTGCAAGATCAGCGGCACAGCATAGCTGAGAGCACCCGGGTCAGCAGCGCCGGGTGCTCCGCACTTTTGCGAGCTTCACCAGCGCCCATGTACCTGGCTCATGCAGGAGGCCGGCAATGCGCATCTCGCTCGGAAATACGATCCAACGGGTCGCGGCACTTTCCTTTGCCCTGGCAGTCACAGGCTTCTCATCCTGCGCTTCCAGCAGCCAGGCATCCAGGGCCAGCGCAGCAATGTCAGCGGCTCCGAACATCTCGCTTCTTCAGGGAGTTGCCACCTACCGCGAAAAGATAGCATTGCCGCCTGACGCGGTGTTCGAGGCCGTGCTCCAGGAGGTTGCGGCCGCAGATGCCCCCCCGATCGACATCGCTCACACAACTGAAGATCAGGCTACAACTCCCATCCGGTTCTCGATCTCCTTTGACGAATCTCGAATAGACCCCGCCAAGTCCTACGTGGTTCGGGCTACTATCTCCGTAAACGGGCAACCCTGGTTCAGCTCCGACCAGCCCCACCCCGTACTTACGCAGGGCGCCGGGCGGTCGGTGGAGATGATGATGCGGATGGTTCGCGATCCGTAACCGCTGCACTCGCATCAGCACCATTCCCCAACAGTACGGTTCGCTGGGTATTATTCCGGTTCAGGTCGCCCACGTCGATTCGAATCGGAGAATACCCAGCCAATGCTTAATGCCATGCAGTCGAGGTGCGTGACTCGGGCCTCGGGCACGTTTTTCACCCTGCTGATCACCACGCTTGCCGCCTGCACCGTCGCGCAGGAGGAGCCCGCGCCGGTCGAGCGATATGACCTGCTCATAGCGGGCGGAACCGTTTTGGACGGCAGCGGCAGTGAAGGCATACGTGTGGATATCGGCATACGCGGCGACACCATCGTCCGCATTCATTCGGCGCTCAAGCCCGACTCCGCAACCCGAACGATAGACGCCACCGGCCTCGTGGTCGCGCCGGGCTTCGTGGACCTCCACGGACACCTGGATCCGCTCCTTCGCCTGCCTGACGCGGAGAGTGCCGTCCGGCAGGGCATCACAACTTCGCTCGGCGGCCCGGACGGCTCCGCACCCTGGCCTCTCGCGCCGTACCTGGACTCGGCGGCGGCGATGGGCGTCGGAATGAACGTGGCGTTCCTCACCGGCCACAACACCATCCGACGCGAGGTGCTGGGCATGCAGGACCGGGCGCCTGACGCGGACGAGCTGGCTCGCATGCAGCACATGGTTGCGCAGGCCATGGGCGCGGGCGCCTGGGGCATGTCTACCGGACTTCGCTACCTGCCGGGCAACTTCGCCGAGACCGATGAGGTGATTGCCCTTTCTCGTGTGGCGGCGGACTCCGGCGGCATCTACACCTCTCACTTGCGCGAGGAAGGGCTGGAGCTGATCGAAGGTGTGGCTGAGGCCATCCGGATCGGGAGTGAAGCCGGTATTCCGGTTGTGCTAACTCACCACAAGGTTGTGGGGCAGCCGATGTGGGGCCAGAGTGTGCGCACCCTCGCGATGGTGGACTCCGCTCGTGAGGCAGGTGTGGACGTCATGGTGGATCTTTATCCATACACCGCCACGTATACCGGAATCGGCGTCCTCGTGCCAACCTGGGCGCGCGCCGACGGCGATGGCGCCTTCGAGCGCCGCCTGAAGGATCCCGTCCTGCGCGACAGCATCAAGCGCGGCACTGTGTTCAACATCCTCAATGACCGCGGCGGCGGTGACATAAGTCGCGTGCAGCTTGCGCGGGTTCCCTGGCAGCGCGACCTGGAAGGACGCACGCTTGCCGACTGGGCAACGGAGCGCGGCATGGAACCCACACCCGAGAATGGCGCTGAGCTGATCTTCGAAGCTTTGCAGCGTGGCGGCGTGTCAGCCATCTACCACGTACTGGACGAAGGGGATGTAGACCGCATCATGCAGCATCCGCAGGCGATGATCGCGTCCGACGGCCGCCTCACGCAGCCCGGTGAAGGACACCCGCACCCTCGCTGGTACGGCACCTTCCCGCGCGTGCTGGCTCGTTATGTGCGCGATCGCGGCGTGCTCACGCTCCCCCAGGCAGTCCACAAGATGACAGCCCAGCCTGCGGAACGGCTCGGCCTCCACGATCGCGGACGCCTGGCAGAAGGAATGCGCGCCGATGTAGTTGTCTTCAATCCGGAAACCGTGCAGGACAACGCCACGTTCGAGAACCCGCACCAGTATCCGGACGGCATTCCGTTCGTGATCGTGAATGGTGTGGTTGCCGTGGACGGCGGGAAGTTCACGGGCGCTCGCGCGGGACGCGTGCTTCGCAGGAACGGACCAAGGTAGCCACGTCAGGCACAGGCGTGCCGGCAGTTCAACCCATCAATCAGCAACTGTTCACCATGACCCTCGATCTCACGTCAGCCCGCGTACTGGTTACCGGTGGAGCCGGCTTCATCGGTTCTGCACTCGTCTGGGCACTCAATCGTGAGGGCAACAGCAATATCGTTGTCAGCGACCTGCTGGGAACCAGCGAGAAGTGGCGTAACCTGGTTCCCTTGCGCTTCGAAGACTACGTGGAAGCGGATGACCTGCTGCCGCTGCTCGAAGCCGGATCGCTCGGAGAGTTCGACCTGGTGCTTCACATGGGAGCCTGTTCCAGCACTACCGAGCGCGACGCCAGCTACCTGATCCGGAACAACTACGAGTACACCAAGTCGCTGTGCATCTGGGCGCTGGACAGCGGCACGGAGTTCACGTATGCGTCATCGGCGGCCACGTATGGGGATGGCAGCGCAGGCATGGACGATGACGCATCTCGCATCGAGCGGTTGCGTCCGCTGAACATGTACGGCTACTCCAAGCAGCTCTTCGACCTGTGGGCCAGGCGTGAGGGAATACTCGACGAGATTACCGGGTTGAAGTTCTTCAACGTTTTCGGCCCTAACGAAGCTCACAAGGGTGAGATGCGCTCGATGGTGCACAAGGCCTTCGGACAGGTACAGGCCGAAGGAAAGGTGCGCCTGTTCCGAAGCTACAGCCCTGATTTCGCCGATGGCGAGCAGCAGCGGGACTTCGTTTATGTCAAGGACGCCGTGGCAATTGCACTGCACCTGGCCTCAGGCGGCTGGACGGGCCTTTACAACGTAGGCAGCGGAACCGCCAACACCTGGCTGGAACTCGTGAGGCCCGTGTTCGAGGCTATGCAGTGCCCGGAAAAGATTGAATTCATTGACATGCCCGAAGAGATCCGCGGCAAGTACCAGTATCACACCCTTGCAGACGTGAGCCGGCTCGAGGGCACCGGGTATGCCGGCCCGTTTACTCCGCTCAGCGAAGCAGTGAAGGACTACGTTGGCGAGTACCTGATGACAGGCCGGCGCCTGGGCGACGAGACGGGAGCGTAAGGCACCGCCTTACGCTCCCGTCTCTGTCGCGCGGCCGATCAAAGTGCACCCTTCTGCACTTCCGGCGTCCCAATGTGCTCAGCGGCAGTCGCTTACCGATTCCCGCTCGAGAAATGTCACCGGTCCGTCGCGGCGTTGAACGCGTACTGCCGTAACCGGGGAAGTAAGGGCCTGTGTAGTGATGCACCTGAAACCAGGTGACGTCTCGTTCACCACCACATACACCGTTCCTTCAGACTCGGCAACCTGAACAACGTTGATGCCGAATCCTCCCGTTGGGCGGGAACCCATGGATGCAATGATCACCATCTCCGATTCAAAATCCACTTCCGGAGCCGGTGGCTGCGGCGTGTAATTCGAAGTCATGCGAGTCCAGATTTCTTCCCACGCCTCGGTGGTGCGTACCACCAGTCGCTCCCGGCTCCGTAATGATCCGTAGATGAACCCGGCCACATCTCGTCCTTCGAACGGCAGAATCAGGAGATTCGCGGAACCTTCAGGTGGCCCAACCGGCTCCGATACCGAACTGCACCCCGCAAACACTACTGCCACTGCAACCGCTGCCGCCCTGACGAAAACACGATTCATGCAAACCTCCTTCCATTCAAGAGGCGCAGTTCAAACTCCCGGCGGATGGCCGGCGAGCCTGCGCCGGATTCTCGCCAGCCATCACGGATTATCGTGAGGCCGGACGGCCAGGATCAATGCTCGATGTCATCTTCGCCTGGCCGTCAGCATCACCGCAGCACGAGCAGCAGACTCCCTTACCTGCCCTTGCCCATCATCCCGATGATGTCGTCCAGCGGATTCCCGTCACCGTCGGAATCCAGCATGGACGCGAGCCCGCCCAGTCCGCCCGCCGCCCCTGCACCACCGAGCAACCCTCCGAGAAGTCCGCCTAGCCCGCCGCCCTGCGACTGCGCGCCTGAAGCGGTACCACTCGACCTCTGCTTTGCCATATAGCCGGCCGCAAGCATCGCAAGCATCGGCAGCATCTTCTTCAGCACCGAAGCATCCAGACCGGACTTCTCCGATGCATTCGCCGCGACCGCACGACTCACGTCCTTCGAGCCGAATATCTGCCCAAGCACGGCGTTGCCGCGGTCCACATGCGTTGGCTCCGGCGCCACAACGTCATCCGCGAGCGCGCCACCACCCAGCATACCCAGCATCCCCGCCAGGCCTTCCAGGCCGCCTGACTGCGACGTGGCTTTCTTCTGAAAGCCACCCAGGATGGCAGGAAGAAGCGCTGCAGCACCCGCTGATGCCTGGTTCTCGCTTATCCCCAGCTCCCGGGCCATGGACTGAAGCCCGCCGGTCTGTGCGAGCATGTCAGTAATGTTCATCGTTCAATCCCCCCTTATTAATGTCCACACTAGCCACGACCAGTAGCACACCAAACAATCGGCGCGCTCAAACCCGTGGACGAAAGCACTGCTGCAGCCTGATGCTGACACCTGGCATGCGGCAAGTCCCGGTCCCGGCCGGTGTCCGCATCTGCATCAAGGTATGCTACGGCACGCCGCGCGATAGTCGCACGCCACCGCGCATTATCCCTTCGGGCTGGCGCTCCCCCGTTGCCAGGCAGATGTTATCCTCGATCGCACACGTCACGGCATCGGCATTTCGCCAGCTGGACCTGCCCGCGCCCGCACTGCGGCGCACATCAGCCGCGCTTTCAGTGCCCGGTTCACGCACCACGAATTTCAATGCGCAATCGAATCCTTGTAGTCGCCTTCCTGGCCGCCTCCACCGCCTGCTCCAACAGCCAGGCACCCGCTGACTTCGTATTCACTGGGGGCGTAGTATGGACCGGTGCTGCCTCGGAGCAGCCGTTCTCTGCGATCGCCGTTCGCGACGGTCACATCGTGTTCACAGGAAGCGACGAGGATGCGCAGCGGTTCGTTGGCAGTGAAACCAATCGGATTGACCTTGCTGGACGAATGGTGACTCCAGGCTTCATGGACAACCACACTCACTTCATGAGTGGCGGCTTTCA
This sequence comes from Gemmatimonadales bacterium, assembly GCA_035306065.1. Lineage (GTDB taxonomy): Bacteria > Gemmatimonadota > Gemmatimonadetes > Gemmatimonadales > Gemmatimonadaceae > JBBQHX01. The sequence goes on along the minus strand of DATGOL010000185.1, from coordinate 456 downwards.
ACTGGCGAGCGTGGATCTTCGAGACGCTGCGACACCTGAAGAGTTCGCGCGCCGCATCGGCGAGTTTGCGCGCACGCTACCGGAGGGGCGCTGGATTACTGGCGGCGACTGGGACCACGAACTCTGGGGTGGTCAACTTCCGCGGCGCGAGTGGATTGACTCACTCACACCCAACAACCCGGTTCTCGTGAGCCGCCTCGACGGCCACATGGCGCTGGCGAACTCGGCGGCCCTGCGCATGGCCGGCGTCACGGCAGCCTCGCAAAACCCTGACGGCGGCACCATCGTTCGCGATTCACGCAGCCGCCAGCCCACCGGCATGCTGCGCGACAACGCAATGGACCTGGTTTCGAATGTCATCCCTAACGAAACCGAGGCCGAACTCGACGAGGCCTTCGCACGCGCGCAGCAGCACGCGCTCTCGCTGGGCGTGACACTCATCAACGACATGGGTGC
>DATGOL010000184.1:0-40098 GCA_035306065.1 Gemmatimonadales bacterium | reverse complement strand
GCCGACCCATACGCCTCCTTCAAGCTGACGCCGGGCTCCAAGCGCGTCGTAACCTTTCTTCGTCAGCCAACCGACGTCTCTCTCGATTTTCCGCAGAGCCGCGACCAGGCGCACATCCACACCCGGATCGGACTGGAAATTTTCAGCAGCTACGTGCCCTCGGGCAATTCGCCGGATTTCATGCTGCTCATCGAGAAGGCCTATGGAAAGGAAGTGACAACTCGCACATGGGAGACGATAGGCAGAGTGGTTAGGGCCGCCGGTTAGCACCGACCGCCGCCACGCTGGTTCCGGCGAGTATGGCCAACACAGAAAGGGGGTGGAGCCATGTGGCTCCACCCCCTTTCAGAACCGGCTGGCCGGCTTTTAGTACATTCCGCCCATGCCGCCGCCAGGCGCCGGCATTGAAGGCTTGTCTTCCTTCTTCTCTACCACGATCGCTTCCGTGGTGAGGAGCAGGCTTGCGATGGACGCCGCGTTCTGAAGTGCAGTGCGAGTCACCTTGGTCGGGTCGATCACGCCGGCCGCCACAAGATCCTCGTACTTGTCCGTAAGGGCATTGTAGCCGAAGCTGTTGTCCTTTGCCTCACGAACCTTCTCGATCACGATCGAGCCTTCGCCACCCGCGTTCTGCACGATCATGCGCAGCGGCTCCTCGATGGCGCGTCGGATGATGGCAACACCGATTGCCTCATCGTTGTCGTCGAACTTCTTGAGCTTGTCCAGCGCACGCTGGGCACGAAGAAGCGCAACGCCACCACCAGGAACGATGCCCTCCTCGACCGCGGCACGCGTGGCGTGCAGTGCGTCCTCAACGCGAGCCTTCTTCTCCTTCATCTCGCTCTCGGTGGCCGCACCGACGTTGATCACCGCAACACCGCCGGCAAGCTTCGCCAGGCGCTCCTGCAGCTTCTCGCGGTCGTAGTCAGACGTGCTCTTGTCGATTGCAGCACGAATCTCCTTCACGCGGCCCTGGATGGAATCCTGGTCGCCCGCACCGTCGATGATGGTGGTGTTGTCCTTGTCCACCACAACGCGCTTGGCGCTTCCAAGATCGCTCACAACGGCGTTCTCGAGCTTGAAGCCAACTTCCTCGGAGATCACCTGGCCCTTCGTGAGAACAGCGAGGTCCTGCAGCATCGCCTTGCGACGATCGCCAAAGCCAGGAGCCTTCACAGCGCACACGCGGAGCGTTCCGCGAAGCTTGTTTACCACGAGCGTGGCAAGCGCTTCACCTTCGATGTCCTCGGCAATGATGAGAAGCGGCTTGCCCATCTGGGCAACCTTCTCCAGGACCGGGAGCAGGTCCTTCATTGCGGAGATCTTCTTGTCGTGGATCAGGATGAGCGCGTCTTCGAGAACGGCTTCCATCTTGTCCGGATCCGTGACGAAGTAAGGTGACACGTAACCGCGATCGAACTGCATGCCGTCTACAGTCTCGAGCGTGGTCTCGAGGCCCTTGGCCTCTTCAACCGTGATTACGCCATCCTTGCCAACCTTCTCCATCGCCTCGGCAATCAGCTCACCGATTTCGGTGTCGTTGTTCGCGGAGATGGTTCCGACCTGGGCGATTTCCTTGCGGCCCTTGGTGGGAACGGAGAAGGACTTGAGCTCGTCAACGATGGCGCTGACGGCCTGGTCGATGCCGCGCTTGATGGCCATGGGGTTCGCGCCAGCCGTGACGTTCTTGAGGCCTTCACGGAAGATTGCCTGAGCGAGAACGGTGGCGGTGGTGGTGCCGTCGCCGGCGAGGTCGCTGGTCTTGGTAGCGACTTCCTTCACCATCTGCGCACCCATGTTCTCCACGGGATCCACCAGCTCCACTTCCTTGGCGACGGTAACGCCGTCCTTGGTAACGGTCGGTGATCCGAACTTCTTGTCGATTACTACGTTGCGTCCCTTCGGGCCGAGCGTGACCTTCACGGCCTCGGCCAGCTGGTCAACGCCGCGCTTGAGAGCAGCGCGTGCGTCGGTGTTGAAATGCAGTTCCTTGGCAGCCATTGGTAGTGTTCCTCTGTGCGGCCCTGCGCGTCAGGCGTGCCCTTGTGAGGCAGCCGACGACCGGCCTTGAGTCAGTGAGTCGGTTGTCAGCTGATCACCGCGAGAACATCGGACTCGCGGAGGATGAGGTACTGCTCGCCGTCAACGGTGACTTCGGTGCCGCTGTACTTCCCGTATAGCACCTTGTCGCCGACCTTGACGTCCATCGGCACACGGCTGCCATCTTCAAAACGACCCGGGCCTACAGCGATGATCTCACCCTGCTGCGGCTTCTCCTTCGCCGTATCAGGTATGTAGAGCCCACCGCGCATCTGCTCGGAGTCTTCAAGCGCCTTTACAACGACGCGATCAGCCAGGGGCGCTACCTTGGCGCCCGCAGCGGTCTTTGTTGCCATGGTGGCTATCTCCTATCGGTGAATGCCGTTCCAGTTGCCATTAGCACTCAATGAGGGTGAGTGCTAACACAATGCAAAATAGGCACTGGAGAAGTCATGTCAAGGCGGTGCAAACCTTGGCAGGCTCAAGCTAAGTCACGCATTTGTATCTACTTAGGAGCGCAACCCTGCTGCCTTTTAGTCATACCTTGCGCCATCCTGGCAGTACGCCGCTGCGATTATGGCAGCCTCATGCGTTCGGGCCCGACAACAACTCGTACGCCAGGCGCAGCCCTTCCAGCGTCAGCCACGGATCCACCCGCTCGATGCTCGGACAGTACGGCGCGATCACCTCGGCCAGACCCCCGGTCGCCACCACCAGTGGCTCTTCCGTTCCAGGCCACTCCGCCTTGATCCGCCTCACGAGACCCTCCACCGCCTCGATCGAACCAAGCAGCACACCCGCACGAATGCACTCCTCCGTTCGCGTACCGATTACCCTGGCTGGCATCACCAGCTCAGTGTCCGGCAGCTTCGACGTCTTGGTGTACAACGTCTCCGCGGACGACCGCACTCCCGGTGCAATCACGCCACCCAGGAACACACCGTCCTTCGTTATGCAGTCGTAGGTGGTAGCGGTGCCAAGATCCACCACTATCGTGTCGCGCTTGAGTATGCGGCTCGCAGCGAGCGTGTTGATCAGCCGGTCCGCACCAACGGTAAGTGGCTCGTCCACGGCCAGTGTAACCGGTAGCGGCGAGCTTGCATCCACCACCAGCGCCCTGGCCCCAAATGCACGCTCACACGCCGCCGCGAGCGTACCGGTGAGACGCGGCACCACGGACCCTATCGCTGAACCGGTCACCACAGACGGGTCCAGCTGCACGGAAGACATCAGCCCCACCAGCAGCAGCACCAGTTCGTCCGTCGTGCGCTTGACATCTGTCGTCAGGCGCCACTGGGTTACGAGCTTCGTACCGTCGAAAAGACCTGCCGTGCACTCGGTATTTCCTACATCAAGCACCAGGATCATCGCCGGTTCTCTCTCGTGGAGTGGTCGTTCACCAGTTGGAGCGAGCCTGCCCTTGCAGTTCGCTCCACCCCGTCAGCATCCTGCAACCGCAAGGCACCATCTGCGCTGATTCCAAGTACGATGCCCTCCATCGGCGCCACACACCTCGCCCCAGCCGCCATGTCTCGTGCGGCCCAGGCTTCCATCTCCCAGCTCGCCAGAACAGCACCTCCACCCACTGCCTCTGCGAGCGCGGCTACCACAACCCTGAGCACCTCCGAACGGCTCGTCAAATCGCGAAGGCAGCCGGCAATTCCGCTTGTATCTCCCTGCGGACGCGACACGTTCACACCCACCCCCGCAGCCACCCACTCGGGCCTCTCATCCCGCCAGCGTGCCTCCACCAGGATTCCGGCAAGCTTGCCTGACGCCAGGTGGATGTCGTTGGGCCACTTCAGCATTACCGGCGAATCCGCGAATGGCTCCAGGCCAGCCGCAAGCATTAGCCCCAGGCGCAACGACAATACTCCCAGCGCCTCACGACCATCAGGACGGTCAAGCCGAGTCACCCATACACCGCTCGGTGTGCCGGACTGCCACTGCTTCCCCTGGCGCCCTCGTCCGGCTGATTGGCGTTCCGCCACCACCACCGTGCCGGATGGCGCGCCTTCCGCACCGAGAATGTGCGCGGCGTCCTGCGTGGACGGAAGCTCGCTGAAGGCAAGCAGCGGCGAGCCAAACGCATCCTCGAGTTCCGCAACCGGCACACCGTCGTACTCGGCCAGCTGCCGGGCAGCGGGGAAGCTGCGCAGCACTGCGGCTCCCCACTTTGCCTGGTCACGGAAGTGGCTGGCGGATCGCACCGATGGGCTTCCGGTCAGAAATTGATTCCGGACTGACTGAACAGCAGCCACAGAACCAGCGTGCCCAGAAGTACCCGGTACACAGCAAAGATTCCGTAGTCACGCCGACTCACGTACCGAAGCAGAATGGCGATCGCAAACGCACTGCTAACGGCCGCAGACACCACGCCCACCACAAGAGGCAGCGTGATACCGGTTTCCGCCAGCGCGTCAGGCACCTTGAACAGCGCGGCAGCAGCGATGATCGGCATGCTCATGAGGAAGCTGAAAACCGCGGCTCCCTGTCGATCGAACCCGAGCGCCCTGCCCATCGTTATGGTGGATCCCGAACGCGAAACGCCAGGTACCAGCGCAAGACATTGGGCAATTCCGATGAGGAGTGCGTCCGTCCAGCGCATGTCATCCAGCGAGCGTCGGTGCGGAACCCAGCGATCTACCGCCCAGAGGATCACACCGAGGATGATGAGCATCAACGCAGTTATCACAGGAGCCCGGAACACCGTCTCTGCATACTCTTCCAGCGCCAGCCCTGCAATACCGGCCGGGATCGTCGCAATCAGCAGGTATGCAGCACGACGTTCTGCAATGGTCTCGATCTTTCCCTTTCGCAGCAATGAGAACCACGCGACTATCAGCTCGCGCCATTCCCTGCGAAAGTAGAACACAACGGCCACCAGGGTGCCCACGTGCAGCGAGATGTCGAACGCGAGCCCGGGCGACTCCCAACCGAACAGCCACGGAGTAAGCGAGAGGTGCGCAGAGCTGCTGATCGGAAGGAACTCGGAGAGTCCCTGAACAATGCCGAGTACGAACGCCTGCAGTACGGTCATATCGCGGACTTGTAGAGCGCCTCATACTGGCTCACCACTGCGTCCAGCGAATAGCGCTCCCGCGCATCCCTGGCTGCGGCGTCACGCGCCTTCTGCCACCGGTCGCGATCGCTGAGAAGCTCCACGGCGCTTGCGGCCATCGCCTCCACATCCCCAACCGGGTGAAGTGCTCCGGTAACGCCGTCCGTCACGACCTCCGGCAAACCACCCGTGTCGCTTGCGACTACCGGAACGCCCGTTGCGAGTGCCTCCAGCGCGCTGAGTCCGAAGGACTCCGTCTGGCTGGGCAGAAGAAAGAGGTCTGCGTTGGCCAGCAGAGGGGCAATCGCATTGATGCGACCGTAGAAGTGCACGTCACGCTCAACTCCCAGCGAACGCGCTTCCTCCTCGGCGAACACTCTGTCCGGCCCGTCACCAACCATCACGAGAGTGGCAGGCATGGACTGTCGCACCCTTGCGAAGATCTTGATGATGTCTCGAACCCGCTTCACAGGTCGGAAGTTCGAGAGGTGCATCAGTACCGGTACATCCTCCGGAATCTCAGGACCGAGTACTCGCCCGTACCTGCTCCGATCGTGGAGGTCGGGATCCACGAAATTAGGGATCATCTCCACGTTGTGTCCCGCGCAGCCGAATGCGCGAATGGTCTCCTCGCGCAGAAAGTGGGACACGGCGGTTACGTGATCCGACTTCTCTATCGAGAACTTCGTAATCGCATGAAACGACGGGTCCTGACCCACGATGGTGATGTCCGTGCCATGCAGCGTCGTGATGAGAACGATGTCGCTTCCTGCATCACGAAGCATCTCTCGAGCAATCCAGCCGCTGGTTGCGTGCGGAATCGCGTAGTGAACGTGCAGCAGGTCCAGCTTGTGGTCGCGCACCACTTCATGCATCCTGGCTGCGAGCGCCAGATCGTACGGTGGGTACTCGAAAAGCGGATAGCGACCGACGTCCACCTCGTGGAAGAAAACATCAGGCACGAAGTCAGGCAGGCGGAACGGCTGCTGATACGTGATGAAGTGCACTTCGTGGCCACGCCTTGCGAGCGCAATGCCCAGTTCCGTGGCAAGCGCGCCGGAACCGCCGTAAGTGGGGTAGCAGGTAATGCCTATTCGCACGTGAGGCGTCTCATTGAGAGTTGTTGATCCACCATTCTTCCACGATTTTGCGAGCGTTGCCGTCGTTCGGATCCAGGTATGTTGCCTGCTCTCGCGGCAACTGATGCCGAAACCAGGTGCGCTGGCGCTTTGCATAGCGACGGGTATCCACTATCACCCGTTCGCGAGCTTCACTTGGGGTATACCGGCCTTCCAGCTGGTCTCGAAGCGTGGAATAGCCTGTTGACTTCCATGCTGGCGCCTCACGCGGAACCGTGCGCATGAGCTGCCTCACCTCCTCCAGCCAGCCCCGAGCGAGCATCGCGTCTACGCGCTCGGCAATTCGCTCGCGCAGTTCGTCCCGACCGGGGTCCACCACCAGGTAGCGGAGCCTTACGGATGCCGGCTGCCTCGATGACGTATACGAATCACTCAAACGACGACCCGCAAGCAGTACCGTCTCAACGGCCCGCACCAGCTGTGCTCGTCCCAGGTGAGCACGCGGCGGATCGAGCTCCGTTGTCCACCTTCGCAGCTCCTCGGTGGTGAACGCGGCGAGCACCGTTGAGAGCTCATCACGGCTCGCGGGGTTCAGCTCCGGTACCGCGGCAATCGGATTCGCAATGGCCGATATGTAGAATCCGGTGCCGCCAACGATGAGCGGGGTTCGTGCCGCCTCACGCGCGCTCGCGATCCAGCCCCGGGCGCTTCGGGCCCAGCGCGCTGCCGACCATCTCTCGTCAGGGTCGGCCGCGTTCACTCCGTAGTGCGGAACTCTTGCCTGCTCTTCCGCTGTCGGCTTGGCGGTGCCGATGTCGAAGCCTCGATACAGCTGGCGCGAATCTGCACTCACGATGGCGCACCCGTGGAGTTCTGCAAGCCACATGGCAATTGCCGACTTTCCTGCCGCCGTTGGACCGCAGATGACACGCAGCAGTTGCTCACCGGCGTCCGAATCTTCGCTCGAGCTCATCCCATGAAAGATGTACGAGTACGGCGCGTCCGTGAACGTCGTGAGCTGGCAGGGTGCATCGCTTCAGGTTGCGGTACAGCGCGCGCATTTCCTCCTGCGACAGTGCATCTCCCGCTTTCACTGCTGCCTTGCACGCCACCGTGGCAGCCAGAAGTTCGTGGCGCGCATGCACACCTGGAATGCGATCGCCAGTGAGGGAATCCAGCGTTTCCCGCAGGCACCGCTCGGCATCGAAACGGGGATGGGGCCACGGAACTGCACTCACGATGAGGGTATTGCCCCCGAAGCCCTCGATCTCGAAACCCAGCTTCTCGAAGAGCCCGCGGTTCGCTTCGAACGCATCTGCCTCCGCCGGGCCGAGGTGCAACGTGAGCGGCAGCAACAGCTGCTGACCGGCTGCCTGTCCGCGCTCCAGCTCCCCCATGAATCGCTCGTACAGCACGCGCTCGTGGGCAGCGTGCTGGTCGATGAGCACCACTCCGTCTGCGCGTTCGAACAGCATGTACGTCCGACGCAGCTGAAGCAGCGGCGGAATGGCTTCGGCATCAGCCTGCGGCTCGCCCTGCAGTTCGGACGACGAATCCGCGAATCCGTCCGGAATGGCGTGCTGCAGTTGCGCGGATTCCGGTCGTCCTCCCACCACCACACCACCGCCAGTCGCTATCGACGCACCGTCCGAACCCGGGAATAGTCCGCCGACGGGCACCGGCGCCGTGGAGAGCAACGAGAGGTCCCCTGCACCGCCCGTCTCCACGCCGGGCCCGGCACCATCCATCGAGCCCGGAATTCCACCCGCCGCGCGAGGCATTCCGCCCATCCACGGCGCGCTGTCCATTACGCCAAGTGCCCGGCGCACGGCGCGCTCGACCGCTCGCTCTACCTCCCAGCGATCGTGGAATCGCACCTCTGCCTTGGCCGGATGAACGTTCACGTCCAGCGCATCGGCAGGCACTACGATCTCCAGGAAGAGCGTAGGACGCACCCCGGCGGGAATCGTGGTTCGATAGGCCGCCTCGGACGCCCGAACTATCCCCGTGTCCCGAACAGCCCGGCCATTCACGACGACATGGACCCGTCGCGAACGGGTGCCCACGTCTGCCGGCCGCTCGATCAGGCCACTTACGTGAAACGGGCCCATTACGTCGTCCACGCTCAGCAGCGATTCGGCGTAGGCGTTGCCCCAGATCGCAGCTATGCGAGCCCTTAGCGAGGAGGCGGCGGGGAGCACGAGAGACTCACGCCCGTCGTGCGACAGAACGAAACGCACGTCGCGCCTCACGAGGGCCATTGTCGTTAGCGTTTCGACTATCGCGCGCCACTCCGACCGCGTACCGCGCAGGAACTTCTGCCTGGCCGGCGTATTGTGAAAGAGCGTGCGCACCTGAACCGTGGTGCCACGTCGGCGTGCGGCGGGCTGCACCTCACCCACCACTCCTCCGTCGGCGCGGATCAGCACGCCGTCGCCATCCTCGCTTGCAGTAAGAAGCTCCAGCTGCGACACCGAACTGATCGCGGCGAGCGCTTCACCACGAAAGCCGAAGCTCGAAACGCCAACCAGGTCCTGCGCAGTTCGGATCTTGGACGTGGCATGCCGCGCGAGCGCCAGAGGAGCGTCGTCTGCAGACATCCCCGCACCGTCGTCCGCCACGCGCACCAGCTTCTTGCCGCCATCCTCGATGGCCACTTCCACGCTCGCGGCGCCGGCGTCCAGCGCGTTCTCCACCAGTTCCTTGACGACCGATGCTGGCCGCTCAACCACCTCGCCAGCGGCGATCTGGTCTGCGACTGCAGAAGGGAGAACGGCAATGGTGGGCACGCCGGAAGCTACCGGCTCGGCGTCGGGCGGGTCAATCGCACGGGCCGCTGTGCTTCAGTCGTGGAGAGGAATCAGCTGCGAAGCCTCGATCCATCCGCCTGTGCCGCGATCCATTCGCACACGCGACCACACGCCATTACGACTCTCCACCTTCACGATTTCGCCCGCAACCACGCTCATTCCCGGTTCCGCTATAAGTGCGGGCGCACTGCGGGTGCTGCCTGCGGACACCACCACGGCGAGTTGCGAAGCATCCGTTGCGCGGTACAGCCAGAGCGCGCCAGCCGCTGCAACCACAGCTACGCTAAACGCTCCCGCCACGAGGGGCCGCCACACCCTGGCGCGCCTCACAAGTGCCACTGCCGCGGCAACTGCCACCAGCACCCAGGCTGCGAGCGCTATCCACTGCAGGGGCGCAGCGGGAATCGAAGGGACGTTCGAGAAATCGGACACTGCGGTGCCGGGCACCGAGGCCAACCGAGGACGAAGCTCCGCGGCACGCGGCTCGAGTCGAAGCGCACGCTGCCATCCGACTACCGCGCCTGCCGTGTCACCGGCCGTCCAGCTGGATGTGCCGTAGTTGGCCCAGGCATCGGCAGCGCGGGGTTCCGCGCGTGCTGCATTGCGGAAGGCGGCCTTGGCAGACACCGCGTCACCGTTCGCGTATGCTGCCACGCCGGCTTCGAACAGCGTTGCTGCCCGGTCGTTCGCGAGCGCACCGACCTGCGCGGAGAGCAGCAGCGAGGCGCCGATCAATAGCCCGGCTACTGCCCCACGCGAACGAAGCGCACGGCGCGCGAGCGACCGATGGCTTGCCTCGGCATCCACTGCCATCACGGCTGCGGACACCCGGCGCACTAGATCGTGTGCATCATTCAGACTGACATCACTTCCGTCTGCGCTGTACGCCAGCTTATCCAGTTCGAGAAGTGACTGCTCACATGTCGTTGCAGTACTAGCAGATACGCCTACCCGCCTGAGAAGCCATGCAAGTTCGTTCGGGCGCACCAGTGCCAGGCGTGCAATGTCCAGCCGGTCCGCGAGCGTGAGCATCACAAGACGGCGAACACGCCGCGCGAGCATAACCGGTGACTCATTCCCCGAACCCTGCCCACCTGATGCCTGCGAGGGGCGGAGCGACGACGCCAGCATTCGCAGCGACTCGCCCGGTGCTGGTGCAGGTGGAGAGCGTCGCGGGCGCGCTCGCATGGCAAGAACACCCAGCGCTGGCAGCGGTGCCGCAAGTGCAAGCCACCAGTATGCAGGATGCTGAACGGGATCCAGCGGCAGAGCACCTCGCCACGCCGTGCGAATCGTCATGGGCGGCGCTTCGGGGTCTTCACCCTCTGCGGCATTCGCCAGCGTACCAGGGCGAACCTCCACGCGAACCGGATCGGCAACGCTCACCCGATAGATCGCGTCGTGCGGGTCGAAGTAGGGATACCGAACGGCAGGCACTTCCTGGATGCCATCATCGCGCGGAGTTACCAGCCAGTCGAATTCCTTCACGCCCCGAATGACTGCGCCGCCGGCATCCACCTCCACACGTTCGCGCGTGGGAGTAACGGTGCCCCACGGAATCGCGAGCCGCGGCCGAGGGAGCAGGTTGACGTTCCCTTCCCCTCGAACCCGCACCGTTACGAGCAGCGGATCGCCAACTCGTGGAGGCAGCGTGTCAACTACTGTCTGAACGCGAAGACGACCTACAGCGCCGTCGAAGTCTGCCGGCTGATCTGCCGTTGGCAGCGCGCGAGCGTACACCACCACCGGCCGCGTGCGGCGCGTAAAGCTTTCCTCGCGGCTGAAGAAGCTCCGCGAGAGCGGCAAGGAATAGGCAAGCGTGGCAGATGGTATCTCGTAGCGCCCGGCCTGCAGTGGAAAGAGCGCGCGCCGGAACACATATGTCTCTAGCCGAGCGCCTGGCGATCCCGGGCGCGCAATAAAGGACTGGTAGGTTGGCAGGTCGTAGGCGAGCATGGCTCGCAGCTCGGGAGGCATGAACTCGGGATTGCGGCGCAGACGCGAGCGCACGTCCTCGTCCATGAACACTCCAACCTGGTAATGCACCTGCTGACCCACCCACACGGTGTCCGGCGTTGCCAGCGCATGGAAGTTCACGCCTGCTCTCGGATCTATGGGCGCGGTTCTCAGGATTTCCGGAGCCTGGGCATCAGAAACCTGTGCCCACAGGGCGCACATGCCCATTGTGAGCATGAGCCGCACGACAGACCCCGCTTGCCTCCTCACCAATCCGGACCGCTCGGCGGCGGCTGTGGACGGCTGCGATCCTGTCGCTTGCCCTGTGTGGCTTCTTCCTCACGTGCGGCACTTCCGAGAAGCTGCTCCGCCTGCTGCTGACCGAGCCCGCCGGCAGGTTGCTGGGCTTCGTTGCCCTCGTTGCCGCCACCACCGCCTCCACTCTCGGATTCGCTATCCCCGCCGCCACCTCCACCGCCTCCCTGTCGTTCCTTCTCCCGGAGTGCCAGTTCGTAGTTCCACTTGGCGTCTTCGTCGCCCGGGCGGGCGAGCAATACGCTGCGGTACGATTCCAGGGCGGCATCCAGCGCCTGGGTGGCCTCATCGCCCTCTGCCGTCAGGCCGCGCTGCAGCTGTCCCAGACCAAGATTGAAGAGCGCACGGTGACGCAACTCGCCCTCAGCGGGCCGGGCAACTCGTTCCAGACCGTCCATCGCGTGCTGAAGCGAGTCTGCGGCCAGCAGAGCCGTGGCGTAGTTGTACAGCACTTCCGGGCGCTCGTCCCCATCGTCTATGGCCCGCCGGTACAGCTCCGCGGCATCTGCATAACGACCCTCGCGGAACGCGGTGAGCGCATCGTCCACCGGGTCCGCGTACAGCGGCATGGGCAAAAGCGACTGCATCACGAGCAAAATGATCAGCAGCGACGCCGTGGAGCTGCGCAGCGCCTGGAAGCGCACCCCATGCTGCGCACTGCTGACTTTGCGTCGCCTGCGGCTGTCGGCCAGCCACGTGTCCAGTGCCACCAGAAGGAATGCCGGAAAGAGAAAGAGCTGAAAACGCGCCTTTCGGGTTCTGCCGGCGTCCAGCGCACGCGACTGGGTGCGGAGGTTTCGCAGTGCGGCCCGAATGCGTCCTGCCTTGTCGGTTTCCGGGGCTGCAACAAAGGTTCCGCCAGCAGCCTCGGCGGCGACTTGCAGGGGGCCGGGCGTATACCTGGTTACGACGATCTCGCCACTCTGGTCCCGCTTGAGAAGCTGCCGCCCGTTGATCTCTTCGGGTATGGTAGCGCCACGCTGCGTGCCGAATCCGACCGTGACCAGCGCGATCCCGGCTTCCGCAGCAGCGGCTGCCGCCTCACGAATCTCCTGCTCGCTGTCAAAGCTCTCGCCGTCGCTCATTACTACGATCGCCCTGTCCGAGCCCGATTCCGCTGCGCGGAGAAGGTCCGTGGCCTGTCTGATCGTTCTGGACATCGAGCTTCCTGCCTGACCAACAACGCTCGGGTCCAGGTTTTCCAGGAAGAGGTCTATCGCGCCTTCATCTATGGTGAGCGGCGTGAGTATGTAGCTCCTTCCGGCAAAGGCAAGCAGCGCCACCCTGTCTCCGCGGGAATCGTCAAGCAGGCGACGCACCTCCTGCTTCATCCGTTCCAGGCGACTGGGAGATTCATCTTCAGCCAGCATGGACAGCGAGGCGTCGAGGGCGAGCACCATGTCTATGCCTTCGCCGCGCACAACGCTCTCTTCCGTGCCCCAGCGCGGACCAGCAAGTGCCACTCCTCCAAGCAGTGCCGCAAGCCCAAGACGAATGGCACGGGCACGCGAGCGATCGTCCAGCGAAGCTCTCGTAAGGCGGGACACCGTTGCCCGGTCACCCAGCCGGGAAAGACGCACACGACGCCTGCGCGCTGCCGCCAGCACCAGCAGCACTATCACGAGCGCTACGAAGGGTGCCACCGCCAGCATCCAGGGTCGATCAAAGAAGGCCGTGAAGTTCATGGCAACGGTCCTCGACGGGCCAGCAACGCCATCTCGAACACGAATATCAGCATGGCAAATCCGAGCGGCCACCCGAATTGTTCGGTGTAACGAACGAAGGAACGCGCACGAAGCGGAACACGCTCCAGCCTGTCAATCTGCTCGTAGATCTCCTGCAGACTGGCAGCGTCTCTTGCGCGAAAGTACCTGCCTCCTGTGGTACGCGCTACGTCTTGCAGCAGTTCCTCGTCAATCCGCACCGGTCGTGTTTCGTAGCGAAGGCCGAACAGCCCGCGGGACACCGGCACTGGTGCGAACCCCTCACTACCCACACCGATGGTATACACGCGCACGCCGAACGCCGCGGCCGCCTGCGCCGCCGTACGCGGATCTATGGAGCCGCGATTGTTCTCGCCATCGGTGAGCAGGATCATCACCCGAGACGGCCCCGGCGCCTCCCGCAGGCGATTCGCGCTGGTGGCTATCGCCGTTCCGATCGCGGTGCCGTCTTCCAGCTGGCCAACGTGCAGATTGTCAATCGCGGCAAGCACAACTGCATGGTCCACGGTCAAAGGCACCTGCGTGAGAGCCTCGCCGGAAAACGCCACCAGCCCGATGCGATCGCTCCGCCTGCTCGTGACAAACGCCTTTACCCGGTCCTTCGACACCTGTAGTCGATTCGCCGGCTGGAAGTCTTCCGCGAGCATGGACGAGGAGATGTCCATCGCCACCACGATGTTGATTCCCTCGGTGAGCACGGTCTCCGCGCGTGCGCCCGTTCGGGGACGTGCCAATGCAACCACGAGTGCCACCAGCACCAGGTTCCTCAGCACGAACAGCGTGCGGCGGACGAACCGGCCGCGGCGCGGACCCGCCGCCAGCACTCCGGTACGGGAGAACCGGATAGCCGCCGGCTCGTTGCGCCGCCGCCAGTACCACCAGAGCGGCAACAGCAGAAGCAGCAGCAGCGCGGCCGGCGTGGCCAGCTCGATCGACCCCAGGCTGAAGCTCATGCGGCCTCTTTCCCGGCCGGCGTTCGGACAGTGCGTTCTGCCTCTGCCGCCGCCTCCGCAACCGCCGCGGCAAGAGCAGACTCCACGTGCTGAACGAGCGCCCTGCACTCGACTCCAATCTCCCGGGCGCGATTCGCACCGGCATCACGATTGGCGAACTTCACCAGGTCTGCCTCACGCAGCACCGTCTGCAGCCGATCCACCGGCACGAGTGCTGAACCATGCAGTACGGCCAGCAGCTCGCGAGTGGTAAGCGAGGTGGACGCAGCCGGGTCTCGTGCCGCGAGAAACTCGCGCAGCACCTCCGTCACCAGCGCGATGTACCTGCTGTGCTCGCCCGCTTCTATCAGGTGCATTGCCTCGATCCGCGCGAAGGCCTCCTCCGCCTCACGAGCCGGATCGACCTCATTTGCGACGACAGTCGTGCGCCGACGCGTCCACCACCACCACAGCAGCGTACCTACAATTGCAGCAGCGAGCAGCGCCAGTAGCCAGGGCAGCCACCACGGTCCCGGAAACTCGAAGGGTGCGCGCGCCCCCTTCGGGATATGCTCACTGGAGTCCGCCGGAAGCACGGACGCCACGTACACGACAACATTCTCAACCGGCAGCTGACGAACAGCGTCACCTGTGCGCACCGCTACCGGGTCGAACTGCACCGGCTGCAGACCAACATCCCACGCCGCCACACGATAGCGGGCAGTACGATCCGTCACGCTGGAATCGGGTGCGCCGGAAACCTGGGCAGGGTCCAGTGCCTGAACGGTGGTGGTGGAATCGGGCGGGTCCGGGAAGGTAATGAGCGCACCGGCACCGGCCTGCACACGGATACTGACGATGAACGGATCGCCTATGGTTACGGTATCTGGTTGCACCGTAACGCCCATACGTACCGGCACATCCTGCCTGACGGCTCCGCCGCTGGCGCCCGCACGCTGATCGACCACCTGCGGAGCAGTGCCGCCCGCCGAGCCCTGGGCAGCTGCATCCCCGGCAGCGAAGCTCAGTGCAGCCGCAACACACACCAGGCTGATTCCGCGCTGCATGATCACCGCCTCCGCACGCGGGTTTCGCGCGTGCGGAAGAACTGAAGCAGCGGCTCCACGTAAGGCTCGCTCGTCCGTACTTCCACCTCATCCACGGCCAGCCGCCTCAGCATCGCTCTTCGCGCGTTTTCCTGCGCAGCAATCTGCTTTGCATAAGACTCGCGCACGTCACTGTCGCTGGTGTCCACATCAACCAGCTCTCCGGTTTCGGGATCCTCGAAACGCACGAGGCCGAGATCCGGAAGCTCTCGTTCGGCAGGGTCGGTTACCGTAACCGCAATCACGTCATGCCGCTGCACCAGGAGCTTGAGCGGACGCTCCACCGTCTCATCCTGGAAGTCGGACATCACGAACACTATCGCGTGATGGCTCAGCAGCCTGTTCAGGTACTCCAGGGCGGCCGCTGTATTCGTGCCGCGTCCGACCGGGTGGAAGCCGAGTACGTCACGAAGCACGCGCAAAGCATGACGGCGACCCTTGCGAGGGGGCACCACATGCTCCACGCGATCGGTGTAAAGCAGCAGCCCCACACGATCGTTGTTCCTTACGGCCGTCATTGCGAGTACGGCCGCAATCTCGGTCACCACCTCGCTCTTGAAGCGCCTCTCCGTACCGAAGCGTTCGGAGCCCGAGAGGTCAACCACTAGCATTACGGTAAGCTCGCGCTCCTCGATATACCGCTTGACGAATGGACGTCCCATGCGGGCGGTAACGTTCCAGTCGATGGAACGCACTTCGTCACCGGACTGGTATTCCCGCACCTCGGCGAACTCCATTCCCTGCCCCTTGAATACGGAGCGATACTCACCGGCAAACAGTGAATCAACGAGCCCGCGTGTGCGCAGCTCGATGAGACGTACCTGACGAAGCACCTCCGGAGGAACCGCACTGGAAGCAGAAGACTCCGCTGCAGTGTCTTCTACCTCCACGGGTTCCGGCTCGGCGGTACCGTCATTTCGCCGTTTTCGTTGAAAGACCTGGCGCAGCATATCGGCGCGCGTCAGGGGCTTTCGATGGCGCCGAGTATGCGCTGTACCACGTCGTCGCTGGTGACTTCCTCTGCTTCGGCTTCGTAGGTGGTCAGCACCCTGTGGCGGAGCACGTCCGGCGCGATGGACTTCACGTCGTCAGGCGTTACATACGTACGCCCCCGAAGGAACGCATGCGCTCGTGAGGCCTGCGCGAGAGCGATGGTGGCACGGGGGCTGGCGCCGAATTCGATCAGCGACACCAGGTCTGCAAGCCCCGCGTCCTTCGGACGCCGCGTAGCATGCACGATGTCCACCACGTAGTCCACGATTCGCTCGTCCATGTACAAGTCTGCAATGCGACGGCGCGCATCCAGGATCTGTTCCGGCGTTGCGACAGCAGTGATGGGAATCGGATGCCCGGAGGCCATGCGACGCATTACCTCCTTCTCCTCCTCTCGCGTTGGATATCCTACGCGCAGCTTCAGCATGAAGCGGTCTACCTGCGCTTCGGGCAGCGGGTATGTTCCCTCCTGCTCGATCGGATTCTGCGTTGCAAGTACGAGGAACGGCTCCTCGAGCTTGAACGTGGTTCCGCCAATGGTCACCTGCTTTTCCTGCATCGCCTCGAGTAGCGCGGCCTGAACCTTTGCCGGTGCGCGATTGATTTCGTCCGCGAGCAGGATGTTGGCGAAGATCGGCCCGCGCTTCACCGCAAAGCTGCCGGTACTCTGGTCATACACCTGAGTCCCCAGAACGTCCGCAGGCAGTAGATCCGGCGTGAACTGGATGCGCATGAAGCTGGTGTGCACCGTTTCGGCGAGAGTTCGGACGGTGAGCGTCTTGGCGAGGCCCGGAACGCCTTCCAGCAAGCAGTGCCCGCCGGTGAGCAGGCCGATTAGCAGACGCTCCACCATGTACTCCTGACCCACAACCCGTTTGCCGACTTCGCGGAGTACGTCCTGAACTAGCTGTGCGTCTGCGGCGCTGGACATCGAAGTGCTCAAACCAGAGGCTCCTGTCGGAGGTTGTTTGCCTGTATAAGCCGAAGATGGGCCGCGGGGGCCAATGGTCACGCCTGAGCCGGGCACTCTTCAAGATCGGGACCGCGGAACGGGCCCAACGGTGTCACCTCAACCGGCATGGCACAAGCGAAGAGCCCATACAGCCCACTGCTACCTGCTGACGATCGAGAGGATCCCCGCGATTTCGGTGAAGCCGAGCGGGCGGTACTCGCCGGGTGCCAGGCTGCCGAGCTTCACGGGCCCGAAGCTGATTCTCATGAGGCGTTCAACCTCCAGCCCCACTGCCTCGCAGATGCGTCGCACTTCCCTGTTGCGACCCTCGGTGATCGTGAGTTCCAACTCCCAAAGACGACGACCGGCATTCGATAGCTTCACGTCCTTCGGCCGAACAAATCCATCGTCCAGCTCTACGCCCGCTCGAAGTGCCGACGCAGCGCCCTCGCCATCACCGCGAACCAGCGCGGCGTAGGTTCTCGGCACCTGCGTTGAGGGATGCGTGAGACGGTGCGCTGCGTCACCGTCCGTGGTGAACAGAAGCAGCCCTTCCGTGAGAAAGTCGAGGCGCCCCACGTAGGTGAGCCCGGGAACTTCGGGCAGCAGCTCGAACACGGTTTCCCTGCCCCGTTCGTCGCTCCTGGTGGTGACGAATCCGGCCGGCTTGTGGAGCGCGAACCAGAGCGCCTCACGGGGAGACGGCGGGTTGACCGGCTTTCCGTCAACCCTGATCTCATCGCGCAGCGAATCCACAACCTGGCCTGTGGTGGCAACGGTGCCGTTTACGGTGACGCGCCCATCCAGCACCATCTGCTCTGCGGCACGCCGTGAGGCTATGCCAGCACGCGCCAGCGCCCGCTGGATGCGCATCGGCTCAACCGGCGCCGAGAGCGGAGCGCGAGCCGGCGGCTGTGGCTTCCGCTCGCCGCGCCGACCGCCGCTACCTGCCGCCGCACGGCGCGAATCGGATCGTTCGCCACCGCGCCCGCCCGAAGGTCCCGAGCGACGCCCGCCCGGGCCACTCGAACGACCCGCACTATCCCGACCGTCCCCGCCCGGGCGGCCGGAACCTGGACGGCCGGCGCCCGGACGGCCACCGCCGGGACGACCGGTAGCCCGACCGTCAGCACCGGGACGCCTCGGGCCTGAACCTCGGCCGTCGCCACCGCGCCCGCCTCCCTTCATGACGCCCGCGGTTCGTTCCGCAGTGCCACCGCAAGTTCATCCGCCCTCGGTAGCTCACTCAGGTGACGCAACGCAAAATGCTCCAGGAAGAGCTCCGTAGTGCCATACAGCAGCGGGCGGCCCAGCCCCTCGGCACGGCCTACCACGTCTATCAGCCCGCGATCGTTAAGCGTTTTCAGCATGCTTCCCACCGACACACCACGAATTTCCTCGACTTCAGCGCGGCCGATCGGCTGCCGATAGGCAATGATGGCCAGCGTCTCCAGAGATGCGGCGGACAGTCGCTGAGGACGGCTCGCAAGCTGAGCGCGCTCGATTGCCTCCGTGTATTCGGGGCGCGTCAGAATCTGCCAGCCGCCGCCGGCATCCACGAGTTCCACACCATGGCCGTCCACGTCATAGTGCTCGCGGAGCTCATCCAGCGCAGACGCCAGCTCAGCCCTGGACGCGTCAGGCACCAGTGCCTTGAGCTCATCCGTCGGTATTGGACGCGCGCTCGCAAAGAGCGCCGCCTCAAGCAGTTTCGACAGCTTCGTCACGACTTATCTCTACGTTGTCAAACGGCGTTTCCTGCGCCAGTCGCACCTCGCCTCGACGCGCCAGCTCGAGCAGTGCAAGCAGCAGCGAAAGTACCTGCCAGGGCTCGGCGCCCGGCGGCAGTACCTCCTGCCAGAGCAACCTTTCGCGAAGCTGCAGAACCCTGCGTACGGCCTCGATCGCCCCATCCACGTCCAGCGCACGGGGCACGACGTCGTGTATCGTAGGCTCGCGCGTGATTCGCAGCACGCGATCAACGGCAGCGAGCAACTCGTGAAGCGAAAGTGCCAGCGGACCCGCAGGAGGTGGAGCAAGCTGCGGTATGAAGGCGCGCGCAAACCTGTTCCTTCGCTCCTCGCCGTGCCTCTCGAGGACATCGGCCACCTCGCGCATCTGCTGGTACTCCAGCAGCCGCCTCACGAGCTCCGCGCGAGGATCCTCCCAGCCTTCCTCACCGTCTCCTCGCGGCAGCAGCATCTGCGCCTTGATGCGAACCAGCCTGGCGGCCATCTCCAGGTAGTCCGCCGCCTCATCGATAGCAAGCCCCTTGATGGCCTTCAGGAATTGCTCCGCAATCCGGGCAACCGGAATGTCATAGATGTCCACCTGCTCATCGCGAACCAGAGTGAGAAGCAGGTCCAGCGGCCCGGAGAAGCTCTGCAGCTCCACCACGAATCCGCCTTCCGGCTGCACCTCGCTACCGGCGGTTTCCGGCAATGGTGCGGCAATCATCAGCCGATACCCGGGAGCATGAACGGAAATACGAGATCGAGCGCGAAGCGGAGCACTGTGTTGATGGGGCTCATCCAGGTGTAGAGAACTTCACGACCCACCGTGAGGAGGGCCAGCAATATCAGGATACCGTAGCGACCGATCTGCTCGTAGCCGGGTCGCCATCCTGCAGGCAGCAGGTACTTGAACACATGCGACCCATCCAGCGGTGGTATGGGCAGCAGGTTGAAAAATATCAGTATCAGGTTGAAGAAAACGCCCATCCGCAACATCTGCTGGGCGATCGCTGCAGCGCCAGTGAGCGATTCCATGCTCTTTCCGATGATCCCCACGGGAATAATCAGGAGTGTGAGCACCACAACGAGTACCGCATTTGCCGCCACGCCCGCGAGCGATACGATGATGTCGCCCCGCTTGAAGTCGCGGAAGTTGCGCGGAACAACCGGAACCGGCTTGGCGCCGCCGAATATGAAACCTCCTGCGTAGAAGGTCATGATCGGCAACAGGACCGTCATGAACGGATCTATGTGCCGGAGAGGGTTCCACGTGAGGCGCCCCAGCTTGAGGGCGGTGTCATCGCCCTGGGTGAGGGCGGCGTACCCGTGTGCGTACTCGTGTGCGACCATCGAGAGCAGCAGAACGGGCGCTAGAAGGACAAAGGTCTGTACTTGGTCCACTTGCCGTAGGTTGAGGGCGCCGCCGCGGGAACAGGGCGGCGCAACGGCCGGAGCGGCGCGGGAGAAGCTAGTTTACGCCTGTATCCAAGTCAAAGCACTGGCGCAGGTTGACAGCGATTCCCGGCCTCAATACCTTTCCGTGCTCAACTTGAACGCCCCCGTGGGCGACACCTGTAGTTTTCCGGAGATTATCCGTTGCCGAATATCGCGTCCGCAAAGAAGAACATGCGGAAGTCGCTGGCCGCTCGGGCGCGCAACCGCGCACAGCGATCCGCGCTCCGCACCGCCCTCAGGAAGGCGCAGGATCCGTCTGCCAGTGATGAGCAGCGCCTCGCAGCCGTCAGCCTGCTCGATCGCGCCGCACGCAAGGGCCTGATCCATCGCAACGCTGCCGCCCGTCAGAAGTCCGGCCTCGCTCGCAAGGCTGCCGTAGCTTCCTGACCAGGCTCGGGGTTCAACAAGATGGGGCGCCAGTACACTGTACTGGCGCCCCATTATGCATTCAAACCCGTGTGAACAGCCAAGGGCTACCGCTGCACAAGCCAAACGCCGAACCCCCTGGCGTCAGATCGTAGCGAGCTCCCCGCCACAACGCTCGCAGTACCACTCAGTGGGATAGTTCAGCGCGCCGCACTCCTGGCAACGAAGCGTCTTGGTGCCGTCTGCGTGTGCCGACTCGGACGCCGCAGGAATCGCGGACTCGCCCGTGGACGGAAGCCCCTGCGACGCGAAGCTCGAAAGCTCCTGCAGCAACTCGTCACGATCGTCCTGAATGACCGGCGTAGCAGGCTGCGACGGCGAAGCGGCAGGAGGCACCGGCTCGGCCGGCCTCACGTCTGCCGGAACGCTCGCCTCCCCGCGAGGTGCCGGCTGCGAAGGAACCGGCGCATCCGGCTCCACGTACGAAGGACGCACGGGCTGCGCAGCTGCGCTCTCCGCATTTCCGTGAGCGGTCTCGCTGCTCTCTGGCACCACCTGCGCAAAGATGGCACGAAGCTCGTCCAGCTCCGACCGGAGCGCGTCGCGTTCGCCCGCCAGCGTTGCGAGCTCCGAGTCCAAGCCGTTCTTCAGGTCCTGCCAGCGCTCGTCCTCGTACTCGCCAACAGCTGAACGAAGCTCGCCTTCCAGCCGCGCCTCCTCACGTTCACTGATGGCGGCAATACTGGCCGCCAGCCGCTCATCCAGCCCGCTGATCGCCTCACGCAGGTCCGGCGCGAACTCTCCCAGCTTGCCGATCACGCCACGCAGGCGCTCCGAGTAGTCGCCGCGCACTCGAGAAATGATGTGCGAGGGAACAGAATCCGCGCGCGCATCGAGCGCGGAAATCCACCCTTCGAACCGCTGACGTTCAGCGATCAGTTCAGTAAGGGCGTCAACTGCAACTGAAGTAGTGGTAGTCATGGTCTTCCCTACTCGGCAACTCGATCGAGTGTTCCGCCCGGCCGGGCTGATGCCATCGGGCAAATAGCCGGGCTGACGGCGGTGGCAAATGCTACGGGTGCGCGGAGCCATCCGGTGGCGTGCTCAGTCCCTGAGGACGTGCCGCGCTTACAGTAACTGCCGCGCAGTTCATGCAACAGGACGCAGGTCACCTGCCGTGCGCAGCAGAATTCTCGGTGAACACCACGCGTCCGCCAACCACCGTGCAAACAGCCTTGGCATGCAGCGTACGGCCCTGGTAGGGAGTATTGCGCCCCTTGGTACGGAATGACGCAGCATCCACAACCCATTCGCGGTCCGGGTCGATCACCGTAACGTCTCCCACCGTACCGCGAGCCAGTGTTCCGCCTGGCAACTTGAACAGACGCGCCGGTTGTACGGCCATCTTCTCCACCAGGGTTGGCCAGCTGATAATTCCGGGCTTCACGAGCCAGGTTGCGACCACCGAAAGCGCAGTCTCGAGACCGATGATCCCGTTGGGAGCGTCAGCGAACTCGCGCTCCTTCTCGTCGTAGTGGTGCGGAGCGTGGTCCGTAGCCACGAGGTCGATCGTTCCGTCCTTCACGGCCTGCTGGAGCGCCTCCACATCCTCTGCTGTACGCAGTGGCGGATTCATCTTGGCGTTGGTGTCGTAATGCTCCACCTCGTCTTCCGTGAGCGACAGGTGATGCGGGCACACCTCGGCCGTCACGTTTATGCCGCGCTCCTTCCCCCACCGGATCAGCTCCACCGAGCCCTTCGTGCTCATGTGCGCCAGGTGAACATGGCCGCGTGTTCGGCGAGCAAGCAGGATGTCACGAATTACCATGATCTCCTCGGCCTCGTCAGGTATGCCCTTCAGGCCGAGTCGGGCGCTCACGATTCCCTCGTTCATGGCGCCGCCTTCTGCGAGGGTGAGTTCCTCGCAGTGATCGATAACCGGAACACCGAACGTGAGCGCGTATTCCAGTGCGGTGCGCATGAGATGGGCACTCATCACGGGCCGGCCGTCGTCACTCACCG
This sequence comes from Gemmatimonadales bacterium, assembly GCA_035306065.1. GTDB lineage: Bacteria > Gemmatimonadota > Gemmatimonadetes > Gemmatimonadales > Gemmatimonadaceae > JBBQHX01. The sequence continues at coordinate 17,554 of DATGOL010000184.1, read as the reverse complement.
CAACGGCGCCCGCGCCGATCATCTCGCCGAACTCCGCGAGCTTCTCACCCTTCTGACCAACGGAAATGGCACCGATCGGATATACCCGTGAGGCAGATGCACGCTGACCCTGCCGCTGCACGAAGCCAACTGCGGCCTGGTTGTCCGTTACGGGCTGGGTATTCGGCATGGCGCATACAGCGGTAAATCCGCCCGCCGCGGCCGCACGTGCACCGGTCTCGATGGTCTCCACGTCTTCGCGGCCAGGCTCGCGCAAGTGACAGTGGACATCAATGAAGCCCGGCGTAACCAGCTTCCCCGTGCAGTCGATCTCCTCGGCATCGTCAATTCGCTCGAGTCGGTGGCCGGCATGCTCGATCCTGCCGTCCCGAATGAGGAGGTCACCTGTTTCGTCCAGTCCTGTGCCGGGATCCAGCAGTCGTCCGCCGCGCAATACCACAGTCGTCATGCAGAGCCTTCCTTTGCCGCCTCGGCGAGTTCCGGCCTGCCACCTGCCAGCAGGTAGAGCACCGCCATTCGCACGGCAATTCCGTTGGTAACCTGGTTGAGTATCACTGAATGCGGCCCATCGGCCACGTCAGAATCGATTTCCACACCGCGGTTCATTGGGCCGGGGTGAAGAATGAGAATGTCCTGGGGGGCCCGGTCCAGCCGCTGGCGCGTTACGCCGAATACACGGTTGTACTCACGCAGCGAAGGGATATAGCCGGCCTGCATCCGTTCCAGCTGGAGACGCAGAATGTTGAGTGCCTGGGCCCACTCGATAGCCTGTTCGATTCGGTGGAACACCTTCACGCCAAGATCGTGCACCGCGTTCGGCAGGAGCGATGGAGGTCCGCACACCGCGACTTCCGCACCCATCTTCGTAAGGCCCCAGATGTTGCTCCGTGCCACACGCGAATGCAGAACGTCACCGCAGATGCACACGCGCAGCCCTTCGAGTGTGCCGAAGTGATCGCGCAGGGTAAGCATGTCGAGCAGCCCCTGCGTCGGATGCTCGTGCGTGCCGTCTCCCGCGTTCACAACGCAGGACTCGATTCGTTCTGCCAGGAACTGGGCCGCGCCTGACGCGCCGTGACGAATTACGACCATGTCAATGCGCATGGCTTCCAGGTTCCGCGCCGTGTCCACCAGCGTCTCGCCCTTCGTTACGCTGGAACCCGAAGACGCAACGTTCACCGTATCTGCCGAAAGGCGCTTTTCAGCAAACTCGAACGAGATGCGCGTTCTGGTGGATGGCTCGAAGAACAGGTTTACGATCGTTGCGCCGCGCAGCGTGGGAACCTTCTTGATCTTTCGCTCGCTGATCTCACGGAACGGCACTGCGGTGTCCAGCACGAGGCGGATCTGGTCGGCGGACAGCTTCGCGAGGCCGAGCAGGTCTTTCCCGAGGGAACCGCTCATTCGCTCTTCCTCGCGATAATCACGGCGTCCTTGCCGTCCAGCTCCTCCACGAGCACGTCAACGTGCTCATTCGGCTGCACCTGGATCGTTGTGCCTGTGATGTCTGCGTGAATGGGGAGTTCGCGTCCTCCGCGGTCGACCAGAACGGCGAGTGCAATCCGTGAGGGGCGACCGAAGTCCGCGAGCTCGTCCAGGGCGGCGCGCACGGTGCGGCCGGTGTAGAGCACGTCATCCACGATTACCACGCGTTTGCCGGTGATGTCGCCGGGCAGCTCCGTGCGCCCCACTACGGGGCGCGGTCCGACGGTCTGCAGGTCGTCGCGGTAAAGCGTGATGTCCAGGGCGCCGCTGGGGACCTCGGCCTCTTCCTGGGCCTGGATCAGCTTCACGATTCGTGAGGCGAGCGGAACGCCGCGTCGCTGAATACCGACAATCACGAGGTCGTCGGTGCCGTTGGAGAATTCCACGATCTGGTCGGCCATGCGCTTGAGCGTGCGGCGCATGGCTCGGGCATCGAGGAGAGTTGTCTGGGTTTCGGGCATCGTGCCGCGCAATATAGCGTGACGGGCGTGCAGCCATCACCACCAGTCGCCGACGTCGGCCGGGCGGGCAGGCCGCCGTTCGCCCCATGAATCGCAGCCGGATTGCGAATGCCGAGCCGCCGGAGGAAAGCGGTTCGGTGGGGACTGATACGGACAGGGTGGGATTCGAACCCACGAGACGCTTTGGACGTCTACACCGTTTCCAGCGGTGCGCCTTCGACCACTCGGCCACCTGTCCATTGGTGGAATATGCTCCACCCTTGCAACAACAGGCGGCCGGACACGGGGCCCGACCGCCGAGCGGACAGGGTGAGATTCGAACTCACGAGACCCTTGCGGGCCTGCCGGTTTTCGAGACCGGTGCCTTCAACCACTCGGCCACCTGTCCAACTGGTGCATCCTTGAATGTTAATGAAAATTGGGGGATGGTGTCAACTTGGAGTATTGACCCGACGCTCGCGGAAGAACTCGCGAAGCACCTCGGCACACTCCTCTGCCCTAACGCCGGCAGCCACCTCGGGACGATGGTTCAGCCGCGGATGGCGCAGGACGTCGCCCACCGAACCTGCAAAGCCCGCCTTGTCGTCCCACGCACCGAATACCACGCGATCCGGCCGCGCCAGCACGATCGCGCCCGCGCACATGGCGCACGGCTCGAGCGTCACGTACAAGGTGCAGCCCGCCAGTCGCTGGTCGCCCAGGAGCGCGACTGCGCGGCGCAGCGCCAGGAGCTCCGCGTGCGACGTGGCATCCGAATCCCCGACCATCGAGTTCCGCGCGGATGCCAGCTCCACGCCATCCTGAACGATCACGGCGCCGACAGGAACCTCCCCTGCACTGGCGGCAGCGCGCGCTTCCTCCAGCGCGCGTGCCATCCAGTATTCGTCCTGCATCGCTCGTGAGGCACCGGGCCCGGCGTCAGGCACTCGTGCCCACCGGCTCCTGGCTGTCGGCACGCTCGAAAACGAGCGTACCGTCACTGCCGGCATCCACGCGAATGTGGTCGCCGTCAACGAAACGCCCTTCCAGCACCGCCAGCGCCAGCGGATTCTGCACCAGGCGCTGAATGGCGCGCTTGAGAGGACGAGCACCGAACGCCGGGTCGTATCCCTCCTCCGCCACGATCCGCTTCGCCGCCGGAGTCAGCTCTATCGTGAGCTTGCGCTCTGCGAGCAGTCGCTCCAGGCGTGCCAGTTGAAGGTCCACGATGAGCGCGATGTCATCTTCGCTCAAAGGACGGAACACGATGACGTCGTCTACGCGGTTCAGGAACTCGGGCTTGAAATGCTGCCGCAGCGCCGCCGTCACCTGGGTCTCCACAACTGCCCAGTCAACTCCCTGGCTCTCCAGGATATGCGTGCTGCCGATATTGGACGTCATGATGATCACCGTGTTCCGGAAGTCCACGGTGCGTCCCTGGGAATCCGTGAGTCTCCCGTCATCGAGGATCTGCAGGAGAATGTTGAACACGTCCGAGTGCGCCTTCTCGATCTCATCGAAAAGGATCACCGAATACGGGCGACGACGCACTGCTTCAGTAAGCTGTCCACCCTCCTCATAGCCAACGTATCCCGGAGGTGCTCCGATCAGGCGAGCAACCGCGTGCTTCTCCATGTACTCCGACATGTCGATACGCACCATTGCATGCTCGTCATCGAACAGGAACTCAGCCAGCGCGCGAGCGGTTTCTGTCTTCCCCACGCCCGTGGGACCGAGGAAGATGAAGGAACCGATCGGCCGATTGGGATCCTGCAGGCCGGCGCGCGCACGACGCACCGCGTCGGACACCGCGCGCACGGCCTCCGGCTGACCGATCACCCTGTCGCCAAGAAGCTGCTCCAGGCGCGTCAGGCGCTCACGCTCACCTTCCAGCATCCGCTGCACCGGAATACCCGTCCACCGTGCGACGATCTCGGCGATGTCATCCGCGGTAACCTCTTCCTTGAGGAATCGGGGACGGCCGTCCTCGTTCGCCAGGCGCCCTTCGGCCTCGTGCATGCGGCGCTCGAGCTCCGGGATCGTGCCATAGCTGATCTCTGCCGCACGACCGAGGTCGCCCGAACGGGTAGCCTGCTCTGCCTCCACGCGGGCCTGGTCAATCTCCTGCTTGATCTTCCCCACAGCGCCAAGCGATTCCTTCTCCTGCTGCCACTGTGCCTTCATGCCCGCAGAGCGCTCACGCAGGTCAGCGAGCTCGCGCTCCAGTGCCTGCAATCGCTCGCGCGAAGTTGCGTCAGTTTCCTTTTGAAGAGCCTGTCGCTCGATCTCCAGCTGTACTATACGCCGCTCCACCTCGTCTATCTCCTGCGGCATCGAGTCGATTTCGATACGCAGGCGTGAGGCAGCTTCGTCCACCAGATCAATGGCCTTGTCAGGCAGGAAGCGATCACCGATGTAGCGGTTGGACAGCGTGGCGGCGGCCACAACTGCGCCGTCCGTGATACGTACGCCGTGATGCGCCTCGTAGCGCTGCTTCAGGCCGCGAAGGATCGCGATGGTGTTCTCTACACTCGGCTCGCCAACGAACACGGGCTGGAAGCGCCTCTCGAGTGCCGCATCCTTCTCCACATGCTGTCGGTACTCGTCAAGCGTCGTGGCGCCGACCACGCGCAACTCACCGCGCGCGAGCATGGGCTTGAGCATGTTGCCGGCGTCCATCGAGCCTTCGGCCTTGCCGGCGCCCACGAGCGTATGGAGTTCGTCAATGAACACGATGTACAAACCCTGTGCATCCACGATCTCCTTCAGCACCGACTTGAGCCTTTCCTCGAATTCGCCACGATACTTTGCGCCGGCTATCATGGCGCCCAGGTCGAGCGCAACGAGCCGCTTGTTGCGAAGACTCTCGGGAACGTCCCCGTTTACGATGCGCTGAGCCAGCCCTTCCACTATTGCAGTCTTTCCAACACCAGGCTCACCAATGAGCACCGGGTTGTTCTTGGTACGGCGAGACAGCACCTGAATTACCCGGCGAATCTCCTCGTCTCGTCCGATTACCGGATCGAGCTTGCCGGAACGGGCCAGTTCGGTAACGTCGCGGGTGAATCGCTGCAGTGCCTGGTACTGAGACTCCGGTGACTGATCGGTTACCCGGTGAGTGCCGCGCACCGCGGTCAGGGCGTCACTCAGCGCCTCGCGTGAGGCACCCGCCGCCCCGAGTATCCGCGCACTGTCGGTACCCTTTGCTGCAGACAGCGCGAGCAGCATGTGCTCGGTGGACACGTACTCGTCACCCAGTTCCTGCATGAGCTTTTCGGATGCATCCAGCACCTGGTTCAGCTCACGGGAAAGTGACGGCTGAGCGTCACTCTGTTTCGGGTAGCGCGCCATCTCGCGAGCGACTTCCTCGCGCAGCGCAGGCAATCGCGCGCCGATTTTCTGAAGCATCGGTACCACGATTCCCTCGTCCTGGTCGAGCAGTGCCGAGAGAAGGTGTACGTCGTATACGAGCGGGTTGCCGGCACGTCGCGCCAGATTCAGCGCCTCGTTGAGCGCCTCGCCCGACTTCACCGTTAGTCGATCAGGATTTATCATCTGGGTGCCATCGCTCCGTTCCTGGTGTCCGGCAAATCGTCATGTGCCAACTGCGGCGACGCCTGCTTGAGATATCCGCCACCCAACTGGCGTGCCGTCGCATACGGTGAGGATAACGAGCAAGCCGGGTGCCCCTTCAAGGCTGCACGAACGGCAGAACTCCGGCCAGTGCGGCGTAGGAAGGCTGCCTCTGCGACGTATTGACCAGCTTCGCTGACGTCAGTCGTTCCGTTGACGCACAGGGCACGCGCACCTAGTGTTTGGCCATGTCCACGTATCCTGCGCCAGAATCGGCTGACTGTGGGCGCCAGCCTGTGTTCGAGTTGAAATCTGTCACCGAGCCGCCGCGAAAGCTCGGGCCGCGTGGCAGGAGGTGCGTCCTGGTGCTGGCGGCACTCCTGACAGCCGGTTGCGCAGCCGCAGATATGGGCGTGAGCGACTCCACCTACGTGTCAGCCATGGCGGAGCTGCAGCGTCTGGTGCGCAACTCTCCCGATTCCGTGCGACAGGAGCAGCGCGATTCGATCATGGAGGCGCACGGGGTTACTGCTGAGCAGTTGGAGCGCGCTGCTGAGTGGCTCTCGGAGCATCCGGACGACGCCGCCCAGATGTGGCGACAGATCGACCGGCAATCGAGGATGGTGCGCGACTAGCGATCCGCCGCCGCGGGGGTTCCGGCTCGCAGCTCGGCCGCAACGGCTCCGCCGTTCTGTCACGCACGCAACGGCGAATTCCCCCGCGGCGGAACGAAAAAGGGGGAGAGGATCTACCGCGATCCTCTCCCCCCATCCATCCGGTGGATGGTTACTTCTTGATTGTAACCCGCTTTACCTGCACCGGCCTGCCATCTACCTCCAGTTTGTAGAGGTACATGCCTGGTGCGGCTACCTGCGACGTGCTGACATTGGTGCCGTCCCAGTACGCGGTGTACTCGTCGCACGAGAGCAGAACGTTCTCGAGCGGCTTGTCGTCGTCGCGGCGTGTGTCGTTGTCCTTCAGTACCGGAACAGCTACCAGCTGGGCCAGCACGTTGTACACGCGCAGCGTGACCTTGTAGAACTTTCCTTTCTCGCTGCAGTTCGGGGCATCTCCCACCGAGAAGGTCATCTGTCGTTCCGCCTGAGTGGTAACAGGCGGCAACACAGCCGCCGAATCGGCGGTTGACCTGGGTCTTGGTGGCGTGGATTGCGCGTCCGCAGGCACGGACGCAACCACGAACAGAGCGAGCACTGCTGACAGCGCTGCCCAACGGGGCGTCATGGCGTCTTCTCCAGCGAACGGATTAGCGTCGAAGCAATGCTCCTCGCGAAAGGTTGGAATAGGGTGACTGCGCGAACATACGGCTGAAAACCACGGCTGTCAAGAAATTGCAAGTTCTGGCTCAACATCGGCTTACCGACCGGTCAGAAGTTCCCACCGACAGCACACGACCACCACGACAAGCCGTTCACACGCCAACCTGTCGCTATACACCAGTGACGATTGAATTGTTCGCACCCAACAAATCACCTGCGGCAGACTGAACTATCCAACCCGCAGGAACCCTGCCAAAAGGGCGCTGGCAGCCGTTCCGTCCTGAAACACCGCCGGCGCCACCGGCTGCTCCCGCATTCGACCACCCAAGCGCCATACGCCTCGCCCCCCCAAACCGCTCGCCTGCAAAGCGCGGCCGCACTACTCCCGCGACCACATCTCCCATACCCTAAGCGGCCGGTCGCCTGTCAGGTGCGCATCCAGAAACTCCCTCAGCAGCCGCTTGTGAGCCCGAACCTCTCGCTCTGCCGGCACCTCCGCCTCGGCACCGGATACCCACGCGAGCAGACGCGCGCGTTCAACTGCCGGCAGGGCGCGTCCGCTGCCCTCAGCCACCGCGCCGGCACAGCGTGCGCAGAGAACACCACCAACCTCGGGCAGGAATCGCACAGGCTCCTCGGCGGGCCCGAGCTCCGCGTGACACGATGCGCACACATCCAGCGCCGGTGCAAACCCGAGCTTTGACAGCAGGCGCCAAATACCGCTGAGCGCTGCGGAGTCTGCGGCAGTAGGAACGTTGGAGCTTGCGCCGTTTATCGCATCGAGAGTCTCACGCAACGTGTCATAGGCGGCACCATTCGGCTCACCGTGCAGCACCCGCAGCGCCACCTCACCGAGTGCGTTGGCGGCCATGAACCTCTGCAGGTCCGTACCAAGCGCCGGACGCCCGGGTCCTGCCTCGAATCCGCCGAGCGTGTGCAGGTCTCGCGTGGGGCGCACATACACGTGGGCGGTGCCTTCCACGAACAGATCCAGTGCGCTCCCCGCACGCGCGCGCTGCCGCTTTGCACCTTTTGCGATCGCGGACAGCAACCCTGCCTCCCGAGTGGCAAGACGCACTATGCGAGAGCTCTCCATGTAGTCGTACAGCTGGAGTACTATCGCGTCAGTAGTGAGCAGCGCCATATAGACTGCGGTATTCTGCTCGGCTAGAGCCCGTCACGCCGTGCGAGGGCCTCGTTGAGCCTGTCCTTCAGTTCAGCGCGCTGGTCCTCGTAGTATGCAACCTCGGCGTCGGTTGGTGCCTTCTTCTTCTGGAAGCGCGTGTCCAGGTTCACAATCTCCCTGGCGATGCCTTCGGGGGGCTCGAAGCTGCGCATGCCAGGCGTAGAGATGTTCGGCGCACGCTGCCGGAAGCTCCGCGTGAGCGACAGAAGCATAACGACACCAATTGCCAGCAGTATGCCGGCAACATACAGGGCTCGCCTGTCCAGCGAGATTGGCGGCAACTCCACCGTGACCACGCTGCCCGCAGGAACCGAGTCTGCAAGCCAGCGTCTCACGACACGTCCTTCAACGCTGGCTCGTTCAACCTCCGTGAGCCGCGGCCCCTGCACCACAGCCTGTTGCGGCTCCGAGAGTATTTCCAGCAGTTCGACCGGCTCGGTAAGCGGAATGGTGAGCGGGAAATCGCCGCGACCAAGAGTGTAGGAGAAGGCCACCTGCTTCATGCCCGGGGCAATGGGCGCAACCACCTTGACGATGCCTTCTTCAACCTTCATCGCGTCGCGAGACACGTCTCCCTGCCCTGCCATCACGTCGCGCGCGTTAGGCGGAATTCGCGTGAGCCACGTGTAGTCGTCCTCTCCAGGCGCCACCATGGTGCGCCGCTCGGGATTCTCGAGCTCGAACACCTCGATCACCAGGTGCCGATTGTTCGAATCACGCGCGCCCACAACGAAATGCCTGCCGAGAATCTTCAGTTCTGCGGGGCCGGAGATGGTATCGAAAACAACGATCGTATCCGGCGCCGTGGAAGGCTCCCCCGCCGGCATTGCGGCAGAGAAGTATGTGACACCGCCATACTCCGCAGTCACGAAATACACGGCGGCCGTATCGGCTGCGCGAAGGCGATAGGGAATGCCATAGCCACCCGTAGTGCTCGTGCGAGCCGAGTCCACTACGCCGGAGGTGTCCCGCCCAACGCGATGGAGCGTTGCCCATACGCCAGCAACCGGCTGCATCTGCGTGGAGTCGCTCGCGTGCGGCATCACCACGGCACCAGTGGCACGACGGTCTTCACCTTGCAACTGCGCCTGGGAAACTCCCGGCACAGCGGCGAGGAAAGCCATCAGCACAATGCAGAAAAGCGCCGGCATGATGAGCACACGCCAGCGCTCAACCATCCATGGACTCCCGCACAAGGCCTGCCTCACGGGGTGAACTTTCCGAAGTCTTCCGGCCTCAGGTTCTCCAGGTATTGCTTCAGCTGCTCCGCCCGCATCTCTGCCTCACGCTGTTCGGTGCCGCCGGCAGCAGCAGCCGGTGGAAAGTCGGATTCCGTATCCTCCGCCATGCCCGAGAGCAATACATCACTCGCCAGGATAGGCGCGCCGAGTCTCAATGCAATTGCAATGGCGTCCGATGGCCGCGCGTCGATCTGCACCGCCTGATCTCCGCGTTGCAGGTGCAACTCGGCAAAGTAGGTGCTCTTTACCACTCGGGTTATCTGAATGCGCTTCAACGTTGCTCCCATGCCCACGATGAGGCTCTTGCACAGATCGTGAGTAAGCGGGCGCTCCCGCCGAATCTGATTGAGCTGCAGTGCAATGGACTCCGCCTCCGGCTGCCCGATCCAGATTGGCAGCACGCGGTTTCCATTCCTCTCCTGGAGGATCACTACGTAACTGTTCGTCGAGCTGTCCAGACCGAGCCTGGCGATCGTCATCTCCACCATCGGGGAGGGCTCCATCGCTACCGTTTGGCGAGCACCCCGTGCGGGCGACCGCGGAAGCTCAGCGAATGCCTGCCTGAAGCTCAGCCACGCGGTCGTTGCGCTCCCACGAAAAGTACACGCGTTCGTTATCGCCTGTACCCACGGTATGCGGCTCGCGACCGAAGTGCCCGTAGGAAGCGGTTTCCGCAAAAATGGGCTGCCGCAGGTTCAGCGACCTGATGATCTCAGCCGGAGTAAGCATGAAGGTGTTTTCGATGGAACGGATAATCGCAGCATCCGGCACAGCTCCCGTTCCGAAAGTCTCCACGCGAATTGACACCGGGTCTGCAACGCCAATGGCGTACGCAAGCTGAACCTCGCACCGCCTTGCGAGTCCGGCAGCCACGACATTCTTCGCAACCCATCTCGCCGCGTAGCACGCCGAGCGATCCACCTTTGTGGAATCCTTTCCGCTGAATGCGCCACCACCGTGACGTCCCATCCCGCCGTAGGTGTCAACGATGATCTTGCGGCCGGTGAGCCCGGCATCGCCAAGCGGACCGCCGATTACGAACCGGCCGGTTGGATTGATGTGGAATGCCGCGTCCTTCGCGAACAGGTCGGCCGGAATCACGTACTTGATCACTTCCTCACGAACTGCTTCGCGCAGCTCCGATGTAGCGATTCCCTCGTCATGCTGTGTGGACACTACCACCCCAGTCACCGCTACCGGCTTGTCGTCCTGGTAGGCAACCGTAACCTGTGCCTTTCCATCGGGACGCAGCCAGGGGAGCTTCCCCGACTTGCGGCATTCCGCCAGCCTGCGGGTGAGGCCGTGCGCAAGCTGGATAGGCAGTGGCATCAATTCGGCCGTCTCGTCCGTGGCGTAGCCGAACATCATACCCTGGTCACCCGCCCCGCCCGTGTCCACTCCCTGCGCGATGTCGGGTGACTGGCGCCCGATCGTTGAAATCACGGCGCACGTCTTCGAGTCGAAGCCGTAGTTGGCGTCCGTGTAGCCGATGCGCATGATGGTGCCGCGCACTACCTCGGGGATGTCAACGTAGGTATTGGTCGTGATTTCTCCTGCAACACACGCCAGCCCGGTGGTGACGAGAGTTTCGCACGCCACCCGGGCGTGCGGGTCTTCGGCAAGAATTGCGTCCAGAACGGAATCCGAGATCTGGTCGGCAATCTTGTCCGGGTGACCTTCAGTTACGGACTCGGATGTGAAGAGGCGGAAGTCTGTATCAATCACGGGATGCGGACGGCGTAGGTGAATGGTCGGTAACAACCAACCGGCGCGGGGAAGATAGGGACCTCAGCCGATCAGCGGCAACTACGGCGGGCCTGGGACGCAGCGCCAACGCGCCGATCCGCCCCGAACCTCGCCTCATTCGCTTCCACTCAATTCGTCCCTGAGGAACGCCGCGTCGCCGAACGCGGCCAGCAGGCGTCGCCGGAGCTCCTGCTCGGCAATCTCGGGCGACGTAGCGAGCAGCGCCGCCCGAGCGGCCTCCTCGGCAATGGCAATGCTGAGCCCCCGCACCACCCGCTTCACGAGCGGTACGGAGCGCGGCGCCACACTGAAGTGCCTCAGGCCGAGCCCCACCAGGCAGAACGCGGAGAGCGGCTCGGAGGCCATCTCGCCACAGACACTCACGTCCACGTCGGCAGCCTTGCCGGCCTCTGCGACTCGGGCAATGAGGCGCAGTACCGACGGATGCAGTGGCGTGAAACGGGTAGCCAGGTTCACGTTGCCCCGATCAACGGCGAGCGTGTACTGAACCAGGTCATTGGTGCCGATGCTCAGAAAATCAGCCTCGGCGGCGAAAGCATCTGCCATGAGCGCCGCCGCCGGTGTCTCGATCATGACGCCGAGCGACAGGCTGGGACTGTGCTCGATGCCGCGCTCGGCGAGTTCGGCTGCTGCTTCCGCCAGTAGTGCTCGTGAGGCACGAAGCTCGTCGAGCGTGACCACGAGCGGAAGCATTATGCGCACATCGCCTTCGAGCCCCGCGCGCAGAAGTGCACGCAACTGGGTCTTGAAAAGCTCTGGCTGGTCCAGGCACATGCGAATGGCACGCCATCCGAGAAACGGATTGGCCTCGACCGGAAAGCCACCGACAGGCAGCTTGTCGCCACCTACGTCGAAAGTGCGAATGATCACAGGTCGGCCGCCGAAGGCGCGCACCACTTTCACGTAGGCGCGCACCTGCTCTTCCTCGTCAGGCATGGTTGCCCGGCCGACAACGAGGAATTCCGTTCGCATCAGGCCAACACCATCAGCGCCGCTTGTTGCCGCCTGCTCGGCTTCTTCGGGCAGATCCACGTTGGCGCGTATGGTGACCTCGGTGCCATCGGACGTAATGGCAACCTCGCCGGCCTGCTCACGGAGTTCGGCCTCACTGGCAGCTTCGAATTCTGCACGGCGGAGGTATGCCGCCACTTCGGCGTCAGTGGGCGTAACGCTCAGGGTGCCGGTGAAGCCGTCCAGAACAACTCGCTCTCCGCCCACCAGTCGTGTGGTGGCCGTGCGCAGACCGACCACCGCAGGCAGGCCGAGCGAACGTGCGAGAATGGCTACGTGCGAGGTGCGGGTGCCGGCGTCGGTGGCAATGCCGGCGATGGCGTCCGGATCCAGCTGAACCGTGAGGCTGGGCGTTAGGTCGTGGGTAACGAGAATTGCGCCGGCACCCTTGGGAAGCTCCACCGGATCATGATCCGGGAGCCCCAGGAGCAGTGACAGTACGCGGATCTGGATGTCCGTAAGGTCACCTACCCTCTCGCGCATCATCGGCATCGAGTGGCGCGCAAAGTTCTGCCTCCACTCGAGCATCACCAGGTCAAACGATTTTTCCGCGCACAGATTCTGCCTGATGTAGCTCTCTACTGCATCGCGCAGCTCCGGATCCTGCAGGATGGTGATCTGAACGTCGAAAATTGCCGCCTCTTCGGGGCCGGCGCGTTTTTCGGCGCGGGCGCGCACGTTGCGCAGCCTTTCACCAGCATCCAACAGCGCCTTGCGGAATCGCTCAACTTCGCTGGCGATTTCCCCGTCGGCAATGATGCGGTGGCGCACGTCAGGCACCTCCCACCTGAGAAGGTGAGCGGCTCCCACAACTATGCCGGGTGAGGCTGGTACTCCACGCAGTGTGCTGTGCATCAGTGTTCGCCGAACTTGCTCTGGATGATTCCGGCAATCTCCTCCAGCGCCTGATTCTCGTCAGGCCCCGATGCGCGGAGCTGCAGTGTGCAACCACATTCTGCGGCAAGCATCATCACGCCCATGATACTCTTGCCATTCACCTCGAGGTCGTCCCTCACGATGGTGATGTCGCTCTTGAACTTTGCAGCTGCGCGAACGATCTCCGCCGCAGGGCGTGCGTGGAGTCCGTTCCGGTTCATGATAGTGACAGACATCTCCGCCATCAGCGCACCATCGTGACGAGTACGTAGAGTGCGAGCCCTGTTATCGCGAGCCGCCAGCCTTCCATGCGCGCGGGGAGCCGTGAGAGTGCGAGACCACCCACCACGGACAACAGGAGCACGAACGCGAAAAGCCACACCGGCGAATGATCAGCTCCGCCAATGCGGTACAGCGCAAGTGGTATGGCAATGCCAGACGCCAGGGCGCCTGCGCTTCCGAGCCATTCCGGGCCGCGCCGCAACCACGGTGACCCGAGCGACGATGCCACCTTCAGCCCGCGCGTCATCCCCACGTGCAATCCCCAGGCGCGCAGCGACAGGTGCCCGGCGTTGTACAGCAGGAGGAATACAACGACGGTAAGTATCGGTCCCGCTCCCATCCCGAACACTCCCAGCGCGATCAGGGAGCAGAGCGGGAGCCATGCCGCCCATACCAGCCGGTCTCCCACCGATCCGAGCGGGCCGCACAGCGCCGTACGAAATCGCTCGATTCTCAGTGCGGCTTCGCCATCCAGTTCCGCCCTGGCCAGCGCTCCCACGGCAACGGATGCCAGGTAGGGATGCGCATTGAAGTAGTTGCTCTGCCTGGCGAGAGCCTCCCGATACTCCAGCCCTTTGCTTCCGCCCGGAAGCCGGCGCAATGCCGGTTCAACGCAAAAGCCGATGCCGTTTCCAAGCAGAATCTCGTAGTTCCACGAAGCCTGGATGGCGAGCAGGCGCAGGAACATGGAAAGCTTCGTGCCGAGGGGAATCTCCCCGCCGCTTCCGCTCACCGAGGGGCCTGCACCCGGGGTTTCGGTAATCGGGCTCATGAAACCAGGAGTATCACGAAGCCCACCAGCAAGCCGCTCATGAACAGCCAGCGCGAGCGCGGCACGGCATGAAACAGCTTCCAGACTGCGCCCGCCGCCACTATGCCACCCATCGTCGTAAGCACGGCTCCCGATACGGCAGGGAGCGAGGGCCATGCGTCCATCCCCATCTGAATGGGCGGGATGGCAAGCAGCATGACCACGAGGGTGAGCACTACACCGCGCAGGTAGTCTGCAGACAGCCCGGAAAGCTGCAGGCCGATGATTGTGCGAGCGTCGCCGGCGTGCAGTTCCTGTAGAACGCGGCGAGCCCAGGCGGCATTCAGCCTGCGGAGCCATACCATGGTGATTCCGCCTGCCCATGCCGCCAACAAGCCTGCGAGTGCGGCAAGTATCAGGGCGCCGTCTGCCGGGCCGCCGTACTGCAGTGCGAGCCCGTGGAGTGCTCCGCCGGCAAGGGATGCCGAACCCCATTCCGGATATCGTGAGGCGCCGAACGGCAGCGTACCGAGTGCCACGAGTTCGAGGAACACTCCAACCGACAGCCCTGCCATGGCGTTACCCGTCATCGCGCCGCCGATAGTGGCCGCCACGATCGGGCGGGACACCATCACCTGAGGGAAGCTCACCACGTCCAGCCCAAGCAGGCCGCCAACGAGGGCAAACGGGAGCAGCGAGGAGAAGTCGATCATGTCTCCCCGCCGTTCAGGATTATGTCCAGGGAAAGCGAACGTGAGGCGGGGACATCCTGCGCGGTAACGCGAACTCCGAGCTCGGCGAGTTCACGCAGCTGCTGCTCGTCATCCTTCGACAGGAAGAGGTAGCGAAGGCGCTGCCGTCGTCCCTCGCGATGATGAATTCCTCCAACGTTTACATCGGCAATTCCATCGGCCGTTTCCACCAGCCGAATCATCGTCTCGATGTCACCGGTAAGCACGAGTCCAGCCCGGGAGTCGGCGCGGAACTCCGGCAGGCGCTGCGCCGCGGAATCCACTGACTCGAAGTACACCTCCATCCCGGGTGGCACTGCCATCTGATACAGCTCCTGCTCCCAGTCGCTTGCTGCTACCTCTTCATCAACGAGCACAATGAAGCGCAGGTCGAGCGGCTGGCCCCAGCCAACCACTACCTGCCCGTGTATAAGTCGGTCGTCAATGCGGTACAGCTCGATTGTCACGTCAGGCTCCGGCTGCAGCTGGAGGGCCCGAAACTGACGTGAGGGACGACCGCCCGCGCTCCACCGCCTGACGCGCCGCAGCAGCGGGGTCCGCATCACAATACACGAAGTCCAGTAATACCGGCAGACTCGTGCCCGTTACCACAACAAGCTCCGGCATCGTGCGCTGAAGCCGCCTCGCTGCCAGGGTCCAGCTGCCACCCTGCAGGTCAGTGAACACCACCCTTGCGCCGCTGTTCTGAACCACTTCCCTCAGTCGCGACTCGAGAGAATCACGATCGAGCCCGGCGTTCGTGAGTGCATGGAATACAGCTCCCTCGCCGGTGATCACAGCCACGGCGTTCACCAGTCCCTGCGCCAGGTCACCGTGTGCGGCAACGATGGCACGTGCGGCGCCGGACGGTGCCTCCCGCTGAAGCTCACTCATGGTCTTCCTGCAGGTATCGCCTCACGTCTGCGTTCTGCTGCATCCGGGAAATGAGACGCTGGTTGAATGCTTCTGCAGGGTTCACACCCGCGTACCGCAACAGGTGATTCATCGCGATTACCTCGGCCACCACGGTAATGTTCTTGCCCGGATTCAGCGGCACGGTGATCAGGGGAATATCCACTCCAAGTATGGAAGTAGTCTGCTCGTCCAGGCCGGTGCGCTCGATGATTGCATCTGCCCGCCACTCCTCGAGCCTCACGACAACCTCCAGTCGCTTCTGCTGCCGTACTGCACGAACACCGAAAATGGCCGGGATGTCTATCAACCCCACGCCACGAATCTCCATGTAATGGCGCTGCAACTCCATTCCCTTGCCTATCACCACATCTGTACCTCGTCGCTCGAGGCGAACCAGGTCGTCTGCCACCAGCCTGTGCCCTCGCTCCACAAGGTCCAGCACGCACTCGGACTTTCCGATTCCGCTCGGTCCCGTGAAGAACAGGCCAACACCGTACACGTCGGCAAAGCTTCCGTGCAACGTGGTGGTGGGAGCGAACTCCTCCTCGAGATAAGGCTTGAGGCGACGGTAGAACTCAGCCGTCTTCAGGTTCGACAACAGTACCGGAACACCGGCGCTGCCAGCAATTTCCACCAGTTCTTCCGGAAGCTCCTGCCCCTTGGTGACGAAGACGCACGGCATCCAGTAGGAGAAGTAGCGTTCCAGGTTGGTCTTGCGCTCGTCAGGCGTGAGCGAACGAAGGTACCGGATTTCCGTTTCGCCGAACACCTGAAGCCGCTCGCTCGGAAAGCGATTCACGAAGCCCGCGAGCACCAGCCCGGGGCTGGCCGCCTCTGCCGTTTCGATCTCCCGCTCCAGTGAACGGGCTTGCCCCGCCTGCGTGAGTTCCAGAGCGCCCCCCATGCGCTCGAGCACGCGGGCAACTGTAAGCTTGGGTTTCGTCACGCTGCGTTTTTCAGGTCGTGATCGCGTGGCGACGGGTGCGATTCTCTCATGCAGTGAGTGGGCCCTCGCCGCTCGCACGTGTGCCCCGGTGCGCGCGTTTCGCCTGCCGAAGCTGGGACTCGAGCCTCGTTATGGCGTCGGACAGCGCGTCTTCATAGCGGCTGGCGGTTGCCTGCGAAACGAGCGAACGCTGGCGCGCCGCGTGGAGCTGAAGCAGCACCCGGCGGTCAGGTCCGTCAGCCTCGAAGCGAACCACCGCGTCCACAGCACCGCGCACTCGTCCGGCAGCCCGGCCAACCGCTCGAGTCGCCCGCTCCCTCAGCTGCTCGGATACCGAAGCGTTATGCGCCTGAATGATTATCTCCACTCGCGCTACCCTCCCTCATCTGGAGTTGAAGATGTTCGCGTGTTTCGGCGGCTGCGCGTGTCCACGTGAATGTCTCCGCAAACCGCCTTGCACGCATGCCGAGTTCGGTTACCAGGCTGGGGCTCGATGCTATGCGCTCCATGGCATCGCTCAATTCAACAACGTTCCCATGCGAGACCAGGAACCCGGTTTCACCATGCCGAACCGACTCACGAAGGCCCGGTGAATTCGAGGCGATGACCGGAGTGCAACAGGCCGCCGCCTCGAGATTCGTAATTCCCCAACCCTCCTTCGGAGACGCAAAGACCAGAGCCCATGCCGATCGAAGAAGGTGAAGCTTCTGACTTTCGCTGATGAATCCAAGAAACTGCACGCGATCGGCAAGGTCAAGCGAGCGCGCCAGCGACTCGAGCTCGGGGCGATAGTCGCCACCGCCGGCTATCAGAAGCCGCGCATCAGCCCGATCGAGCTTTGCGAACGCCTTCAACACGAGGTCCACCCCCTTGTAGCGCTTCAGCCTGCCGAGATACGCAAACGTAGGGGCCGGTGCACGCGTTCCATCCTGTGGAGTGTACTTGGCGGAGTCGATACCCGGATAGATCACCCGAATGCTTTCTCGCGGTATGCCGCGAGCAACCAGGTCATCTCTGGTGCTCTCGCTGATCGCCTGGAAGGGCGTGCCGGCATACGCACGAGGCAGCGGCCG
>DATGOL010000183.1:0-2337 GCA_035306065.1 Gemmatimonadales bacterium | reverse complement strand
CATAATAGCGGCGGCGCCTGACGCGGCCGCTGACCTCCGTGCAGACGCTTCGGATGACGACGACTTCTACGCTCACGCCGTATACGACGAGAACCGGTTCTACGAGCCCCGACGCCGCACCCTGGAGCGCGAGGTCATGGAGAACATGGCTGTTACCGGTGTCTCGGACAACGACGATTCACCGGTGATCGTCGGCGAGGTAAGCGCAGGAGGCGTGGACATCCCGATCGTGGAAGACAGCGACCATCCATCGGCAGACAACGCCTGACGGGAGGATGTCGCTGTTGCGGACAGTCCTTTCCGCCTCACGCGTATCCTGCGGCCTGCATGAAGAACAACTCCGCGTAAAGCCCGTTCGACCGGATCAGCTCGTCGTGCGTGCCGCTCTCCGTAATCTGCCCATCCTGCAACACCAGGATCCTGTCTGCCATGCGCACGGTTGAAAACCGGTGCGAAATCAGTACCGCCATTCGCCCGCGCATCAACTCCGAGAATCGCTGGAACACTTCATATTCTGCACGAGCGTCGAGTGCGGCCGTAGGCTCATCCAGGATGAGCAGCTGTGCATCCCGCATGTACGCGCGCGCCAGGGCAATCTTCTGCCACTCGCCCCCGGACAGATCAACTCCGTGTTCGAACCGGCGGCCAAGCATCTGCTGCCAGCCCCGGGGAAGCCGCGGCAGTAAAGACTCCGCAAGCGAATCCTCCACTGACTCCTTCATCCGATCAGGAATGCCGGCGTCATCCGTTGGCGCGTCCGGCAGGTGCAGACTGTCGAGATAATCGCGAGACTCGGCAATGCGACCAACGCCCACGTTTTCGTCGAAGCGCATGTCGAAGCGCACGAAATCCTGGAAGATCACTCCGATGGATGCACGAAGCTCCTCCAGCTTGTACTCCCGCAAGTCCACGCCGTCCAGCAGTATCCTGCCTTCACTCGGGTCGTACAGCCTCGCGAGCAGCTTGGTGATGGTGGTTTTTCCCGCACCGTTCTCGCCAACCAGCGCCACACGTTCGCCGCGTCCGATCTCGAAGCTCAGGTTCCGCACGGCCCAGCGTTCGCTTCCAGGATAGCGGAATCCGACATTCTCGAAAGTGAAGCCTGTCGCTATGGGCTGCGGAACCGGAACCGGGTTTTCCGGGCTCGCGATGCCCGGCTTCATCTCGAAGAATGCGAACAGGTCCTTCAGGTACATGGCCTGCTCTAGTGTGTCCGTGGCGCTGGAGAAAATGCGCTGTACGAGATCGCGGCTCCTCGAGAAGCTTGCCGCGAGGAAGGTGAGCGAGCCAACGGTTATGGCGCCGCTAACCGTGTCAATCAGGATGAGCACGTAGGCGCCGTAATACCCTAACGTGCCGAGTATCGCGAGAAGGCTGCCTACGAACGCGCGCCTGACGGCGAGGTCCCGATTCTCGAGGTAGAACCGGTGCGAAAGTTCGTCGTAGCGATCCGCGAGCCACCCCGCCAGGCCGAACAGCTGCACCTCCTTTGCCGTTTCGTCGCTGGCACCCACATAACGAAGGTAGTCAAGCTGCCTGCGTTCCGGTGTCCTGCGAAAGAGCAGCGAGTAGCCAAGAGCGGCAAAGTGCGTTTCTCCCAGGAAGCCCGGCACGATGGCAAATATCAGCAGCAGCACCAGCCAAGGATTGAAGGCAACGAGCGCTCCGGCCAGCGTGCCAAGGGTGATGAAGTCCTGGATCATGCCGAACAGCTGCGCCAGCAATCCGAGGCGTGCTGTCGTTTGCCGACGCGCGCGCTCCAACTGGTCGTAAAAGTCCGGATCCTCGAACTGCTGCAGGTCCAGCGTTGCGGCGTGCCGCATGAGCTTTACGCTCATGCGGTTGGAGAACAGGTCGCCGAGCAGGCTCTCAACCAGCTGGGAGCCTCTGGCGAGGAGTTCTCCGAGCACCACAAGGCCAAGCTCGATGGCAACGTATGTCCAGAGTCGGTCCCAGTCCGGAGGAGCATCCAGCGATGCCACCACGGTGTCCACGATCAGCTTGCCAACCCAGAGCGCCGTTACCGGCAGCACGGATCGCAACAGACGCAGAACGCCGAGTGCTATGGTTAGCGGCTTGCTCGTCTGCCACACGAAAGAGAGCAGGCGAGGGAGATACCGGAGTGCGGAGGCGCGCTCCTTCCACGGCGGCAATGGGCCCTGGCGAGTCTGTGGCCTGCCACCGCCGCCGCCGCGATTGGAGAATCGAGGTGCAGTCAAGGCGTTTCCAGTCTGGCGACTACGGTGTGTGTGGGGCGGTTCACGGGCTGAAGCGAACGCCGCCGGTAAATGAATCGCGCCCCTTGTGAGGGTTGGTCAACGTGCGAGCCCAGCCGGC
>DATGOL010000182.1:0-54941 GCA_035306065.1 Gemmatimonadales bacterium | reverse complement strand
CAATGCCGAGTTCATCGATGCTACTGAGGTCATAGCTACTACCGCAGGACCACTGGACGCTGCGCCGGATGTCGAGCGCACTCGGGAACTGGCACGTCGGGCTATCCTGCGCAGGGTGGCGCGTGGAGTGATGCCTGTAGTTCCGGGGTTCATCGGTTCATCCACCAACGGCAGCACCACTACGCTCGGCAGGGGCGGCTCGGACCTTACTGCCACGCTACTCGCGGCCGCACTGGGCTCAAGGGAGGTGCAGCTCTGGAAGGATGTTCCCGGTTTGCTCAGTGCGGACCCTCGTGTGGTGCCGGATGCTCGGCTGCTGAAGCGTATATCGGTAGATGAGGCTGCGGCGCTCTCGCGGCATGGATCGCGTCTCATTCATCCAAAGGCGCTTGCGGTGCTCGATCGTGCTACACGAGTTCGCGTTCGCAGCTTCGGGAACCCATTGCACGATGGAACGGTGATCGCGGCGGGCAGACCGAATACCGGCCAGCCCGTGAAGGCGATTACCTCTTTGCAGGGGCTTTCGATGATCACGGTAGGTCATACCGGCTTGCAGGAGTCAGTGTGGGCGGTGGCGTATCGTGCCGTATCGAGCAGCGGAAACGGATTGTGGTTCGTGCCGCTGTCTGCGGGGGCCGCAGACGCTTCAGCATGCATGCTGGTAAGAGGTGCTGACGCGGCCTGCGTCGTGAGCCGGGTTCGGCGAGCTGTGAACGCGCAGTCGCGAAAGGAAGCACCTAACGCGCCTGCGGTTGAGGTTCGGTCCGGGCTGGCAGCCATTGGAATCGTCGGTCCCGGTGTGGGTGGCAGCGGCACAGCTTCAGCTATGGCACTGCGCGCGCTGGAAGATGCAGCTGTGGAAGTGTACGCGTCAGGCGCAGGCCACGGCCAGAACAGCATGACCCTGGTGGTGGACGGTGCCAAGGCTGCAGTCGCTCAGCGTGCGCTCCACGGCGCGTTCCAGCTCCACCTCAGCGGTGGTGGCCGCCTTGCACAGGCAAACTACCGGGCAGTGCTGCTGGTAGGTACAGGTACGATAGGCCGAGCGCTTCTTGCACAGCTGGCATCCGTGGGAGACCGCCTGAGGATATGCGGCGTGGTTGATACCTCAGGGTACCTGTGCTCCGCCGAAGGCCTGACGCGAAAGCAGGCTGCCGCTGTACTGTCTGCAAAGTCTTCCGGTGGCTGCCTTCGCAACCTGCCGGACGCACGCGCAGGTGGCGCTGCCGATGCGCTCCGCGAACTGTCCAACCACGCCCTTTCACGCAAGGTTCTCATTGATGCCACCGCAGCAGAGACCGGCCACCTGCTTCGTGAGGCGGCTGCCGGCGGGTGGGACCTGGTGCTGGCAAACAAGCTGCCGCTTGCCGGTGGCCAGCAAGCGGCGGACGAGCTCCGTGCAGTGGTGCGCGGAAACCGGCGCGCTTTCAGGTTCGAAGCGACGGTCGGTGCCGGCCTGCCGGTGATCCAGACGGTGCGGAAGCTCCAGCATTCTGGAGACACGGTAAGAAGGATCGAAGGGTGCCCGTCCGGCACACTCGGTTTTGTTTTTGGAGAGCTGGAGCGAGGCAGCAGCTTTTCCGCCGCAGTAAGGCTCGCTTCGGAACGGGGACTCACCGAGCCAGATCCGCGCGTGGACCTTAGCGGGCTCGATGTCGCGAGAAAAGCACTGATTCTGGGTCGGCTGCTTGGCTTTCGCGGCGAACTACAGGATGTTGCTGTGGAGTCGCTGGTTCCGGAGAGACTGCTGACTGCAAGCATCACGGATTTCCTGCACTCCCTGCGTCAGGAGGATGCCGCATGGGCTGCCCGGGTGCGGCGTGCGCGTGCCCGGGGCAGGGTGCTGCGCTATCGTATACGGGTAACGCACAGGAAGGTGGCCGCCGGACTGGCTGAGGTGGATGCCTCGGATTCGCTGGGACGGTTGAGCGGTACGGACAATCAGTTCACCTTCACTAGCGCACGCTACGGTAGCAACCCACTCGTGATTACCGGCCCGGGTGCCGGAGCAGAGGTAACTGCTGCCGGCGTTCTGGGTGACCTGCTTGAACTCGATTCAATGGAGACATGGCCGTAACGTCGGCATCAGTTCGTTTGGAGACGACTATCCCGCTGAAGTGGGGCGGAGCCATTCGGGCGGCCGATATTGCGTATCAGCTCAACGGCCCGGAGGGGGCGCCGCTCGTGCTGGTGCTCGGCGGCATTTCGGCAGGGCGCAGAGCAACGGCGGTTGACGGAGACGACACGCCAGGCTGGTGGGAGATTGCGGTGGGAGACGGCAAGCCGATCGATACCGCGCGGTATCGGGTGCTCACGCTCGACTACATCAGCGGGCGTGGTGATTCCAGGGTCGTGGATAGTGACCGCTACACGAGCATAGACACCCGCGACCAGGCCAACATCTGCGCAGCGACCGTCCATGCGCTGGGCCTTGGTCCACTAAGGGCAGTGATAGGCGCTTCATACGGAGGCATGATAGCCCTTGCACTGGCGGCGGAGCAGCCGGCGCTCGTTGGCCACGCGATAGTGTTCGGAGCGGCGCACGAGTCACACCCAATGGCCACCGGGCTTCGTTCCATCCAGCGAAACATCGTAAGGCTGGGAATGCACGGTGGTGATGCGAGAGGGGGCGTGCGGATTGCCCGTTCGCTTGCGGTAACTACCTATCGATCCGCAACGGAGTTCGTGCACCGGTTCAAGGGAACTCCCGAGCGACGCTCTGATGGCTTTCACTTTCCGGTGGAGTCATACCTGGAACATCAGGGTGAGAAGTTTGCGGCCGCATTCGATGCCGAAATGTTCCTTATGCTGTCAGAATCCTGTGACCTGCACCTTGTGAGTCCATCGGAGATCACCGTGCCTGTATCTCTGGTGGCAGTGGACAGTGATACGCTGGTGCCACCCTGGCAGATGCGGCAACTGGCAGCCGCACTTCCGATCTGCCGCGAGCTATACGAGCTGGAGTCGGACTTCGGGCACGACGCCTTTCTCAAGGAGGACTCCGTTACCGGAGCCATAGGACGG
The DNA here is from genome assembly GCA_035306065.1 of Gemmatimonadales bacterium. Lineage (GTDB taxonomy): Bacteria > Gemmatimonadota > Gemmatimonadetes > Gemmatimonadales > Gemmatimonadaceae > JBBQHX01. The sequence continues at coordinate 51,917 of DATGOL010000182.1, read as the reverse complement.
GCTCTGGACTCGGAGGGGTAACAGCACGACTGCTACACGACCGGAATGCGGATGGGTGACGGCGCGGCTGCTAATCGCCGGAGGTGAGCCTTCCGGGGGCGACGTTCACCTCCGTGTCACCACTTGCATGCCAGGCGAGCACCACGGCAACAAGCAACAGTGCTGCACCGCCCTGATGTGCCACTCCCAGGGCAACCGGCACTGACAGCAGCAGCGTTGCAACACCAAGCGACAGCTGCAGCAGCGCCACACAGGCCACCAGGTGCATGCACCGCGTAAGGCGGGCATGGCCCGTTCGGCGAAGCAGCATCCACAGACCCACTGCTGCACTGAATGTCACCACTGCAAGCACCCGGTGGTTGAACTGTACCGCTGCGGGGTTCTCGAACAGGTTCAGCCACCAGGGCGAAAGCATGCCGTACTCGGCTGGTGCCACACGACCAGCCATGAGGGGAAAGGAGTTGTAGATCTTTCCGGCCCTGAGCCCCGCCACGAGAGCACCACTCGCGGAGGTGAGGAACACCAGCCCCAGCATTGCAGGAAGCGCACGCGATCGCCAGCCTTGCAGTGTGGATGTGCGCAGGCGGCGGCCAGCCAGTACGTCTGCCGAGGTCCATACTGTGAGCGCCAGTATCAGGAAGGCAAACGTGAGGTGTGTAGCAAGGCGATACTGGCTCACTTCAGTACGCCCGCTAAGTCCACTGGTTACCATCCACCAGCCCATTGCTGCCTGAACGAGCAGGAACACACCGATGAGGTAAACCCGAAGGGTGACGAACGACGGAATGCGGCGCCTCGATGCGAACCAGGCGAGGGGGATGAGGAACACAAATCCTGCGAGCCGGGCGATCACCCGGTGCCAGAACTCCCACAGGTAGATCACCTTGAAGGAGTCGAGGGACATTCCAGCGTTAAGCTCGAGATACTGCGGAATCTGCTTGTATTTCTCGAATTCCACCAACCACTGCGCTTCGGTTACAGGCGGAAAGATTCCGGTTACGGGCTTCCACTCGGTAATGGACAGCCCGCTCTCTGTCAGGCGTGTGGCACCCCCAACCAGGATGATGGCAAAAATCACGACTGCGAAGAGCGCCAGCCACACTCCCACGGCCCGGCCGGTACTGCCGTGGGCGGGGGAATCCGTGTGCGAACTGGTAACGCTGCTGCCTGCATAACGGATGGACGCCGTGCTCATTTCGGATCCCTCATGGTCCGCAGCTGTCTCGATGACTGGTCGTAGGTGACCAGCAGCACCCCGCGCGGGGCGAGTACTACCGTTTCGCGCAATTCAAGTGATGGAGGCACCTCGCCTTCCATGCGCCGACGCCGCTCGTCTGCCTCACGGGCCGCCCTGGACGGGTCCATCGTACTTTCCGATGTTCCTGAATTCACTGGTTGGTGCGAATCGCCGGATTCCAGGGAGTCCACGCGAGTCATCCGCACCTCTACCACGGAACTTCCAGCGGGAATAAGTACCTCCTGAAGTGCGTACAGCTGTCGGTCGCGTCGCAGGCCACCGCCGTGCAGGTTGGCAGACGCCACCATGGTCCCGTTGTGCCACACGTCCAGCTTGTACGATGCCGTTCGTCCTTCACACACCACCGACTGCTGCATGTGGGTCGGGAGTGCTGCGAGTTCTTCAGCGTCCATTTCGCGGCACGTTTCCAGCCGTTCGGGGCGGGCACTGAAGGCAACCCGTATCATGGCTTCCGGTGTTCGCTGCAGGGTAAGGGGTGCTGAGGAGCCAAGGGCCAGCATTGCAGTGGCAGTCACCACGAGGGCTGCGCCCGCAAGCGTTGTCGTTGTACTCATAGGTCCTCCGTGACCGGAACCGGCTCACAGATGGTGTCGATATCAGCCGCAAGCTCCGCGTCTGGCAGGTTGAGAGCCGAAGTGTCCTTCATGAAGGCTCGCAGTGCAGCAACGGCTTCTCGCGTCTGGCCTGCACTGGCGCTCGCGACCCGCACACGATCCCGGTCCACGCGCGCCTGCAGCTCCGCCTCACGATCATTGTAGATACGCTCGTACAGCCACTTCGGCCCCTCGCGGTTCCAGCAGTCTCGCGGCGGGCAGCTGAGTACCAGCACTCCGGCCGCGCCGGCGCGCACCAGCAGTTCCACCACGGAGCTGTGCAGGTTGCCCGCGCAGTCTACCGGGTAGACCACTGCGCCTTCGGCTTCGAGCTCCTTTCGCCAGCCAGCCGCTCCACGATTGCAGCAAACCGCAACGGTGCGCCCTGCAGCAACCTCTTCCTCCGGGATGAAGGTGCGAACCCTGGAAAGCTGGTCGCGTCCGGTTCGGCCTGGCGGACCTACGCCCATCGGCGCGCAGGACGCTGCGCAGATTCCACAGCTGACGCACAGGTCCGAATCAACGAACGCAACCTCGGCGGACCTCGCAGCGGATGGACTGTCCGGAGCCCGCGCGATCATGGTGATTGCGTCGTAAGGGCAGTCCTGTACGCATTGAGTGCAGCCGGTGCAGATCTCCTCGTGAACAAAGGAGGGTTCGGGTGCAGATGCGCCTCTACGCCTGGTAAGCAGCGGTATGGCGAAAAACACTACGGTAGTCGCCGCGAGAAACATCAGGGCCACGCCGGCGGGTAGCTGTCTCGTAATCGGGAGCCAGAATGCGGCGAAGAGATCTACCGGAACCTGCTCAGGCAGCACGAAGGCGTTTGCCTTTGGCAGCATTGCTATCGGCCTCACGACAGACGCCAGTATCAGCAGCCCAAGCACTGTCCACGTAAGGCGCGCGGGCGGGAGAATCTTCGGCCGTGCAACCCTGGACACATGCACCCAGATCACCAGCGCCAGGCCGAGGGGAAGGGCGATGTGCGCGAACAGGTTTACGAAGAAGAACGCCGCTGCGGGCTCCTCCTCCCCGGTGAATGCGCGAGCGAGTGGTTCGGAGAGAATCGGAAGGCTGTCCAGCATGCGGGCGCCTTCGCGTGCCAGCAGCTGCCCGAAGGTGTCCCAGACCATCACGTAGCCGGTGATGGCACACACGATGAGAACGCCGAGTGCGATGATGCCGCTCGTCCAGGCCAGCGAACGCTGACCCCAGCTTCTGCCCTGCGCAAACATTCTCGCCATGTGGAGTACTGCGAACACAACCGCCGCACCGCTGGAGTAGCGGTGGACGCCGCGAACCCAGCTTCCGAGAACGGGGCTGGACGAGATGCGCAGCACCGATTCGTAGGGGGCTCCAACCCGGTAGAAGAGGATGAGCCAGAGCCCCGAGACGATCATGACCAGGAGCAGTGCAATGACGATGGTACCGCTCTGATAGAGCGGGTTGAAGCGCGATCCGTAGAGCCGGTTGCCCAGTGCGTCTGCGGCTGAGAGCAGGCGCAGGGCGGGGCGCTCCAGTGCGTTGGGAGGTGCGGCCATCAGGTATCTCCGGCAGGTGACATCAGGCAGCTGGGGGAGTGCGGAAGTGGGTATGGATCGAACATATGGACTTGCGGAAAAGGAGCCGTCAGGGTATTTCCCACAAAGATATGGGAAATATCCTACATCGAGGATCGCATTTCCGCCATAGGGTTGAGCGTGCCCGTTCCATGAACCTCTCCTCCATAGGGTGAGCACATGCCCGAAACCGACAGTAAGGCTCCAGACAATCCGATCACGGAAGAGGAGCTCCCTCGTGGACAGCGCTTCTTCGACAACATCCACCTCCTCATGGTCCTCAGCATCGTCATCATGTTCGCGCTCTACACGGGCTGGGGCATGTGGGAGATCCTGACGCTGCCGCCGGCAACCCTACCCTGAACCTGCCATGCACACTGAAACGCACACGGGACTGGAGTCCCCGAAGGGCAACTGGTGGAAACCGGCGCACAAAGCCGAGAAGGTCTGGGTGGGTATCGCCTTTGCCTGGTGCATGGTGCTGTTCGCCATGATGCCGCTCTGGCACTGGAAGGGCGGGCAGAACCCGTCAGGCATTCGTCGCAAGGTGGTTCCCGTGGACTACCTCAAGCGCACTGAGGAGTTCATTGCGCAGTACAGGGTGGGTGATGACCGCGGCATGCCGATCGTTGCTCCTCCTCCGGGATCCGACGTGTACCTGCTGGCAATGGCCTACCAGTGGCGCCCCATTCTCAAGCTGCAGAAGGGAGCCGAGTACACGTTGCACCTCTCCGCTCTGGACGTGAATCATGGATTCTCGCTCTTCCCGATCAACGTGAACTTCCAGGTTGTTCCGGGCTATGACTACGGGCTGCGGGTAACGCCTAACACGGCCGGCGATTTTCGCATAATCTGCAACGAATTCTGCGGTATTGGCCACCACCTGATGGTGGGGCGTGTGATCGTGGAGGACCCCGAGCAGGTTGCGCAGGGAAATGCGCTCCTGACGTCTGACGTGCAGACCGTTACGGCCAGTGCGGTGTTCGAGCGAGGTGAGCCATGAGTACTTCGTCGGCTACAGCCACAGCGCAGGCGCCGTATGGCTCCTATGACCCGGTTTCGCAGTCACGCTTCAGAACCTGCCCGGTTACAGGCAGGCGAATTCACGACAAGGCGGACTCGGTGGTGAAGGCGAATGCCGTTGCGGCCGTCGTGTTCCTCCTCGTCGGGTCCATCGCCGCAATCCTGCTGGTGCTCACGCGCTGGCAGGCAGTACATCTGCTTTCCGCAACGTGGTACTACCGGCTGCTCGGCGTGCACGCCATGAGCATGCTGATCTTCTTCATCATCTTTTTCGAGATGGCGGTGCTGTTCTTCGCGAGCACCGCGCTCATCAACGCACGAAACTGTCTTCCCAGAACTTCGTGGGTTGCGTTCGCTCTCATGCTTGGCGGCGCGCTCATGGTGGAATGGAAGATGTGGGCCGGAAAGGCGGACGTACTCTTCACATCGTACGTACCGTTGCGTGCGGACCCGCTGTTCTACCTGGGCGTGATCCTCTTTGCGGTTGGCGCTCTGGTAGTATGCTGGGTGTTTTTCGCCAACCTCGTTGTCGCGAGGCGCGAACGAACCTACGAAGGCTCACTGCCGCTGGTGGTTTACGGGGCTGCAACTGCGGCGATCATCGCCGTCATCACGCTGCTGCACGGTGCGGCCATCTATATCCCCACCTTCCTGTGGTCGCTGGGGCTCATGGAGGTGGATCCGCAGGTTTACAGGATGATATGGTGGGGGCTGGGGCACTCGTCGCAGCAGATCAACGTTGCCGCGATGGTCGCCATGTGGTACATGCTCGGGGGCCTCACGATTGGCGCCGTAGTGCTCAACGAGAAGGTGAGTCGTTCGGCGTTCGTGCTGTATATCCTCTTCATCTCCATGGCTTCTGCGCACCATCTTCTCGTGGACCCTGGAATGGGGCCGGCATGGAAGATCGTGAATACCAGCTACTTCATGTACATGGCGGTGCTCGCCTCCATGATCCACGGCTTCACAGTGCCGGCGGGCATGGAGCTGGGAATGCGGCTGCGCGGCTACACCAACGGGCTGTTCGAGTGGTTGCGCAAGGCACCGTGGGGCGATCCGGGCTTCAGCTCACTGGTGCTTTCGGTTGTTGTGTTCGGGTTTGTTGGAGGAATTACCGGGGTAACGATAGGCACCGAGCAGATCAACATCATCGTGCATAACACGCTGCGGGTGCCCGGGCACTTCCATGCAACGGTGGTGAGTGGTACGGCAGTGGCGTTCATGGGAGCCACCTACTACCTGATTCCGCTCGTGTTCCAGCGTCGTGTGGCGTTCTGGTCCATGGCGCGTTTGCAGCCGTACGTCTTTGCCGGCGGAATGTTCATATTCACCGTCGCGATGACAGCTGCGGGCAACTTCGGTGTGCCGCGTCGCCACTGGGACATCACGTTCAGCCAGGCACCTTACTCGGTGCCGTTCAACCCGATGGTTGACGTGCTGCTCGCACTGGTCGCGCTTGGCGGTGTCATTGCTGCAACGGGTGCGCTGATGTTCGTGGCGATTGCGGTGAAGTCGGTGTTCTTCGGTACGCCGCTCGGTGAAATCACCAGGGGCAAGGCGATGGTAGGCGTTCCCCAGGGCATCACGCACCCGCCGGTTCACGCGCCCGACGTAGATGCGCGCAATGCGGAGCTGCATTCCGAGGCGCGCGGCATCATGGGGCCTGCGCCGGGCACGATCGTGCTCGTGTTCATCTTCCTGGGCGTGTTCGCGCTGTACTTCTTCAGCAACTGGAAGATCCTCGCTTTCCTCTGGAGGATAGGATGAGCGTGGCCGAAGCGCGCACCTGGCCTGCCCTTGCAGCCCTCGCGGTGATCCTCGTGATCACCGTGGGGTGGTGGGCCCTGGCACTGTGGCCGGTGACCGCTGCTCCCGAGTGGCTGCTGCTTACCAGGGAGGTGTGCTTCGGCACGAGGGAGACCGGCCTGCCAAACGCGGGCGGGTGGCTGGTGCTCATGGGTCAGCCACTGTCCATGCTGCTCGTGCTGTTCGCAGCCTGGGGAGACCATGTGATGGCCGAACTTCGTGCGGCAGGACGCCGCTTTTCCGGCCAGATTGTACTCGGATCGTCCGCGGCGATCCTGATGGCCGGAGCCATGGGAGTCGTGCTGCGGGTTCAGACGGCCAACGCGGAACCGTTCGCACTCTCCAGAACGGAGGCGATAGCAGGTGGTCTGACGCGGTTGAGCGACGAGGCGAAACCGATAGAGCTGGTGAACCAGCTGGGAGACACGGTGACTCTCGAGCAGTTCAAGGGAAGGCCCGTAATAGTCGGCTTCGCGTATGCGCACTGCGAAACCGTGTGCCCGGTGCTGGTGAACGACGTGCTGGGCGCGCGCAGCCAACTTGCGGAGCAGAAGCCGGTGGTGCTTCTCGTTACTCTGGACCCGTGGCGGGACACGCCCAGCAGGCTGCCGTCGATAGCGAAGCAGTGGGGGGTTACCGGGCCTGACGCACACGTGCTAAGCGGCGACCCGGACCACGTTGAGCGCATTCTCAATGCCTGGCGCATTCCCAGGGTGCGCAACGAGAAAACCGGGGACCTCTCCCATCCATCCATGGTGTACGTGGTGGGAACGGACGGCAGGATTGCATACGCCGTGTTCTCGTCGCAGTCCGTGATCCGGGCGGCGGTAGAGGCGCTTTAGTCCCGCGGGGATCGGCTGGCGAGATGTCTCGGTAGGTCTCGAGGGCGTCTCGTCAGCCCGCCGTTCTGTCCGCTACGCTTCCGCGTCAGAAAGCACGCCCCAAGTGCCGCGTGCTCGCGCTTTCCACGCGTCCCGCCGCCATTCTGACCGGGCGGCCAAAGCACAGGCCGATTCACCAACTTCTCCGTGCAGCGCGGAGCCGGATTCCGGCGTTCCGGCCCTCAACCAAAGGCAGCATGCGCGCGTAGGACAACGGAACGACGCGAGACACGGTTACGGGGTATCGACAGCCTGCTTCGCCCGTCTGATGCGGTAAGGATCCAGTCTTAACATCAGCGTCGATTTCCGGTCAAACCTTTGAATAATTCCCGCCGAATTCGCCGGCGCGTATCACCTTTCCTGACATGACCCCCAGCAGAATGAAAATCGCAGGAGGGCGCCGCCTGGTGTCTGCCCTTTTCCTGGTTGTTGCAGTCGCGGCTTGCGGCGGTGACGCCGAGCCCGCGGCTTCCGGCGGGGGGCCTGGAGGACGAGGGGCCGGCGGCGGTCCTGTCCCTCCAGTGGAAGTGGTAACCGTGGGCCGCGGCAGCATGGGTCGGACCACCACCGTGTCAGGGGCTGTCGAGCCGCTGCGCCAGGTTGGCGTCAACTCTCAGCTGGCTGGCGTGCTGACGTCGGTGCTCGTGGAGGAAGGTGACCGCGTGTCCCAGGGCCAGGTGCTGGCACGGATTGACGACCGCGAGATAAGCGCGCAGGTGCGGGCGGCAGAGGCTCAGTTGAGGCTGGCTGAGTCCACCATGCAGCGCAGTGAGCAGCTTCGCGAGGCACAGGTGATGACCGCTGCCGAGTACGAGCGCGATCGGGCCAACATGGAGGCGGCCCGTGCTCAGCTGGACCAGCTTCGTACGCGCCAGGGCTTTGCCACCATCGCTTCTCCGATCTCCGGAGTGATTACGGAGCGACGCCTCCTGGCCGGTGACGTGGTGTCCCCGCAAACCCGCCTGTTCACCGTGGCGGATCTTGGTACCCTCGTGGTTCGCCTGCCCGTGTCCGAGCTCGACGTTGGCGGGCTGCACGAAGGAGAAGTCGTGGACCTGACCATGGACGCCCTGCCTAACCAGGTGTTCCAGGCCCGGGTTCGTCGAGTATTCCCCACGGCAGACACCAATACCCGGCTTGTACCTGTCGAGGTAGCACTCATGGGCGAGGGCCTGAGGCGCGCGCGTCCCGGATACCTGGCGCGTGCAACATTCTCGCTTGACGAGCGCGACAACGCGATCGTGGTGCCGGTGAACGCGGTGTTCGGCGTTGCAGGTGCTGAAGCCGTATATGTGGTGGAAGACTCCAGGGCCATGCGACGTCCGGTCATCACCGGACTTCGCCAGGCTGACCGTATCGAGATTCTCACCGGCCTCACGGATGGCGAAACGGTGATAGTCGCAGGACACAACTCGCTGCGTGAGGGAGCCACGGTGCGAATCACCAACCCTCCCGGAGACACTCGTCAGGTAGCGGCCGATAGCATCACGGCTGCCACTGCTTCCGTTCAGAGCGGAGACCGTCCATGACCGAGCGACACAGGAAGTACCGCGGGCTGCCAAGCCTGTCGATTTCACGGCCGGTAGGCACGATGATGCTGACGTCGGTGATCGTGGTGCTCGGCGCGCTGTTCCTTTCGCGACTGCCGCTGGACCTGCTGCCGAGGATCATGTATCCGCAGGTTCGCGTGAGCGTGAACAACCCGGGCGTTGAACCGGGCGTGCTTGAGGAAACGATTGCCAAGCCGGTAGAGCGAGCGCTCGCGACCACGGAAAACCTCGATAGGATCGAGACCGAAATTCAGGAAGGTCGTGTTGGCGTGAACCTGATGTTCCGCTTCGGCACGAACGTGGATTTCGCGCTGCAGGACGCGTCAAAGAACCTCGAGCGTGTGCGTTCGCGACTGCCGGAAGAGGCAGATCCGCCCACGGTATTCAAGTTCGACCCATCGCAGTCTGCGGTGTACGAGGTGGGACTGGCTTCGGAAACGCGCGACCTCATCTCGCTTCGTCGCTGGGTTGAAGACCGACTGTCGCCGCAGCTTCTCACGATAGGTGGCGTGGCCGCAGTAGATGTGTCCGGCGGACTCGTGCGCGAGATCCAGGTAGTGCTGGATCAGGAGCGACTTCGCAACTATGGCCTCACGGTAAGTGAGGTCATCACTGCAATACGAAACGAGAACCAGGATATAGCTGCTGGACGAATCAGCTCTCCTGATCGTGAGGTGGTCGGCAAGACTGCAGGCAAATTCCGCAGCGTGGATGACATTCGTCGAGCCGTGATCACGACATCGCGCGGTATGCGAATTCCGCTTACGGAGGTTGCGGAGGTTCGCGACACGAATCAGGAGCAGCGCATGTGGGTGCGTCTCGATGGCACCCCGGCGGTAAAGATGTCAATCCGCAAGCAGCCGGACGCGAATACCGTGGCCGTGGTGGAGGGGGTGCAGGCGCAGATCGCGGAGCTTCAGAAAACCAGTTTCTTCCCGAGTGACATCCGTTTCGAGGTAGTGCGAGACCAGGCCGACTTTATCCGCAACTCGGTAAACTCGGTGCGCGACGCTGCGCTCATGGGAGCGCTTCTCGCAATGATCATGGTGCTCCTCTTCCTCAAGTCGCTGAGGAAGACATTCGTAATCGGGATTTCCATTCCGCTCGCGATTCTTGCGACGTTCGTGCTGATGGGCGCCACGAACCTAACGCTGAATATCATGTCGCTCGGCGGCCTGGCACTCGGTGTGGGACTGCTCGTGGACAACTCCATCGTTATGCTCGAGAACATCTTCCGAATGCGGGATGAGGAAGGAATCGAGGATGCCGAGGAAGCAGCACATGCCGGCGCCGGTCAGGTGCAGAGCGCGATTATCGCGTCCACCACCACGAACATTGCTGCAGTAACCCCCTTCCTGCTCATCAGCGGGCTTGCATCGCTGATCTTCAAGGAACTGATCCTCACCATTACCTTCGCGATTGCTGCATCGCTCCTGGTGGCGCTGACGCTCGTGCCGATGATGTCGGCGCAGCTTGCCAAGATCCGCTTCACCAGCGGACTGGAGAATAGCAGGGCGCTGCGTTCCATTGACACCGCGCTCGATCGTGCGAAGGCCTGGTATCGTAGTAACCTGCCGGGCATGCTCCGTTATAACTGGGCCATCCTGCTTGTCGGATTCAGCACACTCGGCCTGGCGTGGTATCTGACGCGTGACCTGGGCACGGAATTCCTGCCTCAGGTGGACGACGGCAATGTCGGTGTATTTGTCGGACTGCCTCCCGGCATCCCGCCGCAGCAGACGAATGCCGTCGCGCTTGAAGTTGAAGACATGGTGCGGGAGATGCCGCACGTTAAGCACATCTTCACAACCGCCGGCGGATTCCTCTTCGGTGGTTCCACGTCGGACCGAGCCGGCAGAGGAAGCCTCGATATCATGCTCACCTCGGCTGCCGAACGTGACATGAGTGCCGATGAGTGGGTGAGCACGCTGCAGAAACGAATCGAGGCGAGAGGTTTCGCAGGAGCGCGCGTTTTCGTCAGGCCTCCCCGCATTCGCGGACTACGTACCTCGTCATCCGGATCCGGTGTTTCACTGAGCATTCTGGGCGACGAGTTGGAGACCCTTCAGGAGATCGGGCAGGAGATCGAGCGTCGGGTTTTGGGCGTACCCGGACTCGACAGACTCGAAATGTCTTCGGAAGAGGCGAGCCCCCAGATTGCAATCGAACTGGATCGTGAGCGCGCAAGCTACCTCGGCCTCAGCGTGGCTCAGGTAGGGCAGACAATCAGGACTGCCCTGGATGGCACTGTTGCCACACGCTACACGGAAGCGAACAGGGAGTACGACATCCGTGTCATGCTTCCGCGAGACCAGTTCCGCGGCGTGGATGAGCTGGCGGGAATTGCGCTGTTCCCGCAAGGTGGAAACGCGCCTATCTACCTTCGCGACGTAGCGCGTGTATACCCAACGCTCGGGCCAACTTCAATCCTGCGTGAGAACCAGAATCGTTCGCTCCGCCTGACGGGCGAGGCCCTTACCGCAGTAGCGCCTCTGAGCGTGGTGAACGACTCGATCCGCGCCAGGATCGCGGAGATAACGCTGCCTGAGGGGTACTCGGTCATTTTCGGTGGCGAAGAGCAGTCTGTACGCGAAACGAACCGGCAACTGGCGCTGGTGATCTTCCTTGCGCTGTTTCTCGTGTTCGTGGTGATGGCAGTTCAGTACGAGAGTCTGGTGAGCCCGCTGGTCATACTCACAACCGTGCCACTGTCGCTCATTGGCGTTGCAGTCGGGTTGCGTGTTGTAGGATTGCCGATGAGCGCTCCGGTATTGCTCGGGGTGATATTGCTGGCTGGAATCGTGGTGAACAACGGCATCCTGCTCGTGGAATACATCGAGCAACATCGGGCTGAACATGGTTCGTCGATGGCAACGGCAGCTGCCGAGGCCGGAGCCATGCGACTGCGGCCGGTGCTGATGACGACGCTCACCACGCTGCTGGGGATGCTGCCGCTCGCGATGGGTATCGGTGAGGGCTCTGAACTCATGCGGCCGCTGGCGGTGGCAGTATGCTTCGGCCTCGTGACATCCATGCTGCTCACGTTCTTCGTGGTGCCGAGCTCGTACGTATTGCTGAAGGGCAACAGCGAGCGCCTGGCGGCCTGGCTTACAGGCAGGAGGGAGGCGGCCGCAGCGGGCGCCGGCACACGTGAGGTACCTGTAGCGGGCGACTGATTGGAGTTGTGTTTTGGCTTGGCCAGCGCTGTCATTCTGCATTCGCCGTGAGCTGGCGAATTACGGAATGACAGCGCTTTTCACATCGCCTGCCGCAACCGCCGCCAATCCAGAAGCGCGAACACCGTACACAGCGTAATCGCCACCGCCGAGATCGCGCACCAGGGGCAGAACGTTTTCAGCACTATGAACTCGCCGTACTTGAGGCGAAGTGTGAAAAGAAAGCCACCCACGCTCAGCAGGATCAGCAGCATCGTGGGCCAGGTGGCGCTTTCGAAGCGCGACTGCACTCCGATCATCGCAACAATGAAGATCAGCGCGTAGCCTACCGTGCCCACAAGGGCCACATCCACGCCCAGGAACCAGCCGTAGGAGCTGAACTGGGCCACCATGCAGCCAATACCGCCGCCACACGACAGCTCCCCCACCCTTCCCATCTTCCACAGGTGGAGATATAGCGCAACGAGCCCCGAAACGAGGCTCGTTGCAGCGATTGCCATTCGCCAGCCTGCACCCGCTTCACGAGAAGCCGTCATGTGTCCTCAGCGCGAGTCTGGCGATGACTCGGGTAGGGTGGGGAAGGTGGGAAACACCGTGGTGTCCGCCGGCAGTGGAATCGGTGGTAGCTGGTTGGCGCCGGCCATCGACTCCAGATAGTCCACGATCTCGTTGATGCGCATTGCGCGGGCGAGTTGAAGGCTTTCCGCCAGGTATTCCTCTGATACCTCCTCGTTGCCGCGCAGTCTCATGTTGTCGCTCAGCATGAGGCCGAGGTCAACGTAGAGGTAGGGAATGCCTATCGATGGCCGGTCTACCCATCCGCCCTTGTTGAGCAGTGCTTCCTGCCCCATGAACGTATCGTTCCAGAGCGTGTGACTGCGCTGCACATCCATATAGCCCTGGCCGCCCGGCATTGGCAGTGTATCGAGGCTCGGCGCGGGCTGGTGCCCCAGAAGCCTGCTGGCAAAGCCCTGGGTAAGCAGGTACGGAGAGAAGCCGAACTTGTTGGGATACCCTACTGCCGTACGACTGAAGTAGAGCGGGCGCGTCTCGTCGTTATCCTGAATCATCTTGAGGACGAACAGGTCTGCACGCTCCAGCACCTGAGGCTGTAGTGTAGTGCGCAGCGAAGTGCCGGGATCCTCAAAAACGGCAGGCTGATTCAGCACCTGGTAGAGTGGCAGGGAGTCAATCTCCTCCTCGGTCCACCCCACGAGCGGGCGAGTTGGCCTGGTCCACTCACGATTGCGGTATACCTCCGGCCCTGCCTCGGCATCGTACTCGTATACCGGACGCTTGGCGATCTGCCTCACGTACCAGTCGGTGTTCAGCAGCGAGGTGTTGGCAACCACCACGTCGCGCCTGATTCCCTCCACCTCCTGGGCGTACCAGAGCGGGAACGTGTCATTATCGCCGACGGTCACGAGGATACCGTACGGTTCCACGGAGTTGAGCAGGTCGTGCGCAAAGTCGCGTGTGTCCGTCTCGCCGGCGCGTGAGGCAGCACTCCAGTTGAGGAAGAGCGGCACGAACGCAATTGCGAGAACCGGCGATGTCTTCAGCCAGTTGGCGCGGGACGGAAGCTCCACCGAGTCACGCCCGACTCTCACGCGTTCGGTGCCGAGGAACGACGCGATGGTCTCCCAGACCCACACCATTCCTAACGCGGCCCATACGCTCCATGTGGAGTAGCTCCACAGGTAGAAGTAGTCGCGATCGCGAACCTCTCTTGCCACCGTCTCTCCAAGCCCCGGCGATTGGGACGCGCCGTACTTGAAGTTCATGTAGTAGATGAGCAGCAACGTGACTGTAAACACGAGTGGCCCGAAGAACCAGAAACTTCGTCGGTCCCGCGCCCAGTGCACGTACCCGCCTATGAGCCCCAAGCCCAGGAATATCACGGCGAGGAATGTCTGCAAGCCAGGCGCATTGTTGTACGGATCGCGAAACGCCTGCCACTTGAAATAGTGCCACCACATGCCAACCTGGCCGTGGAGGAACGGTGCCTGTCGTTCAGTAAGTGACGGTTTACCGTATTGCTCGCGATTGAAGTTGTACTTGAACGCTTCCCAGCTTTCCTCATTGAAGGTGCAGTCCCAACCGATCTCGCCACGACAGGTTGTCGGCTGCCCCTGGTTAATGGCTGGCTCGTATGCGGAACGAATAGGCTGGGTAACGAATGGCGTGAGCCCCAGAACCATTACGCCGGCGCCTGCCAGCAGCAGTCGCCAGCGGAGCACCGTCCGCGGCCGCCTTACGAGAACCACCACCGCCACCGCAGGAGCCGCAAGAAAACCGGCCGGATGGTTCGAGTAACCCAGGCCAAGCAGGTAGGCCACCAGCACGAGGATAACGTCTGCCCTTCGGCCATCAGGGTCGTCTGCCCACAAGACCATCAGCCACGCGACGACCGCAAAAAACACCAGCGAAACCGTGTACACCTTCTCATTTACAACGGACTGGCTCCAAACCGTGAACGCGCTGGCGCCAATCACAGCGGCAAGTACACCGCCCAGAATTCGCTGCCAGCGGTGCGCCAGCCAGCCGGACAGCACGCGTTCCGTGATGAGGAACCACATGCCCGCACTCACCGCGCTGCACAATGCCGCCAGTATGTTGATTCGTACCGCTACGGATTCCGCAATCGGAAGGAGCGAGAAGAAGCGCCCCACGATAATGAAGAACGGATTTCCCGGCGGATGCGGCAGCCCCATTATGTAGGCAGCAGCGATGTACTCGCTCGCATCCCACATGGCAGACGACGGCGCCAGCGTGATGAGATACAGGATGAGCACAGCGCCGGCGGTAATTGCAGCCGCGCCGTACGATGGTCTGTGGTCCAGCTCGAGGTTCGAGACGGTCATTTACGAGGTTCCGGTGGCCGCCGGCCATGCGCCAGCAGTCGGGATTGATTCGGTTACGTGGTCAACTGCATCAGGCCTCGAGGCCACCTGCCAGCCGCCATGCGTGCGGAAGGTGGCTAACTCACAGCCCGGGCTCAATGGCGAAACTGTCTCTGCCCCGTGAATACCATGGCAATCCCATGCTCCTCGGCAGCCGCAATCACCTCTTCATCCCGTACGGAGCCGCCCGGCTGGATCACCGCTGTTACACCGGCTTCCGCTGCCTGGTCCACGCCATCCCGGAAGGGGAAGAACGCGTCCGATCCCAGTGCGGAGCCCCCGGTTTCATGCCCAACGCCCCGGGCCTTGTGGGCCGCCAGGAACGATGCGTCCACTCGCGACATCTGGCCCGCGCCAATTCCAATCGTAGCGCCATCTCGAGCCAGCACGATCGCGTTCGACTTCACGCTTGCCACTGCCTTCCAGGCGAACCGCAGATCTGCGAACTCCGATGCTGTTGGCTGCCGCGTGGTCACCACCTTCCAGCCCACCTCATCCACAGCCGCCGGCGCGCGCTCCTGCAGCAGCAGACCCCCGCGAACACGCTTTACGTCCATCTCGCCAGGGTACCACTCGGCCTTGCCGCGCAGGATTCTCAGGTTCTTCTTGCGACGCAGAATTTCCAGCGCATCTGCCTCGAAATCCGGTGCCACGAGACATTCCACGAACAACGCGGAAATCGCCTCCGCCGTCTCGGTGTCAACTGCGCGTGTAAGGCTGATCACCGATCCGAAGGCGGACGCCGGGTCGCATGCGAGGGCCTTGTGATAGGCTTTCAGTGGCGACTCTCCAACTCCGATGCCGCACGGTGTGGTGTGCTTCACGATTGCGCAGGCCATCTCGTCCGCGTAGTGATCGGTGGCGAGCAGCGCACCTTCCAGGTCCAGGATGTTGTTGAAGGACAACTCCTTTCCACCAAGCTGCTCCAGCGCGTCCAGCCCGCCCGTGCGCTCGCGATAGAACGCGGCAGCCTGGCCCGGATTCTCTCCGTAGCGCAGCGACTGCTGTCGTTCAACCGTGATGGTGACGCTCTCGGGGAACCTCTCGTCGCGTTCTGACGCGAACCACCCGGCGATCGCTGCATCGTAGGACGCCGTGTGTGAGAACACGTGCGATGCGAGCTCACGACGCAACTCGGTATTCGTGTCGCTGCCTTCGTCCTGTTGCCTGATTGCGTTAAGAACGCGCTCGTAGTCTTCAGGATTCACTACCACCCAGACACCCGCAAAGTTCTTCGCCGCAGACCGGAGCATCGAAGGGCCGCCGATGTCAATCTGCTCGATGGCATCGGCCGCTGTGACGCCTTCACGCGCAACGGTCTCGCGGAACGGGTAGAGGTTCACCGCCACCAGATCGATCGGCGCTATCTCGTGTTCGGCAATGGTGCTCATGTGCTCCGGCAGGTCGCGCCTGGCGAGCAGGCCCCCATGCACGGCGGGGTGCAGCGTTTTCACACGTCCGTCCATGATCTCCGGAAAGCCGGTGATCTCACTTACGTCCTGCACGTCGAGGCCTGCTTCGCGGAGAGCGCGTGCGGTTCCGCCGGTGGACACCAGTTCCCACCCCAGCTCGGCAAGGCCCCTGGCGAAGGGAACGAGGCCGGACTTGTTGGATACAGAAAGAAGTGCGCGTGGCATCTTGAGGAATCAGTTCAGGATAAGGTCGAAGCCGCCGTCAGGCGCCTGACGGCATGATGCATGTAGCGGCAAGGAATGAGGCAATGGATGCACTCGTTTGCGAGGAATCCGATTCGCCGATGGATGCAGTGGCTTGCGGGGTATCGAACTCCTCGTCGGCTTCAACACCCATGGCACTGTCTGGACCGCCGTCGGCAGCGTCGCCGCGCACAAATCGAAACTCGGCGTGAACCGTTTCAGGTGCAGGCTGGAATTTGCCGGATAATTCAGCCGCCAGAAGCTCAACGACCCTCGGGAGCAACATGTGCTCGGCACGAAGCACTCGTGCTGCGAGCGATTCGGGAGTGTCATTGCCAAGCACCGGCACCGGCCACTGAGACAGTATCCTGCCCCTGTCGTACTCGGCATCAACAATATGCACCGTTGGGCCGCTGATTCGCGCGCCGCTTTCCAACACTGCCCGGTGCACACGCATTCCATACATTCCCTTGCCGCCGAACGAGGGCAGCAGGGCAGGGTGCACGTTCACGATCCGATTGGACCAGCGATCCACCACTGCAGTCGGCACCAGCCTCAGGTAACCGGCGAGAACGATCAATTCCGCCCGGTGCGCCTCGAGCATTTCGCAGAGGGACTCGCCGTCGTCCGGGTTTCCGATCACCTCGGTAGCAACACCAGCAACCCGAGCGCGGTCCAGCGCCTTTGCTGCAGCCCTGTCCGATGCCACGAGTACCAGCGTTCCGTTTCGCCGTTCAGCCAGCCTCGAGTGATAATCGAAAAGTGCCTGAAGGTTCGATCCGCCGCCTGAGGCAAGCACCGCGATGCGCGTTGTCATGTGGCCGGATTGTAGCCTTGGGGCTCCGAGCCCGGTACCCGCAGTGTTGCCACGCGCCACCTGGAAACCGCTTCTGCAAGATTTTCTGCGAGCAGGCCGGCGGCGCGAGCGGTTGCGACGTCCGATTCCGGTGTAGACGCCGCCGGAACGAGCGCTGCGGTGCCTCCCAGCGCGAGTCCGGGCTGCACGTCGCGCCAGCGATCGCCTATGAACAGCGACGCTTCGGGGGCGAGGTTCAGCTCGGCAGCGGCACGTTCGAACAGCTGTGTACCCGGCTTGCGACATTCACACGCGCCCGTGAAGTCAGGGTGGTGTGGACAGTGATATTCCGCCGTTATGCTGGCACCCTGCTCAGCGAGCAGTTCCGTGAGCCGTCCGTGAACAGCCTCATAGTCCGCTTCGCTGAACATGCCCCGCGCAATCCCGCTCTGGTTCGTTACGATCACGCGCGGAATTTCCAGTAGCTCCAGCGCAACGAGAACGGGGGCAACGCCGGGCAGCAACCGCACCTGATCCGGACTACGGATGTACGACACATCGTGCACGAGGGTGCCGTCGCGGTCGAGAAATACGGCGGGCGACCGTGATCTCAAGACCGTCCTGCCGGTAGCGAACTGCCTGAGTCGGGCGGCGTTGGCTCTGGCGGCGCCGGCGTGGTGAAACGGGTTACGCCGTCAGCCGACACGCCGAGCAGGTTGCGGAGTGCACGTGAGCGAACTTCGTACGTGGTTTCCGGAGCCAGAGGCGTACCAAACCTGAGTATCACTGCCGACGCTGGCACAGGGCGGTTGAATCTTGGCGCTTCAACCGAATCCGCTGCAGCGATCGAGTCTGCCGGCGCCACAGCGAGGGTGTCTGCAGCGGGAAGAGTATCCGGCTGTGCGGGAACGGAATCGGCTGCAGGCGCTGGGATACCTGCGGCCGCCTGCGCGGAGTCGAATGTTGCCTGGCGCTGCGCGAACACTATGGGTACCGACTGGGAATCAGGACCCCATACCGTGAACCTGGATGCATCAATGGTGTCTGCGGGGTGCACGGCCCGCGTAAGGCTCACCGCGATCGTCACGCTGTCACGCACCGAAACAGTCTGCGGCTGCGGACCGATGGAGTCCCTGACGAATGCATAGAACTCGATACGCACGGAGTCCGCCAGCGATACCGTGACGGAGTCGTACATCTCGCGGGTGTCCACGGAGTAGCTGTTATTCTGGTCGTTCAGCGCATACACGGTTACAGTGCCCCGCCGAACGTACGGAAGCTCGAAGGCGCCGGTGCCGGTTGTGCGCGTGATGTAGATGGCGCTGTCTGCCCTGGCGTCGGCTGGACGCGTGATGGCCATTACGAGCGCGTTGGAAAGCGGAGTCCCCGCCGCCCAGTCAAACGCTGCACCCCTTATGCGTGTGTCTGCGATGGGCCCGCCCGTTGAGAACACGGTGGTGCTGCTGCTGTCGCGCACATTACCGCGGAGATCAGCCAGTCCGGGCAGAAGGGTGACAACGTAGGTAGTGCTGTCTCTCCATCCTCTGCGTGGCCGAACGGTGATGGAGTTGCGACGCCAGCGAACGCGCGGGTCGCCATCTCTCGGCGAGATCATCACGAGCGCCTCGAGCGAGGGCGCGCCTGAAGGTCGTTCGGCAACCACTTCGTCGAACCGGAACTCCACCTGGGATGGGCGCTGCACCGTGCGGCCGGATTCCGGAGTGATCTCGAGAAGTTGCGGCGGCACCGGGTCCGGCGGACCCCCAACCGGCGCCGCTTCGTTCGCGCAGGCCACTGCAATGGCGAGCAGCGAACACAGTGCCCCCGCTCGCCAGTGCCTCATGCCCCGCACAGCGCTGCAACCTTCGATGCCAGCGCATCTCGTCGCGCCGTCCACTCCTTCGCCTTTTCGCGCTCACCTTCAACTACCGCAGCGGGTGCGCGCTTCACGAAGTTTTCATTCGCAAGCCTGGCCTGAAGCAACCCGAGCTGCTGTTCGAGTTCGCCAAGCTCGCTCCGCAACCTCTCGCATTCTCGTGCCACGTCCACCACGCCGGCCAGCGGAATCACAAGCTGGCTCCGGTCCAACAGAATTGCGTGCGCGGCTGCGCCCTCTGCCTCAGCAACACCCACGGTCACTGTAGCACGAGCCAACCTTCCGATCAGATCGGCTTCCGACTCGTACGTTGCAGAGAATTTCGACCCGGGTGCCGGAACGATGCGAACTTCCACCACCGATCCCGGCGGGATGTTGTAGTCGGAGCGGATCTGCCTGACTACGCTCACGGCATCGCGCACGCCCTCGAATTCCGTTGCCCCAGCCTCGGCTGCCCACCCTGCGTCACGTGGCCATGCCGCCGTTGCAATCGACTCACCATCCGAGCGGCCCGGCAGGCGCTGCCACAGGGCTTCGGTGATGAAGGGCATTACAGGCTGCAGTAGCCTCAATGCTCCGTCGAACACGTGCACACTTACCGCACGCGCAACCTCGGCGTCTGCTCCTCCTGCCTGCATACGTGCCTTGGTGCTCTCCACATACCAGTCGGCGAGCTCGTTCCAAACGAATGAACGCGCAGCTTCGGCATACTCATTAAGGCGCATGCCCTGCCGCAGCTGCGATTCCTTCCAGCGATCCCCGTCAGGACGAGCTGGTCCCAGCGCGGCATCACATTCTGCGATTGCGGAATCCAACCGTGCCAGTATCCAGCGGTCGGCTCGCGTGAGGCTCGAGCGATCGATATCGGCAAGCGCGCTCACAGGATCGCTTCCAACGTTCGTGAGCAGGAACCGACCGATGTTCCACAGCTTGGTTGCGAAATTTCGTCCGGGAGAGAACGAGCGCTCGAGGTCTGTGGGGTCGAGAGTCAGGTCGGTTCCCACCCCGAGTCCGGCAACTACCGTGAAGCGCAGGGCGTCTGCACCGAACAGCTCAACCACGTCCAGCGGGTCAATGCCGTTCCCGAGCGACTTCTGCATGCGCACGTGATTGGTGTCGCGCACCGTGCCGTGCAGGAATACGGAGTGGAACGGCTTCTGTCCCATGAACTCGTATCCTGCCATGATCACGCGGGCTACCCAGAAGAACAGGATCTCCGGTGCGGTCACGAGTACGTCCGTGGGATAGAACGCCCGCAGGTCGGGTGCATCCTCGTCAGGCCAGCCCAGTGTGCTGAATGGCCACAGCCAGGACGAGAACCACGTATCCAGCACGTCCTCGTCCTGCCGAACCTCGCCGCCGCACGACGGACACTTGTCCAGGTCTTCCCGGCTCGCCGAGGTCTTCCCACACGCGAGACAGTACCAGACGGGAATTCGATGTCCCCACCAGAGTTGCCGCGAGATGTTCCAGTCGCGGATGTTCTCCATCCAGTGGACGTAAACGCCCTCCCAGCGCTCGGGAAGGATGCGGATTTCACCCGAGCGAACGGCTTCGAGTGCAGGCCTGGCGAGAGGCTCCATGCGCACGAACCACTGATCCGACAGGCGCGGTTCCACCACAGTGTCGCAACGATAGCAGTGTCGCACGGCATGCTCGTGAGGCTCCACCTTTACCAGCGCGCCGGACTCGCGGAGCATCTCAACCATGCGCTCTCGCGCTTCGAACCGGTCCAGCCCGCGCAGAGATTCCGGCACACGTCCCACCGCGTCTGCCCACTCCTGCATGGTGCCTTCGGGCGACATGATCACCGGCATCGGCAAAGCGTGCCGCTGACCTACCTCGAAATCATTCGGGTCGTGCGCCGGCGTGATCTTAACCGCACCGGTGCCGAACTCGGGGTCGGTGTAATCATCGGCAATGACGGGGATCTCGATGCCCGTGATCGGCAGAACCACAGTCTTTCCGACGAGGTCCCTGTACCGTTCGTCGCCCGGGTTCACCGCTACGGCAACGTCGCCGAGCATTGTCTCGGGCCTGGTGGTGGCAACTTCCACCGCGCGCCCCGGCTCGCCGGAAACCGCATAGCGTACGTGGTACAGCTTGCCGGTTTCGTCCGCGAATTCGGCTTCCTCATCGGAGAGGGACGTGAGGCAGCGCGGACACCAGTGAATCACACGGTGTCCCCGATACACGAGCCCCTTCTCATACAGCCGAACGAATGCCTCGCGCACGGCGCGTGACAGTTCCGGATCCAGGGTGTATGCGGTACGCGTCCAGTCGGCTGAAGCACCGAGCGACTTCAGCTGCTGGAGAATCTGTCCACCCGTTTGCGACACCCAGTCTTCAACGCGCCTTACGAACGGTTCGCGTCCCAGGTCGAAGCGTGTGAGGCCCTCGCGCGCGATCTGCTTCTCCACGATGTTCTGCGTCGCGATGCCGGCGTGGTCTGTGCCAGGCACCCAGAGGGCTTCGTCGCCGGCCATACGGCGCCACCGAACGAGAACGTCCTGAACTGTGTTGTTCAGGCCATGTCCCATGTGCAGCACGCCGGTGACATTGGGCGGCGGCATGACGATGGTGAATGGATCGCGTGTTCCGCTGGAACGATCGGAGCGCTCGGCGTGGGCGGTAAACACGCCATCGGCGAGCCAGCGCGGATAGTACTCGGCCGCCAGCGCGGCCGGGTCGTGGGTAGCGGGGAAATTGTCGCGGTCGGGCATCCCGCGAAGTTAAGCGGAGCCGGGTGAGTTTGCTAAGTACGTGCGGCCCGGCGGGTACCGGGTGTCAGCCCGTGTGCGCGAAGCGAAGCGTCGGGCTGACACCGGCTGCCCGTTATCCGGGCAGATCGTCTGCCGCAGACTCGATCGCTGCTTCCTCGCTCAGAGCCTTTGCCTGGAGCTCCGGCGCCGGATCTTCGTGTCGGTCCGGCTGCACCTTGCCACGCCCCTGGCGACGTTTCCCCGTGCCGACCTGCTGGCCGTTCCAGTGACCGCCGTGAAGGTCGTCGGCATCGTAATCCAGACCGGCGCTGTCCAGCTGCTCCGCCTCGCTGCGCACTTCCAGGCGGTTCACTACTGTCTCCACGCCGGGTGTGCCGCGGGAGATGGTTACGGCATGCGCTGACTCCTCCGGCTCGTGAACCCAGCCAGTGAGCTCGATGACGCCGCTGCCCATGGCTCCGATGTCCACGGCGCGCTCGGAGAGGATCGGGTCGTTGCGGAAGGCTTCGAGTACGCGCTCCTCCAGCTCTTCCTCTTCGGTGGGCTCGTAGTCCTCATCGTCGTAGTCCGCGTCGTCGAAGGCGAACGTTCTACCAACCAGTTCCTCGGCCGCTTCACCGAAGCCCTGCCGCACGCGACGGGTGAGCCCGCTCAACCCTCCCATTCGCTCGGTGAGGATCATGCCGGCGGCAACGCCAGCCAGCGCGCCGATCGAAAAGAATATGAGACCACGTGAGGAATCGTCTTCCTCGCGAACACGAATTCGGCGCATGTCTACCCTGTGGCGTAGTGGTATGGGGAAGGATAGCTTCCCGCGGATACGTCTGCGAGTACAAGCGTACCCGCCGCAAGAAGAAGGCCAATTCCCGACATGCCCGAATTGCCAGAATCGCACCACAGCCGCGTTCCACCAGCAGGTGACTCGCACGTTGGGCAAACCGACGATCGCGAGCCGCCGGCGGGGGTCCGCGCACGGGCAACCTGGGTGGCGCTGCTTCTGGTCGTTCTCCTCGGCGCAGCACTCTTTCTCCGCTTCGGAGACTCCATATTACCGTTGATTCGTGAGGCCAGCTGAACGGATGTCCGACTTGTCCAGTAGCAGTACAGAAACGATTGCTCTCACGCTTCCGAATGGAGACGTGCGCGAGGTGCCCGCAGGTACCCTGGCGCGCGAGGTGGTTGCAGGCATCGGACCCAGACTTCTCCGCGATGCAATAGCGGTCATGCTCGGCGACACCGTTCTGGATCTCGTCACTCCGCTGCGCGAGAGCGGGCCCTTCACCGTGCTCACCCGAAGCGACCCACGCTCGCTGAATGTGCTCCGGCACTCCGCAGCGCACGTACTCGCTACCGCGGTGCGACGCCTGCGTCCGGATGCGAACATCGGCTTCGGCCCCGCCATCGAAGACGGCTTTTACTACGACTTCGAGGTGGATACACCGTTCACTCCCGAGGACCTTCAGTCCTTCGAGGAGGAGATGCGGAAGGTTACGGAGGAGAAGTTCCCCTTCGTTCGAGAGGAAGTGAGTGCCGAACGAGCGAAGGAGCGCTTTCAGGATGACCCGCTCAAGCTCGAGAGGCTTGCGGACTTCGACGAAAACGAGATCATCTCCACCTACACCGACGGACCCTTCGTAGACTTGTGCAAGGGCCCTCACGTGCCCGACACCTCGTATCTGCAGCACTTCAAGCTGCTCAACACGGCCGGCGCGTACTGGCGTGGTGATGAGCGCCGGCAGATGCTGCAGCGCATCTACGCAACTGCGTGGTGGACGAAGGCTGACCTGGACAATCACCTGAACCGGCTGGAAGAAGCCAGGCGACGCGACCATCGCACGCTGGGGCAGGCACTGGATCTGTTCTCCACGGATGCGCGCGTTGGTCCCGGGCTGATTCTCTGGCATCCGCGAGGCGGAATCATCCGAAACGAGATCGAGGTCTACGAGCGCGATCTCATACTGCGCCACGGATACGAACTCGTTTACACGCCTCACATCGTGAGCGAGAAGCTGTTCGAGGTATCGGGCCACCTGCAGAACTTTGCGGAGAACATGTTCGGCGCCATGGAAGTTGAGGGTGCGTCCTACCGCCCCAAGCCCATGAACTGCCCGGGCCACATCTGTATTTACCAGTCGCACCAGCGTTCGTACCGCGACCTGCCTGTTCGTTATGCGGAATTCGGCACGGTGTATCGCTACGAGCGAAGCGGAGTGCTGCACGGAATGTTGCGCGTTCGCGGGTTCACCCAGGACGACGCACACGTGTTCTGCACGCCTGCGCAGGTCGAGGTGGAGATTGCGCGCCTGCTGGACCTGGTAGCCGAAATGCTGGCTACTTTCGGATACCCCTACTCGATCGAGCTTTCAACGCGACCGGAAAACGCAATGGGAAGCGAGGAGGTGTGGAAGCGTGCCGAGGAGATGCTGGCGGGCGTGCTCCGGGGCAGAGGGCAGGAATACACCATAGATGAGGGTGGTGGCGCGTTCTATGGTCCGAAGCTGGACTTCAAGCTGATTGATGCGATCGGGCGTCGCTGGCAGGGTCCAACGGTGCAGCTCGACTTCAATCTTCCGGAGCGCTTCGACCTGGAGTACGTGGGTGACGACAACGCCAGGCATCGTCCGGTAATGCTGCACCGCGTGCTCGTGGGATCCATGGAGCGATTCGTTGGTGGGCTAATCGAGCATTACGCCGGCGCGTTCCCGGTATGGCTCGCTCCGGAGCAGGTGCGAGTGATCCCGATCTCCGATGACAACGCGGAGTACTGCCGTTCACTCGTTGAGCGGATGAAGGCTGCGGGCATTCGTGCTCACCTCGACGAACGCTCGGAGTCGCTGAACTATCGAATTCGCGACGGCGAGGTAATGAAGGTTCCATACATGGCGGTAGTCGGTAAGCGTGAGGCAGAGGCCGGTACCATTGCACTCCGTGTGCGCGGCGCGGGTCGCAAGCAGGAGATCGTAAATGTTGACGAGTTCGTGGCGCGCGTGAGCGAAGAGATCCGGACCCGTGCAATGGTTCCGGTAGCGCCACGAATCGACGAGGTTGCGGCGGGCTGAGTTGTCGCGCTATCTGCCGGGTTTTAGCATTCACGGATTGGGCGCGCGCACGAGATGGTCGGTAGCAGTCTCGCGGGGAGCCCATCCAGGCAGTTTCAGGGACACTAACCGGAGCATCCAGCGGAATGTCCGATCCTACTCGTCAGCCAGTAATCGTCGCAGCCGCACGTACGCCGATCGGGCGGTACCTGGGGGGGCTTTCGTCCCTTTCTGGTACCGACCTCGGTGCAATTGCCGTTCGTGAGGCAGTCCGGCGTTCGGGAGTCGATCCCTCAGCCATCCGGGAGATCATACTCGGCCAGGTTTATCAGGGTGGTGCAGGGCAGGCACCCGCTCGTCAGGCGGGACTCAAGGCAGGCCTCCCAAGCGACATCTCGGCGTTTACGGTCAACAAGGTCTGCGGTTCCGGGCTCAAGGCCGTGATGCTCGCCGCACAAGCCATTCGTGCGGGCGACCTGGAAGTGGCAGTGGCCGGCGGAATGGAATCCATGTCCAACGTTCCATACTACGTGTATGGCATGCGCGCGGGCGTCAAGCTCGGCGACCAGACCATGGTGGACGGAATGGTTCGAGACGGCCTGCACTGCGCAACGTGCAACGTGCATATGGGCGGACACGCCGAGCATACGGCGAGAAAGGGCTCGGTGTCGCGTGAGGCACAGGACGAGTTCGCCGCGCGATCGCATCAGAAGGCAATCGCAGCGCAGCAGGCCGGCCGCTTCGATGCGGAGATCGTTCCAGTGGAGGTGCCGTCTCGCAAGGCGCCAACCGTTGTGAGTGCAGACGAATCTCCGCGTGCCGATACAACCGCGGAATCACTCGCCAGGCTGCGTCCCGCATTCCCGAAGGACGCCCCAGGCGATCTCGCTGCAGACCAGCTCTCGGTAACGGCAGGCAATGCGTCGTCGCTCAACGATGGAGCTGCGTCGCTCGTGGTTACGTCCGAGGCGTTTGCGAGGGCGAACGGACTCACTCCGCTCGCACGCATCAGCGCGTATGCCACCGGGGCCGTGGACCCGCAGGACTTGTTCTTCGCGCCCATAAGGGCTGTAAAGAACCTGATGGCAAAGCAGGGAACGAGCATCTCTGATTATGGGCTCATCGAGGCCAACGAGGCGTTCGCTTCGCAGTCTCTGGCAGACGGCGAAGGACTTGGATGGGACTGGGATCGCGTGAACGTGAACGGCGGTGCGATTGCGCTCGGTCACCCCCTGGGTGCCAGCGGAGCGCGCGTACTGACTACACTTCTTTTCGCAATGCAGGATCGGGATGTCTCCACCGGACTGGCTACGCTATGTCTCGGCGGTGGTGATGCGGTGGCCTTGAGCGTGGAGCGAATGAACTGATGAGCACTGTGGAACTGACTCAGGAGAGAGTGCGCACGCGTGGTGCTGCGGCGCTTGGGGTAGCGGGCTTTGCGGTGGCGATTGCGCTTGCATCGCAGGTGTCCATTCCGCTGCCTGGCACTGCTGTGCCGCTCACGCTGCAGCCCATGCTCGTCGTGCTGGCGGGGCTGATGCTCGGTCCGCGGCTGGGAGCGCTGAGTGTCGCGCTCTGGATAGCGGCCGGCATCGCGGGTCTGCCCGTGTTCACGCCTGGCGGGGCTCCCGGAATTGCGCGTCTGCTGGGCCCCACTGGCGGCTACATCACAGCCTATCCGGTGGCGGCGTTTGCGGCCGGTTACATCGCGTCACTTAGGCCAGGGTTTGCCAACAGGCTCGCTGGCGCGTTGGCGGGAATGGCGCTGCTGCACGTTGGCGGCTTCGCGCAGCTCGCCATCCTCACCGGCAGCTTTTCCGCCGCAGCCGTTGCGGGAGTGGCACCCTTTGCCGCCGCAGACGCGGCCAAGGCGATCGTGGCAGCAATGCTGGCGAGAGCGCCCGTCGCGAAAGGCTGACCTGACGGGCGGCCGCCGCCGTGTCGGAAGGCTCACTAATCCGGGACAGCTCCGGGGCGCTTAACGCGCCCCTTCGCGTCGTTCTCTTTCTGCTGCTCAGCGGCGGCTGCATTCTCGTCGCCCAGGCCGCAGCGTTTCCGCTGTTCGCGCATTTCGCAGCATCTCCCACCGCGCAACTTGCCGTCGTGACCTCAGCGCTCACCCTGGCGCTCGTGGGTGCGCATGCACTTGCGTTCAAGTTCGGCGGGTGGGGGACCTGGAGCAGCGTTGGGCTGGGCCGCCAGTCTGCTCGCCCACGCACCCTCGCTTCGGCGCTGCTCATGGGCTGCTTCGCCATCGGCATACCCTCGCTGGTTCTGTACCTGGTGGGATGGTTCCGGTTCGTTCCGGGCGGCGAGGGGAGTGCCCTCCTGTCTGCGTCCCATCTGGCGCTTGCCCTGCTGCCGGCCGCGCTGTGGGAGGAGCTTCTGGCGCGGGGATTCCTGTTCGCCACACTGCGGGAACGGTGGGGTGCGCCTGCGGCGCTCATATTGACCAGCGTGGGGTTTGGTCTGCTTCATTTGGGCAACCCCGGCGCTAACTTGCAGGCGGTCGTGCAGGTGAGCCTGGCCGGCTTCTGGCTGGGGGGCATTCTTCTGGCTACCGGGAGTCTGTACGCGGCCTGGATGGCGCATGCAGCCTGGAACTGGACCATGGCTGCGCTGCTGCACGCTCCTGTCAGCGGTGCGCCCTTCGCGATGCCTGGCTGGCGTCTGGTGGACACAGGACCGGACTGGGCAACAGGGGGAGGTTGGGGACCGGAAGGCGGGTTGCTCGCGGTTGCAGGAATGGCTGTTTCACTGATTTACCTATACTCGCGGCGCCACAGCCGCATGGAGAGTTGAGCATGTCCGACCGCATCGCGGTCGTTGGTGCCGGCCAGATGGGGAACGGTATTGCGCATGCGTTTGCGCAGTCCGGCTTTCCCGTGACGATGATCGACGTGTCCGAGGTTGCGCTGCAGCGCGGCCGGGCGGCGATTGCCAAGAACATGGAGCGCCAGGTCAGGAAGGGCGTTCTCGATTCGGCAGAGCGCGATGCCGCACTGGCAAGGGTGGAAACGTCCACCACGCTGGACGCGGCGGCGCACGCATCATTGGTGGTCGAGGCAGCAACCGAGAACTCCGATCTCAAGTTCAGGATCTTCGCCGATCTCGATCGCATAGCTCCTCGTGAGGCCATCCTGGCTTCCAACACCAGCTCCATATCCATTACTGCGATCGGGGCACGCACCACCAGGCCCGATCAGGTTATCGGTATGCACTTCATGAATCCGGTGCCGGTGATGCAGCTGGTGGAGGTGATTCGAGGGCTGGCAACATCGGACGAAACCACATCACGAGTGGTGGCGCTCGCCAGGAAACTCGGCAAGGAGCCGGTGGAG
Source organism: Gemmatimonadales bacterium (assembly GCA_035306065.1). Taxonomy (GTDB): domain Bacteria; phylum Gemmatimonadota; class Gemmatimonadetes; order Gemmatimonadales; family Gemmatimonadaceae; genus JBBQHX01. The sequence continues at coordinate 23,739 of DATGOL010000182.1, read as the reverse complement.
GCCAACGATTATCCCGGCTTCATTGCCAACCGGATACTCATGCCGATGATCAACGAGGCGGTTTGCTGCCTCATGGAAGGTGTGGGGACTGCGGAGTCCATTGACACCGTGATGAAGCTCGGCATGAACCATCCCATGGGTCCGCTCACACTTGCCGACTTCATCGGGCTGGACACCTGTCTCGCGATTCTCGAGGTGCTGCACGAGGGTCTTGGAGACCCGAGGTATCGACCCTGTCCGCTGCTCAGGAAGTACGTAACCGCCGGATGGCTCGGTCGTAAGACGGGGCGGGGATTCTACGTGTATGAGTAAGCTGACCCTTGCCGCATCTGTTGTCCTGAGCCTGACGGCGGGAGAGAGCTGAACGGATGCTACTCGATGGCCTGCTTCCATTAACCGACGAGCAGCGCGCCATTCGCGACATGGCGCGCGACTTTGCAGCCTCGGAGCTCGCACCGAAGGCGTCCGAGCTCGACGCATCTGCAACATTCGACAACACGCTTGTTCAGAAGCTTGCCCAACTGGGCTTCCTGGGCATGCTCATTCCGGAGGAGTACGACGGCCTGGGCCTCGATACCGCCACATACCTGCTGGCGCTCGAGGAGATTGCGATTGGAGACGCATCTGCGGCTGTGCTGCTGAGTGTGCACAACTCGCTACCCACGCAAATGCTCCTCAGGTGGGGAAGCGACGAACAGAAGGAGAAGTTCCTCAAACCGATGGCGCGCGGCGAGATGCTGGGCGCCTTCGCTCTGTCGGAGCCTGACGCGGGCTCGGATGCAGCCGCGCTTCGTACGCAGGCGCGGCGGGACGGTGACGACTGGGTGCTGACGGGCACGAAAGCGTGGGTGACGAATGGCAGCGAGGCGCAGGTGATACTCGCCATGGCCCGCACCGATTCACCGGACGACCGTAAGGGTGGTCGCGGAATCGGTGCGTTCATCGTCACGCCCGACATGCCCGGATTCGCGGTTGGAAAGAAGGAAGACAAGATGGGCCTGCGTTCGTCACCAACCGTTCAACTGGTGTTCGACGAGCTTCGGGTACCCGCTGCGAACGCACTTGGAGATCCGTCGCGAGGCTTCTCCTATGCGATGTCCTCGCTGGACCAGGGAAGGCTGGGAATCGCCGCCCAGGCGTGTGGCATCTCGCGCTCCGCACTCACCCACGCGGTGCAGTATGCCTCTCAGCGGCAGCAGTTCGGTCGTCCCATTCGCGACTTTCAGGCAATCCAGTTCAAGCTTGCAGACATGGCAGCCCGCATAACGTCTGCCCGTGCCACGATGTATGCGGCAGCAGCTGCCAAGGACCGCGGCGAGCGCGTTACCACATACAGCTCCATGGCCAAGCTGCTGGCTTCGGAAACGGCCATGTGGGTTACCACTCAGGCCGTTCAGGTTTTCGGTGGCTACGGCTACGTGAAGGACTATCCCGTCGAGCGGTTGTTCCGCGATGCGAAGGTTACCGAGATTTACGAAGGAACCTCGGAAATCCAGCGCATCGTGATTGCTCGACATCTCTATGGCGATCAGTAGGCGCCGCTCGCTCGCTCTCATATTCCAGGACACATGCAACTATTCGATAAGATTGCCGAGATGGGTCACGAGCAGATCGTGATCGGCCACGACAGGTCAAGCGGCTATCGGGGAATCATTGCGATACACGATACCACGCTGGGCCCGGCACTTGGTGGTACGCGTTTTTGGAAGTACGACACGGACGAAGCTGCCATCATAGATGCACTGCGACTTGCGCGCGGCATGACGTACAAGAACGCCGTTGCCGGCCTCAACCTGGGGGGCGGCAAGGCCGTGATGATCGGCGACAATCGCACCAGGCAGCGCGAGATGCTCTTTCGTGCTCACGGGCGATTCATCGACAGCCTGGGCGGCAGGTACATAACGGCAGAAGACGTTGGCACCGGCACCATGGACATGGACTTCGTCCACATGGAAACCGAGCACGTCGTAGGTCTTGCTGCGGGCTCGGGCGATCCGTCTCCGGTTACGGCACACGGAGTGTTCAGGGCAATCCAGGCATCGGCAAAGGCTCGCTGGGGCAGCGATGACCTGGCTGGGCGCCGGGTAATACTGCAGGGCTGCGGGCATGTCGGGTACAACCTCGCCATGGAACTGCACGATGCCGGTGCTTCGCTCACGGTAACCGATATGGATGCCGAACGAGTGAAGCGTGTAGTGGACGCAACCGGTGCGCGCGCGGTGGAAACCAGCGAGATCTACGAGGTGCAGGCCGACATCTTTGCCCCGTGCGCACTCGGCGGGGTGATCAACGACGATACCCTCGGCAAGCTGCGGGTGGAAATCGTGGCCGGTGCAGCCAACAATCAGCTTCTCGAGGAGCGGCACGGCGAGGAGCTTGCGAAGCGGGAGATATTGTACGCGCCTGACTATGTGGCAAATGCGGGCGGCGTTATCAACGTATACGGCGAGCTTCGCAAGTGGGATCGTGAGCGTGCGCTTCGCAAGGCAGACGAGATTTACGATACGATACTCACAGTTTTTGATATCGCGCAGCAGCAGGGCATACCCAGCTACCTGGCGGCCGACAGGCTGGCTGAGCAGCGTCTGAAGGCTGCTAGGGACCTCGTGCGTACGCGCGTTTCGCCCGCGCGCGCCTGACGAACGAATGCCGGAGACAGCCGTGAAGGAAGTGATACCGATTGCTAGTGATCACGCTGGCTGGGAGCTCAAGCAGGAGCTCAAAAGGCAGCTGAATGAGCTTGGATTCGACGTCCAGGATCTTGGAACGAGTTCGGAGGAGTCCACGGACTACCCGGACTACGCCCATCCGCTTGCACGCGAGGTGTCGGATGGCAGGGTGCGAAGAGGAGTACTGTTGTGCGGTACCGGCCTCGGCATGTCCTATGCTGCCAATCGCTGGCCTAACGTACGGGCCGCAGTGGCCTGGGTGCCCGAGGTAGCCGAGCTGGCGAGAAGGCATAACGACGCCAACGTGCTGGTGCTTCCTGCTCGCTTCCTCTCACCGGAGAGCGCGAGTAGCATCCTTCAGACGTGGCTGGAAACCCCCTTCGACGGCGGCCGGCACGAGCGCAGGGTGGGGAAGATCGAGCGTTCAACGGAGGAGAACTGATGCAATGGTCAGAGTGGGACAGGTGCCCTCCCGGCACCTCGCTTCGGGATGAAGATCCGGATATCGCCCGGCTCATCGAGCAGGAGATCGAACGCCAGAACGACGGTCTCGAACTGATTGCAAGCGAGAATTTCGTTTCGCCTGCGGTACTCGAGGCAATGGGTTCACCGCTCACCAACAAGTACGCTGAAGGACTGCCGCGGAAGCGCTACTACGGCGGTTGCGAATTCGTGGACGGCGTTGAGGAACTTGCCATTGCTCGAGCAAAGGAATTGTTCGGGGCGGATCACGCCAACGTTCAGCCGCACTCCGGCGCCACGGCAAATGCTGCGGTATACCTGGCATTCATGAAGCCCGGCGACACTCTGCTCGGGCTGGACCTCTCCAATGGCGGGCATCTCACGCACGGATCGCCGGTGAACTCCTCCGGCCTGCTGTATCGTGCCATCCATTACAGCGTGAAGGACGACGGCCTTATCGATTACGATGCGATGGAAGAGATGGCACGGCGCGAAAAGCCCCGCGTGATCGTTGCAGGCTACAGTGCATATTCCCGTGTGCTGGACTACGAGCGGTTCGCGAAGGTCGCCCGCGAGGTAGGTGCCATCTTCATGGTGGACATGGCCCATTTTGCAGGGCTGGTGGCTGCAGGTGAGTATCCGTCTCCGGTGCCTTACGCGGACGTCGTGACGAGCACCACGCACAAGACCCTCCGGGGGCCGCGCGGCGGACTCATCCTGTGCCGCGCCGAGCACCAGAAGGCAGTGGACAAGGCAATGTTCCCGGGAACGCAGGGCGGCCCGCTGATGCATGTGATTGCCGCAAAGGCAGTGTCGTTCCGCGAGGCCCTCAAGCCCGAATTCCGCCAGTACAGCAGGCAGGTTGTCGCGAACGCACGTGCTCTGGCTGGCGAGTTCGTGAATCGCGGGTTTGACGTAGTCTCCGGTGGAACGGACAACCACCTGATGCTGGTGGACCTTCGCCGGAAGGGTGAAGAGCTCACGGGCAAGGTTGCGGAAACGTCACTCGATCGCGCGGGCATTACCGTGAACAAGAACACGGTTCCGAAGGAGACACGCTCTCCCTTCGTAACCAGCGGAATCCGTGTCGGTACTCCGGCTGTGACAACCCGCGGCATGACCGAATCCGACATGACTACGATTGCCGCGTTCATCGAGCGTGTTCTTGCAGCTCCTGATGATGCCGATGTGGCAGCGACCGTGCGTGAGGAGGTTCGCGAGATGACTCGCCGCTTCCCGTTGTACCCGGCACCGGCGACGGCGACCGTGTAGGGTTCATGCCTGCCGTCTGTCGCATCCAGGGGCGACGTGTTGGCGCTGTACTGGAGTCTGGCGCTGCCACCGACACCGGAGTTGACGCTGGTGTTGGTGGCGTCGCCGTGATGGTGTGAAGGACGAAAAACGCGGTCCCTCGCGCAGTGCGTTGCAACCGCGCGGCAGTTGTCATCCTGAAGGTTGCGCGACATGTTTGGGCGTGTCTCTCGGTTCACTCCTTTCCGCTTGCCGGACCGGCGTTCCGATGTGGCGCGCCTTTCGTGCGAGTGTGTAATCGTTCCGTTCAACGATCGGGACCGTACTTCAAACAGGGATATCAGGACGTTGGCAGAACTAGCATTTCGCGATGGCATCATGGACCGCATTCGCCTTCGGGAGAAGCGGTTTCACGAGCGCGCGTATCTGTTCGTTCTGCAGGCGCTCGAGTACTGCCAGGCGCAACTCGTGGAGCGGAGGCACATCACGGGCCCCGAACTCGCGGAGGCGTGCAGGGATCTGGCGCTGGCACGATATGGTGTAATGGCGCGCCTCGTACTCGATCACTGGGGGCTGCGTTCGAGTTCGGATATCGGAGATGTCGTGTTCACGCTCGTGGATCTTGGCCTTCTGATCAGCCAGCCCACGGATACTCGTGACGATTTTGCGGACGTCTTTGATTTCGAGACCGTGTTCGAGCGCGACTATCCGTGGAATGGAGCTCCGGCAGCCTGACGTCGTGCGCTCGACGTACATGCGGAGCAGCGGCGCGCGAAATGCGACGAACGCGACAGGACCCTCGCCGGAGATGATGCTTTGACCGCAATCGAGTTTCCCGAATGCCGGAAGTGTGGTAATGGAGAACTGCTCCCGCTTAGCGACTACGGACGTGACGGTGCTCCGATCACGTACAAGGCCTGGGTATGCAGCAACCCGGAGTGTGGCTACAACGTGCGGATAGACAACGGGGAGATCAGCTTGGGACGGGCATTGCAGCAGTCAACGAAGTGAGCGTAGCTGCATGACTCGTCGGCCACGGTCGGCAGACTCGGCGGCTCGGGAGGTGGCGTCTTCCCGGGCCGCCGCTGCGCATGCGGGCGAGCGTGCCACGGCGCACGCACGTGACGAGGGCATCTCGAGCTGGTGGAGTTCTCATCCGGACGTACGCGTATGCAGCGCGGCCGAGGCCGCAGAGCTGGACAGGCGCGCGATCGAACAGTTGGGTATTCCGTCGCGCGCCCTGATGCAGCGGGCGGGAGCCGCAGCGGCGGCGCACGTAATGGAGCAGGCAGCTCAGTGGCTGGCTGGTGGCGTGGTGGTTTACTGCGGCGCGGGAAACAACGGCGGAGACGGGTGGGTGATTGCCAGGTCCCTGGCGGCTGCAGGCGTAAGCGTGAGGGTAGACGAGGTGGTACCGGCGAAGAGCGAGGACTGCATGAAGGAACGCGCGCTGGTCCTTCCTCTCGTGAGGCTCTCACAGGCGTACGACGGGGAGCAGGTTGCAGTGGACGCAATACTGGGCACGGGCGCATCCGGTTCCATGCGCGGCGAGGTGGCGAATGGAGTCGCTCGGCTGGAGCATGCTGCCGCACGCGGAGCCTTCGTGGCTGCCATTGACCTTCCCAGCGGCCTGGATGCCACCAGCGGAGCTGCGAACGGCGCAGTGCCAGCAGCGCTCACGGTTACCTTCGGCACGATCAAGCGCGGATTGCTGCATGCGCGTGGGCTTGCTGGCCGTATCGTGCTGGTGGATATCGGGCTGCCTGCGCACTTTCCCGCTGACGGTGAAGAGAGCGCGGTCATGGAGAGCGCAACCGCCCGAGGGGCCGCTCAGGCCAAGCAGCACCGGCCCTCCCCGTCTCGTGAGGCGGACTCCAGGCATACGAGTGGCCGGAACATCCCGAGGCTCGCGAACTCGGCACTCGTCAGGCTGGCGGCACCTCCGCCGGAAGCACGGGCCCACAAGGGCACTCGTCGCAAAGTCGCTATCCTCGGTGGCACCCGGGGCATGGCCGGAGCCGTGGTGCTTGCCACTCGTGCGGCCGTCGCGAGTGGTGTGGGAATGGTGCGCGCCGTGGTGTCCGAAGACGGACTGTCTACACTGCAGTCCCAGGCGCCAACGGCCATGTGCATTACCTGGCCCCTTGGCGACGCAGACATGGAGGAGTTCATCACCAGCTGGGCCGACGCCCTGGTTATCGGACCGGGACTTGGCCGAAGTGACGATGCATCGGAACTGGTGCACAACGTCCTTCGCCGCAGAGGACTGCCGGTGGTGGTGGATGCCGATGCGTTGAACGTGTTCGAGGGGAGGGCTCACGATCTGCGCGACCTGCTCGATGGGAGGCCGGCAATCCTCACGCCTCATCCGGCAGAGTTCGCAAGGCTTGCCGGTGGAACGGTGGATGATGTGCTGGCAGATCCGTACGAAGGCGCGAGAAGCCTGGCAGCCACTACTGGTGCGGTTGTGCTGCTCAAGGGAGTTCCCTCGGTGATCGCGGCGCCTGACGGGCGGTGCGTCGTGACTGCAACAGGAACCCCGCTGCTCGCTACCGCCGGCAGCGGTGACGTGCTCTCGGGGATTGTTGGAACCCTGCTGGCACAGAATCCGAAGTTCGCGCTGGAGGCGGCGTCTGCAGCTGCGTGGGCGCACGGACGGGCTGCGGAGTTCGCCGGCAGGAGCGGCGTGCGCGGTGTGGCACTTGAATCAGTTACTGATGCACTGCCTGACGTATGGAGCGAAGCGCCGCTGCCGCCATCGCCCGTTTCCCTGGCTGTCCTGCCGGAGCCCATACGCACCGGCGCGTTGACGTCAGGCACGTTCGAGAGGCCATTGCCTGAATCAGAGGAAGCACCCGAGAATGGCTGAGGGGCACGTGAACCTCGGGCCCGGAGGGGAGTTCGACATCATCCGGCGGCTCGTTGAGCGGTGGGGAAGCGCCGCGCGCGGGCTGGGTGACGACTGCGCAGTAATGGAAATGCCACCGGGTACTCGTCTCGTGGCTACCACGGACAGTTCGCTGGACCGCATCCACTTTCGGGATGACTGGATTTCGCCCGAGGAGATCGGCTGGCGGTCGAGTGCGGCCGCAGTGAGCGACCTGGCAGCGGCCGCGGCCACGCCACTGGGGATGATGCTCGCTCTCACGCTGCCTGGCGAATGGCTTGACAGGCTCGATGCGCTTGCGGACGGAATCGGAGCGTTCGCTCGTGAGGTGGGCATACCTATCGTGGGTGGTGACATCACGCATGGTCAGGTGCTGGCGCTCAGCATCACAGCCATGGGGAGTGCACATGCGCCGCTTGGGCGTTCCGGTGCGCGCCCGGGCGACAGCGTGGTGGTAACGGGGCTGCTGGGCGGAAGTACAATGGCCGTGAACAGCTGGCTGCGCGGTGAGCTTCCGTCGGCGGCCATGCGCGAGCGCTTCGCTCGCCCCGTTCCCAGGCTTGCTGAAGCGCGATGGCTGGCCGCTCGAGGTGCCACGGCCGGTGTTGACATTTCCGATGGACTTGCGTCGGACCTCAATCACGTGGGCAATGCTTCAGGGGTGAGAATCGTGCTCGATGCGCGCAGCATTCCCAGGTTCGAAGGTGCCTCCTGGCAAACGGCCGCTGCCAGCGGTGAGGAGTATGAAGTTGCGATGGCGCTTCCGGGCGAAGTGGATATCGCGAGGCTGGCAGCTGAATTCGCGGGTGAGTTCGGCCTTTCCCTCACCAAAGTGGCCACCGTGGAAGCGGGCGACGCGGGGGTGGAGGTTCAGGAAAGCGGCCTGCGCGTTGACCTGCCCCGAGGGTACGACCACTTTTCAGAATGATCAGGGGATTCCTTGTAGCGTTCACCATCGTGGTGGCTACGGCCGTCTGTGGTGGCATCGTGGCAGTTGCGGCAGCACTCGGCGTTCCCAACAAGCCCGGTGGCATCTATGACTGGAGTGCCCGTGCATGGGCCCGGTTCCTTCTCGCAGCTGCGGGCGTGAGGATCAGGCTGCACGGCACCGAGTTCATGGGAGCCGGAGAGCCGCGAGTATTCGTCTCGAACCACGTTTCGTGGTACGACGTTTTTGCGCTTGCATCGGAGCTACCCAAGTACCGCTTCGTTGCGAAAGCGGAATTGTTCCGGATTCCGTTCTTCGGCGCTGGCGCACGCGCCGTAGGCACGATCCCGATCGAGCGGGAGAACAGGACATCTGCCTTTCAGTCCTACGAGAAGGCAGGGCAGTACATCCGGGACGGCAACCCTGTAGTGGTCTTTCCCGAAGGCACGCGGGCCGACAGCTACTCGCTGCGTCCGTTCAAGAAGGGTCCTTTCGTACTGGCGATCGCGAGCCGGGTGCCGATTGTGCCAACGATCGTGTACGGTGCCATGGAGGTGCTTCCGCGGAGGAGCTTCAGGGTGCGTCCCGGAATCGTGGACATACATTTCCTGGCACCGGTGCCTACCGACGGCCTGACCTATGCGGATCGCGACACGCTTGCAGCGGAGGTGCACTCACGAATGGCCGCTGCGTTGAACGATATCTATGATGTCGAGAGCCCTGTGCTCAAGGCAGGTCGGGTGCGCCCTCGTGCGGTAGCCAGTGCGGAAGCCAATCTCGGGGCAACGAGCGCCTGACGAGATGTTCCATCGAATTCGCGGCGTATGCCGCGCCAAGCAAACCGAACCCAATTACTGACACATGTCTGCCATCATCGATGTAACAGCCCGGGAAATCCTGGATAGTCGTGGCAATCCAACGGTTGAGTGCGACGTAATCCTGGAGTCCGGTGCGGCTGGCCGTGCGTCCGTCCCGAGCGGTGCCTCAACGGGTGAACACGAAGCCGTGGAGCTTCGGGACGGCGACAGCAGCCGTTACCTGGGCAAGGGTGTGCTGAACGCCGTATCGAACGTGATCGAGGAGATCGGCCCTGCGATCGCGGGAATGGAGGCAGTTGATCAGGTTCGCATTGATCGCGAGCTGATGGAGCTGGATGGAACGGAGAACAAGAGTCGTCTTGGGGCCAATGCGATGCTAGCAGTATCGCTTGCAGTGGCACGTGCTGCAGCCATCGAGTGCGAGCTGCCGCTCTATCGCTACCTTGGTGGCCCGCTTGCGCGCACCATGCCCGTTCCGATGATGAACATCCTGAACGGCGGAGCGCATGCTTCGAACACAGTGGACTTCCAGGAGTTCATGATTGTTCCTGTAGGTGCCGATACGTTCGGCAATGCGCTGCGGATGGGTGCTGAGGTGTTTCATACGCTCAAGAAGGTGCTGCACGAGAGGAAGCTCTCCACGGCCGTGGGTGATGAAGGTGGCTTCGCACCGGACCTGGCAACCGATGAAGACGCGCTCAAGGTGATCATCGAAGCTGTGCAGCGCGCCGGCTACACGCCTGGAAAGGAAGTGGCAATCGCACTCGACTGTGCGGCTTCCGAACTGCATGACGGCAAGGGCGGGTACAACTTCAGGAAGAGCGGCGCCGGGTCGCGTGATGCGGCTGGGATGATCGAGCTTTACGGCCGCTGGCTCGAGGAATACCCGATCGTGAGCATCGAGGACGGGCTGGCCGAGGATGACTGGTCAGGCTGGGAGCGCCTCACGAGCGAACTGGGCGACCGGGTGCAGCTCGTTGGCGACGACCTTTTCGTGACGAACACCGAGCGCCTCGCCCGCGGAATCGAGAGTGGGGTAGGGAACGCGATCCTCATCAAGGTGAATCAGATCGGCACGCTCACGGAAACGCTCGAGGCAATCGAGATGGCTCGTGCGGCGGGCTATCTTTCAGTGATCTCGCACCGTTCGGGAGAAACCGAAGACAGCTTTATTGCAGACCTGGCGGTTGGTACCAACGCCGGCCAGATAAAGACCGGTTCTGCATCACGAAGCGATCGCACCGCGAAGTACAACCAGCTTCTTCGCATAGAAGAAATGCTCGGCGAGGATGCCGAGTATCCTGCGGGGGCCATTTACGGAATCTGATTGTCCCGCCGGGCGCAGCGATGGCTGCGTCCGGCCTAACGTTCAACGCTGCAGCTCTGCCGAAGTGGCTCGCCGTTCCTCCAAATCACCAGGCGCATCATGGTTCCGCCGAGCGGCTCTGGCGGCTGTCGTGCTGTTCACTCTCTACTTCGCCGTACAGGGTGGTGAGTACGGAACAACCGACATCCTCAGGCAACGCAGTCGCATGTCCGACTACCGACGCGCGATCGACTCTCTGCGGCAGGCCGTTGATTCGCTCGCGGCGCTTACGAATGCCCTGGAGACGGACAGGGTGCTTCAGGAGCGAATTGCGCGAGAGGAGTTCGGCATGATCCGGGACGGGGAAATTCTGTATCGGCTTGTGGACCCGCTCGAAGCCGGCGACGATAGAGGCCCGACGGTTGGGAATGATCGGCAGTGAACTCCTTGACCGTCGGGCAGTTCACTGCTAGGTTCCCAGAACTGACGCGGGGTGGAGCAGCCTGGTAGCTCGTCGGGCTCATAACCCGAAGGTCGCGGGTTCAAATCCCGCCCCCGCCACTTCATGACAATGCGGCCGGCATCGAAAGATGCCGGCCGCATTGTCATTTCTGCCGTATGCTGACACTGGCTCTCGCCAGTATCCGCCCTCGGTGGTATTATCGTGGCGTCCCGGAAGCACGAAGTCAGCGCGCGATGGGACGATGAGCGTCTGTCGAGCAGTCCCAACCGCTTACCACCTCCTGGCGGATTGCAAACCATGGATGAAAGCGTGACGCCCTCACTCGCACGCCTGACGGCCATAGCAGCCGCCTTCGTGATTATCGGAGCCGTTCTGGTCGCGTATCTGTGGGAGACCGCAAACCAGTTGCTCTCCGGTCAGTTCAACTCCCGGATGGTGCTGCTGGCGATACCGGCCGCGGCACTTTTCGTCGCACTGCTGGTTCTCCTGTCCCGCACGCTGAAGCGCGTGGACGATGAACCGGCATCCGGGGCTGGCGTTTCATAGAAGGTCGCACTGGCATCACGCGCACGTTCTGCAGCAATAGAGGTCTCTAGAGGTACACGGCAATCCCGCACGGACGGAGGTTCCCAGTGAGATTGGACGAGAGCTCCACGCCTGGCGACACCGCGGTCGCTTCAACTCCTCCGGGAGTGTCGGACCCACCGCGAACCCACCTGTCGCCGGATGAGGAACCGGTGGTCACCGGAACCCTGTTCCTGACGCTGATACTGCTGATGATCATCGCAGGCTTCTGGGTGATCATTTACCAGCGCCTCATCACCTCCTGAGGGGCATCATGAAGGCACACGTCTATGAAAAGGGGATGCTGGCGGTAGGCCTTGGGGTGCTGGTGGCCTGCGCGGCGGCGCTTGTATATGCGTCGGTTGCCCTGGGCCTCCACCTTCCCGGCCGCACTGCGCAGATCGTTCCGCAGGATGTTTACAGGGTGCCTCCCTTCAACCAGACGGGCGTGAGGCAGACGGGGCCCAATGCGTACGAAGTCGTAATGGTGGCTCAGGCCTGGGCGTTCGTTCCCGGCGAGGTACGGGTACCGGTGGGATCGGACGTGACTTTCACCGCGACGAGCGTGGACATCATCCATGGCCTCAACGTCGAGGGTACGCGGCTCAACCTGATGCTGATCCCGGGTCAGGTCACTCGCAACTCGATCCGGTTCAACCGGCCCGGGGAGTACCTGATCATCTGCCATGAGTACTGTGGTATAGGCCACCATCACATGTTCGGGAAAGTGGTGGTTGAGCCGGTGGCCTCCGCGAGTGCGGGCAGTTCTGCCGTGACCACCCCCGGGAGTCTCGTGCGATGAGAGAATTCACGCCAACGGTACTCGATCCGTCGGGCTACGACCTGCCTGACGAGCAGCGCACCATCCTGCGCTGGACGATCTACATCGGTTATGCGGCGCTCGTGGCCGGCGTGTTTCATGGCCTGGCCAACGCGCTGTCCTACGCAGGCGTGAACGTCATCGGCTATTTCCCGGGGTTGAGGACCTACTACCAGGGGCTTACCGCTCACGGCGTTGCCAACGTGCTCATCTTCACGTTCAGCTTCGCAAACGCCTTCCTGCCACTGATGACGGCCCGAGCGCTCGCTCGGCCACTGAACCACAATCTCCTGATCGCCAGCTTCGCAGCGCTGGTGCTCGGAAACGTGCTCACGCTGTATGCGGTGGTAAGCAATCAGGCGAGCGTCCTTTATACGTCCTATGCGCCACTCCAGGCCCACTGGACCTACTACATCGGCCTCGCTCTCGTGGTGGTCAGCACGTGGCTGGCGCTCCTGTGCATGGTGCTGACGTTGCGGGCATGGAGGCGGGACAATCGGGACTCGAGGATTCCGCTGCTTGCCTACATATCGGTGGTTTCCTACCTGATGTGGTTCCTGGCATCGCTCCCGCTCGCGGTGTCGTTCCTTGGCTTCATGACGCCGTGGTCGTTAGGTATTCTGCCGAACATCGACCCGCTCCTGACACGCACGCTATTCTGGTTCTCAGGCCATGCAATCGTATATGCATGGCTGCTTCCCGCATACGTGTCCTGGTATGCGCTCATTCCCCGCCAGGTTGGTGGAGAGCTCATCAGCGATTCGTACGCACGGATCACTTTCATCCTGTTCCTGCTGCTGTCCATCCCTACCGGATTCCATCACCAGTACACGGACCCCGGAATCCCCGAGCACTTCAAGGCGCTGCACGGTGTACTGACGTTCGGCGTGTTCTTCCCGAGCCTGGCTACCGCGTTCAGCGTAATGGCTTCACTCGAGATAGGAGGGCGACGTGCCGGTGGACGCGGCCTGCTCGGTTGGATCAGGAAGCTTCCGTGGGGAGATCCATCAGTCACGGCGCAGCTCCTCGCGATGCTCACCTTCGTGTTGGGGGGTGCCACGGGACTGATAAACGCGAGCTTCACAATGAACCAGGTGATCCACAACACCACCTGGGTTCCGGGACACTTCCACATGACGGTGGGGTCGGCCGTGGCCCTGACGCTCATGGGCGTGGCCTATTGGCTGATACCATACCTCAAGAAGCGCGAACTGTGGGGACGGCGGTTAGCCGTGGCGTCTTCGTGGACGTACACCATCGGACTGCTGATCTTTGCACGGGGCATGATCAGTGGCGGCCTGGAAGGAATGCCTCGGCGCACCTTCATGGCGGAGGCGTCCTACAGCAGTCCTGCGTGGAAACTCCCCGGACTCCTCACCGGGATCGGAGGCTCGCTGATGTTCGCTGGCGTCATGATGTTTTTCATTGTCGTGGGCATGACCATAATCGCCGGACGTCGCGATATGGGGCCGAGTGACATCCCGGTTTCCTACACCCTCACGCCTCCCGCTACTACCGGCTGGGAGCCAAGGCTCGATCGGCTTGGACTCTGGGCGCTTGCGGCTGTGGCTCTCATTCTGATTGCGTACGGTCCCTTCTTCGCCACCTACACTCCCAACTTCGTATCGCCTGGCTTCAAGGGATACTGAGACTTCAGCGCGGTATCGAACCGGCGAAGTACGCGCTACCGGCTGCCTTTTGCATGCGGCGAAAGGCAGCCGGTAGCGCGTTTTCGCAGGAAGATCTTTCATCGTCCGGGAGAGCGAGCCGACAGCTGCGACAATCCATGCTCGGGATGGACACGGTGGGCTTTTCCAGCGCGCCGGGTCCGGCTATCTTCCCCTGCTGTCCTTGGTTCTATGCGGGTTGCGGTTCCCGCTGGCCGCCTGCTTCGCATGAGGTGCCGGAACCGGACGATCTGGCAGGGTAGCTCAGCCGGTTAGAGCGCACGACTCATAATCGTGAGGTCGGGAGTTCGAGTCTCCCCCCTGCTACCTGAACCCCGGGGCTCCTGAGCCCACGGGGTTTCTTGTTTCCTGCGGGTATGCAGGTCGCGCCGATATGCTGCAGCCAGCCGCTCCTACAGCACGCGAACCCCGTCACCCTCCCGCACCTCACCGCCCGCAACCACTCGCGCATACACGCCGAAAGCCGCACCCACATTCGTGGCCAGGTACGCGAGTATCCGCTTGTCGGCCGCCAGGCCACGCTGCGCAAACGACACCATCCTGCAACGGATGGTCGGCTTGATAACTTCCAGAGTCACCTCGTCGCCCACGCCAACACGGCGACCAACCCAGTCCTGCTCCGGCATGCCTTCCACGCCGGAGTCGATGAGCACGTTAGGGCGGAACCGCCTCACGTCAATCGCGGCGTCAGGCAACGCTGACTGCAGCCAGCGCAACGAAGACGTGGTAAGCAGGTGTACCGGCGCCACGTCCACGTGCATGTGCTTACCTTCGCGCTCCAGTGTCACGTGCTTCCCGAGCAGCCGGGAGAGTTCCGGAAGCAGTAGAGGATCCACATGTCGCAGTGACCGCCCGTCAGGCAGGTGGACAAGAATGTGCTCCAAGTGAACCGACGCTCCGAATTCAATGAGTCCATCCATCCGCTCGAACCGGCCCGACGTCTTGCCGCTCCCCAGCTTTCCCGCTGCCGAGTTTACTGCAAGCTGCCTGTCGTGGTCGATGCCGGATTCGCTGATCCGCAGCGCCGCACAGCTCTCACCTTGCATTGACTTGACCGGATAGCGCCAGAGCTGCCGGACGCTGAAGCTGGCTACTGCACTCGGGTTGCCGCTTGTCATATGCGAGCCGCTCATCACGCGCTCTCCCGTAGTCGGGTCAGAACCTTTCGCCCTTCGCCTCGCGAATCTGGCTGCCCACCGGCCGAATCCGCCCCCACATGGTGTGGAAGAACAGCAGGATTCCCGCGATCTGCGCAAAGCTGAAAAGCACTATCGCCCAGCGCAACCAGAGCGAGGGCAGGGATGCTCGCATCAATTCCCCCAGTACTCGCCCGCCTGTGCCTATCGTCAGCAGCCAGTACGCCGTTTCCGCTACCTGTGGCCGGTAGCGCTCGTCCTCCTTGTCCGGCCGCGGAAAGAGCCAGAGCGCCACACCGAGTATCATCATCATCATGAAGCCCACGAGCAGCGCGTGGGTGTGCGCGCTGGTCTCATACGGCGTCGCGAAGCGCATCCACAACTCCCTGCGCACTACCATCCAGCCGCCGATTCCCAGCCCAACCGCAAGAAACAGAATCGCTGTCTTGATATAGCGTCGAACCAGAGTGTGCATGTCGTACCTTTCGGCTGGAAGAGCGCCCGCGGCGCAATGGCCCCGCCGGATTATAAGGGCACGATCGACCTGGGGTTGGTAGACGGGCTCCATCGTTCCTCGCGGCGCCGCCACGATTTACTCGAGGATGGTCAGCACCACCAGGTGGTTTCATGCCCTGCGCCGAACCTCCGCCATGTCCTTGTACTGCTAACACACTCGATGCGCGTGATGAAGTTCAAAATGCCTCCGCTGTCCGTGCTGGACCTTGCACCTATCGGTACCGGCAGCGGCTCGCGTGAAGCGCTGGCCAACACCGGCAAACTCGCCCGCCTGGCCGAACGGCTCGGCTACACTCGCTTCTGGCTCGCCGAGCATCACGGAATGCCGAGTATTGCCAGCTCGTCTCCCGAGATCCTGATCGAGCACGTCGCGTCACTTACGCAGCGAATTCGGGTGGGAGCGGGCGGGATCATGCTACCGAATCACGCGCCGCTACGCATTGCAGAGGCCTTTCACACGCTCGAGGCTCTCCATCCGGGACGCATTGACCTGGGCATCGGCAGGGCGCCCGGTTCCGATCCGGTTACGTCATCAGCGCTGCGTCCCTTCGACGCCGAGCAGTTTCCAAACCAGCTGGCGGAGCTGCTGGCGCTGTCCAGGAGCGAGTTCCCGGCCGGACACCCGTATCACAAGGTTCGCGTGGTTCCCTCGGATGTTGAGCTTCCGCCTGTGTGGCTGCTCGGGTCCAGCGGCGCAAGCGCGCGCCTGGCGGGCTCGCTCGGCATGGGCTACGGCTTTGCCAGCCATTTCAGCCCCACGCCACCAGAACCTGCACTCGAGGCATATCGAGCAGCCTTCCAGCCTTCCAAGGAGTTCCCCAGTCCGCACGTGATACTTGGCGTCTCGGTGATCTGTGCAGACTCGGACGAGGAGGCCGAGTATCTGGGAAGCTCCATGGCGCTGAGCTGGGTGCGCCTGAGGCGAGGTGAGTTCGCTCCGCTTGCAGCGCCCGAGGATGCCGTGAAGTACCCCTATACGGACTTCGAGCGAACCATTGTGGCGGACTATCGGCGCCTGCAGGTGATCGGCTCGCCGGAAACCGTGCACCGGCAGCTGGAAGCCATGGTGCAGCGGCATGCGCCGGACGAGTTGATGGTATCAACGATGGTGCATGATCCCGAGGCGCGCAGGCGCAGCTACGAGTTGCTGAAAGGAACCTCATCTGGCGCAGCGTCGTCGGCTGCGGAACAGGCTCCCTGAAAGCACGGGTTTTGTGCCCTAATGCCGGAGCGTTTCGTCATTCTGTGTAACCTTGACACGGAAATGCAATGGCGGACGAATATCGGGAGTACGCGGAGCTGCCAGGGCTCTTGCCGAGGGAGGCGGAGACATTAGACGGCTACGTGGACAGCACTGTTCCGACCGAACCGGAACGCTTCGGCGAGGTGGAGCACCTGCCGCCGATTCCGGTGGATGACGACCCACCGCGAGAGCGTCAGATCGTGGACCGGAAGGGGAGGGTTTGGGAGGTTACGGAGGTCGAGGAACCGGATGGCGTGGAAACGGTGACGCTCCGATTCCGGCACGGTGCCATAGAGGTACTCGCGCAGCAGGCAGAGGCTGGCTGGGGACGCCTGCCGTCCAGCAAGCTGTTGTCGTTCGCCGGTTTGGACTAGAGAGTGGTTCTCCGGTGGAAGTTGTGCGGGGGATTGGCGTCCGCGGCCCCGGCATTGCAACGCGCCATACCCGGGCGGGAGTTGGCACAGCCGCCGGGTGATCAGTATTGGAACCAATGCGAAAATCTCACGCTGGTGCTGCGGGAAACGCGAGATTGTGCTATAATCAGAATGGGTCTTTCTATCCGGAGAGACGCCGAGCCCGGAAGGTCGAGGGCAGCCAGTATTCCAACGGGATGCAACCTCCTGTAAGCAGTACGTCCGCAAGCGTTGAAGGCATTACTGCCGCTACGCAGCCGGACGCCGCGGAGCCACCAAGTAGAACCCCGCGCCTGGCGGGCGCACGGCTCCCCCTCCGCTCCCATTCTCCTGGAGCGGACGAACGATGAAATATCGAATGCTGCCCGAGGCGGCACGTTTGTCACGCGTTCCTCGCGTGCAACGTGGCGATGGTCGGACCATTCTCGTGGCGCTTCTGCTATTCGCGATAATGGCCCTGATCGCGGCTATCTTCACAGCAGTGATCCCGGTGCCGCTCGTGGATCGTGGCGCTGACACCGGGCAGAGCAGTGTGACGGTTCCGGCACCACAGGTGGTGCGCGGCCACTGACGTCATCAGGACTCCGTGGTCGTAGCGCCGTGACGTGAACGACCAGCGAGCTGCAGCAGGGACCCTCGGGTAGCGAAGCATGCTCGAACGGCAACAGATTTACCGCTGCAGTCCGCCACAGTCTTCCGGAGTTTCCATGAAAATGATGACGCTCTCCATCCAGGGGATGAGCTGCGAACATTGCGTGCGTGCAGTGGACGGTGCGTTAGGTAGCCTGCCCGGAGTACGCGTGCATGGCGTACGCATCGGTGAAGCGCAGGTAGAGTTCAATCCGGCTGAGCTCGACCCGCAGGCACTCGTGGATGCAATAGAGGATCAGGGCTACCAGGCACAGGTAGCCAACTCATGAGTGCACCAGCCGTGATACGCGCACCACGCGGTGCCTCACGAACCGCAAGAGGCTGGATCCAGGAAGCTGCAATGCGCATGCTGATGAACAACCTGGATCCGGACGTGGCCGAACGTCCGCAGGAACTGATCGTTTACGGCGGGCGCGGAAAGGCCGCACGGGACTGGCAGTCGTTCCATCGCATCGTGAACACGCTCGAGAGGCTTGGGAACGACGAAACCCTTCTCGTGCAGTCCGGCAAACCGGTGGCGGTGCTCCGCACGCACGATCTTGCTCCTCGTGTACTCATTGCGAACTCCAACCTCGTTCCCAAGTGGGCAACCTGGGAGGAATTCGACAGGCTGGACCAGCTCGGCCTGATCATGTACGGGCAGATGACGGCCGGTTCCTGGATCTACATCGGTACGCAGGGAATACTGCAGGGTACCTACGAAACGTTCGCGTCTGCTGCGCAGCGTCACTTTGGTGGCACGCTCGCGGGAACTATCACCGTTACAGCGGGACTCGGCGGTATGGGTGGCGCCCAGCCGCTCGCGGTGACTCTTGCCGGTGGCGTTTCCATCTGCATCGAGATCGATCCCCATCGCATTCAGCGCAGGCTGGAAACGCGATACCTGGACGACGTTGCCACGAGCCTGGACGATGCGCTGTCGCGCGCCGAATCGGCGAAGGCTCAGCGCAAGGCGCTCTCGATAGGCCTGACAGGGAATGCGGCCGAGCTGCTGCCGGAGATCGTGCGGCGCGGTTTTACGCCAGACCTCGTGACCGATCAGACCAGCGCGCACGACCCCATGTGGGGATACATACCGCCGGTTGCCAGCGATGAGGATGCAGACGAGCTCCGTCGTTCGAATCCCGAGCAGTACCTGGTGCGTGCTCGTGAGGCCATGGCAGCGCATGTGCGCGCCATGCTCGAACTGCAGGAGCGCGGAGCCGTTGTGTTCGACTACGGGAACAACCTGCGTGCACAGGCAAAGATGGCGGGAGTTGACAACGCCTTTGATTATCCGGGATTCGTGCCGGCATTCATCCGGGATTCATTTTGCGAAGGACGCGGCCCCTTTCGCTGGGTGGCACTGTCTGGTGACCCGCACGACATAGCGGTCACGGACGCTGCCTTGCGCGAGGAATTCCCTGACGACGCACGGCTTCAGCAGTGGCTGGGGTGGGCGGGCGACAGGATCGCGTTCCAGGGGCTGCCTGCCCGCATTTGCTGGCTCGGCTACCGCGAGCGTGATCGTGCTGGCCTGCTGTTCAACAGGCTGGTGCGCGATGGAAAGGTGAGCGCGCCGATCGTTATCGGGCGCGATCACCTGGACGCGGGATCGGTGGCGAGCCCGTACCGGGAGACCGAGGCCATGCTGGACGGCTCCGATGCCGTGGCGGACTGGCCGCTGCTGAATTTTGCCGTAGGCACCGCGAGCGGTGCGGGGTGGATGAGCTTCCACCATGGAGGCGGAGTGGGCATGGGTTACAGCCTGCACTCCGGGCTGGTGGCTGTTGCGGACGGCAGCGATGAAGCAGAAACCAGGCTGGCGATGTGCCTCACGAACGATCCCGCCATGGGTGTCGTGAGGCATGCGGATGCCGGCTATGACCTGGCGCTCAACGTTGCCCGCGATCGCGGGCTCGACCTGCCGTCGCTGGAAATCGGGAAGGGACGGGCATGACGAATCCCGGCAACGGTTCAATACCCACAGGGCCGCACATGTCGTATGCCGGTATCGCGACATTCGGTAGAGCCGACATCGTTGCGCCGGACGGCAACTGGACGGCAGATGTCGGCGTACTCGGCGTTCCGTTCGACATCGCACTGGGGTTCAGGCCGGGCGCGCGTTTCGCTCCGCGGGCAATTCGTGAGGCGTCGCTGCGGTTCACACCGGGAACAACCGGTTTTTTTGATGCCCGAACTGCCAGGCGCCGGCTTGCGGGTGCCACGTTTGCCGATGCCGGAGACGTGGTTCTCCCAACGATGGAACCCGAGCTGGCCAGGGACCGCATCACTGAAGCCGCACGAGCCGTTCGCGCACGCAGCCGGTTGCCGCTGTTCCTCGGCGGCGACCACAGCGTGAGCTTTCCCCTGTTGCGTGCATTCGACGATGTGTCCGAACTCCACGTGGTACAGTTAGACGCGCATCTGGACTTCACCGACACCCGCAACGACACGCGCTTCAGCAACTCGAGCCCGTTCCGACGCGCTGTCGAGGTGCTTCCCAATCTGGTTCACATAACGACAGTCGGGTTGCGTGGCCTCAGGGTGGACGAGGAGGCACTGACTGCTGCAACTGCACGCGGACATACCGTGATCGGCTCGTGGGAGCTTGACCCTCTGGCCGGCGTCATCGATAGGCTGCCTCGCGACAGGCAGGTGTATCTCAGCATTGACGTGGATGTTTTCGATCCGCAAGTATGTCCCGCCACCAGCAGCCCCGAGGTGGATGGGCCGGGCTACGCTACAGTCATGAAGCTCATTGCAGCCACCGTGACAAGGAACAGGCTGGTTGGAATGGATCTCGTGGAACTTGCTCCCAACCTCGACCCGTCCGGCAACTCCTCGCTGCTGGCAGCGCGACTGCTGATGGAGACACTGTGCGAGGCTCTGGACGAAGTGGTCGATGGCTGACGCCGGCAATGCATCCGCCGCTGACCTGCTTATTACCGGCATGGCACAGCTGGCTACCGCTCCGGCACCGGGGCCGCGCGCAGGGAGCGATCAGGCGCAGATAGTGGTGATACCTGACGCTGCCATGGCATTAGCGGACGGGAGGATTGTATGGACGGGGCCGAGGGACGAATGGCGCGGCAGCACTCGACTCGAGGTGAGTGCCGGTAATCGTGCTGTCATTCCTGCGCTGGTGGATCCGCATACCCACGCCATCTGGGCTGGTGATCGGCTTGCGGACTTCGAGGCCCGTGCGCGCGGAGAGAAGTACGAGGAGATTCTCGCGCGTGGCGGGGGCATCCGCAGCACGGTTGAGGCCACGTCAGGCGCAGCGGCTTCGCTTCTGGTGGATTCCGCCGCTGCACGAGTGAACGCTCTCGTAGCCTCTGGTGCGGCAACCATCGAGGTGAAGTCTGGATACGGGTTCACGCCCGAGGCGGAGATTCGCTCGCTGGAGGCGATAGCAGCGCTTCGTACTCGTACTTCCGCGCACATTCACGCAACGCTGCTGGTGCACGTGCCCCCTAACGAGGGTTCGCAGCGCAGCGAATACGTACGCACCATGGCCGAGGAAGTGGTACCTGAGGTTGCGCGCAGGCAGCTGGCAACCGCTGTGGACGTGTTCGTTGAACGTGAGGCATTCTCCGTTGCGGAAGCGGAACTCATCCTGCGCGCTGCGCTGGCCAGCGGCCTGGAGGTCACGCTGCACGCAGACCAGTTTCACGCTATCGGCGGCAGCGAGCTCGCGGCGCAGCTTGGCGGTCGTTCAGTGGATCACCTCGAGGCCTCGGGCAGTGCACAGGTGGCTGCTCTGGCCGCCGTCGCCCCTCGAACGGTGGCTACCGTACTGCCGGGAGTGTCGCTCCACCTCGGGCTGCCTGCTGCGCCCGCGCGCGCCCTGGTGGATGCCGGCGTACCGGTAGCGATCGCAACGGACCTGAATCCGGGTTCGAGTCCGATGCCGAGTACCATGCTGGCAATGGCGCTGGCGGTGCGGCTGAACGGACTCTCGCCGGCAGAGGCCCTCGTTGCCGGCACTGCCAATGCGGCCGCCGCGCTCCGTGATCCCGAGGGTGGGGTGCTGCTGCCCGGCGCACGTGCGGATTTCGTGATACTGGACGCAGACGACTGGCGGGAAGCGACATACAGGCTTGGTCCCGCGGCCGCTGAAACCTGGATCGGAGGCCGGCGCGCATAGGAAGCGGCCTGCGTACGAGGTACGCAGGCCGCTATCGCCAGGCAGCGCAGCCTCAGCCGGTGATTCCGGATTCGCCTCCGTCGCGCCCGGTTTCACCAAGTCCCATGGCGCCCGACCGACGAACGGTCACGCCGGTGTCGTGGGCAACCGTGTCTCCCGAATCGGCAAGTGCAACGCGATACCGCTTGATGCCGTCTGCGTCTATCCCGACCGTCGCGACCGAGGCTCCGTCAGGCACTTCGATTCGCACGGGCTGGTGGAAGGTCACGGTCTGTGCCGTATCCACTGCGGCCGCACGAGGCACGCTGACTTCGCGATCGCTGGTGTCGCCCGGCGTATGCCAGGGACTTGCTACTTCGCCTTCCGTTGCAGGCTGTTCCGCGTGACGACGTACGCCGCGCGTAATCGCACGCGGCCCCCAGGCGAGCAGCAACTCATTCTGGTTCGCGTATGCGCGAGTGATGATCTCCTTGTCAGCCTCACGCGACAGCGCTCGCTTCAGCGCACTTCGGCTCATTCCCGCATTCTCGAGCAGCGTGCTCTTCGCAACCCGGGACAGCGCGCCAGTCGGATCCAGATGGTCAAGAAGAACCAGCCGAAACACGTAGTCCGACGGCACCCATGTGTTGCCCACCACGTTCCAGTTCAGTCGTTCGGCAGCTTCCGAGCGAACGCAGATTGCCGGGGAGAGCCACAGCCGCGGGCCGGCGTCCGTTTCCTCGAGCCTCACGATGCCGATCTCGTGCAGGTTGCGCAGCAGCTCCTGCTCACCTTCTGCATCTGTCTTTATGCCGAGATCCGCCCGCAGCCAGTGGCGGTTCGTGGGGCGGAACGGAATGTCCCAGGGTTGTGATCCCTGGTCCAGCGCGTCCTGGATAACATCCAGGAAAATGTAGAACGCCACGGATTGCGACTGCCGAAGCAGCTGCGCGGCATCACGATTCTCGCCGGCGTGGTCGCGCACCAGTTTCGCGATCGCTGCTGCTGATACTACCGCAGTGTTACCGGAAAACTCATGCGTTTCCGTATTGTTTACCTCGCTTCGCATGGCAGCTGGTGCCTTGTCGACGCGGAGATCGCGATCATTCGTTCCATGAGGGCTCGTCATCCAGCAGTTCCTCTGCTCGGCGTGTCTCGTGAGGCCGGCGTGTCCGGCAGTTCCATTTCGCTACAAGTGCAAGGACAATACCGCCCGAACCGGACACCGAACCCCAGCCGATAATGGGCCGGAAATCCTGTGCGCTGGGTCACAATGCGAGACACTTGGCCCTGACAGCCATGTTTGCGGTGCGCCGGGCGGCCTTGCCCACCGCCAGACGGGCCAGTAGGCTCAATTCAGGTGGATTCGCGCAGTTCAAACCCATGCCAGCACTTTCTATTGCCCATGGTGACATCCGACGGTCTCAACGTTGGTCAAGGCGTGGATGACAGCGCCAGCCTTACCCCGAGCACTCGTGATGCAGGACTCGCACGGGCGCTTCGGGAGCAGGGAGCGAATGGCAGCAACGCCCTGCACGAACTGGCCCTCTGGGTTGCCGGTCACCGTGAATCCCGAACGCCGCCTGAGCGGATGGTTTCAGAACTGAAGCTCCTGCTCAGTCACGCGGTGACCCCCGCCTTCCCGCCAGCGGATGCTCCCGAGTTGCAACGCGCGGTGGTTCAGAGCGCAATCGGGTTGTTTTACGCCGAAGAGTGATCCGCAGGTTCGCGCACACAACGCAAAGGGGCGCCGGTAATGAACCGGCGCCCCTTTGCGTTTGCGAGATGAAGCTCAGCCCCCGGTGGACCTTCGGGC
>DATGOL010000181.1:0-10604 GCA_035306065.1 Gemmatimonadales bacterium | reverse complement strand
GGCTGTTGAATGCCGCAGGACGTCACCAGCGAGCAGGCCTTGCGCCCCTGGCCTCAGCCGTTGGAACTCTGGCCAGCCGCCCGCTGCCTGCCGCGATCGAAGCAGAGCTTGAGGCGCTGCTCGTTCTCGACGGGAGCATTTCTGCAGCGTCATGGCTGGAGCGCACGGCCGCCCTGGCGGAACGGGCTGCGGCTTCAGGGCAACGGGCTGTCGTCGCCGGCAAGGCGGCCGGCAAGGCGGCCGACAACGCGGTGATCGCCGTGCTCCTGCTTACGCGCTGTCCGCAACCTTGAGCGACTACTCGGCCACCCGGTTCAGGCTGCGCTCCTCGGAGAACCCCTCCGGATAGCGCTTGCGAAGCTTCTCGATATTTCGCTCGCCGATCTCGCTGAGTGGAATGTCCAGCGCCGTTGCCATGGCGGCAACATACCAGAGACAGTCACCCAGCTCCTTTACCATCGCCACCCTGTCCAGCGGGTGTGCGTGAAAAAGGTGCTTCTTGAGCATGTCTGCCACTTCGCCGGCCTCACCGGTGAGGCCAAGTGCAGCGTTGGCGAGCTGATCCTGATGGGTGCGCGGCCCCATGGTGCGACGGGCGAGTGCCTGGTACTCGTCGAGGTTCATCGAGCGTTATGGGAGGCGGAATATGGAATTTCAGCGGTACGCGGATTCGGCAATGCGCGATCGGCTGAAGCCCGGAGCGGGTTTGTCCCGTAGTGGGCATTGCAAGGTACCAGACGCAGGCAACCGCTGGCACCGCCGGAGAGGGACTTCCCGACATCCGGTTCAAACCTTTCGGGGTGCTCCAACCGTCTCAGCAGGTGTGACCAGCATGGCATTGAGGCCACAGCAAGAGACTTCCCAACTCGCGACGTCGAGGCCGGATTCGGCACTACGAATCGAGCCGGACGTCCGGGGTGCGGCAGCAGGGGACGCAGACGCTTTCCAGCGGCTTTACCGCCGCTACATGCCGCGGGTGTATTCGCTTTGCGTTCGTATGCTGGGCGACCAGGCCGAGTCTGAGGAGGCAACGCAGGATGTGTTCGTTCGACTGTGGGACAAGCTCCCGCTCTACCGCGGTGACAGTGCGTTCAGCACGTGGCTTCACCGGCTGGCAGTGAACGTGGTGCTGTCTCGCATGAAGGTACGTGGCACCGAGCGCAACCGTTTTGCCGGCGAGGAAACGCTGGAGCAGGTTTCACTGCGAAGTGCGCCGGCGGGTGCCGCGATGGACCTGGAAGCTGCTATCGCAATGCTGCCGGCGGGTGCAAGGAGAGTATTCGTGCTGCACGACGTGGAGGGTTATACGCATGAGGAGATTGGCGACTTGCTGGGAATCAGCGCGGGTGGCAGCAAGGCGCAGCTGCATCGCGCACGCGTGATCCTGAGAAAGACACTGGACCGATGACAGGCGAACGGACCAAGGACTGCGGCCGAGCTGAAGAACTGCTTGCGGACTGGATGGAAGGTGAGTCCGGCCCGGAGTTCACGGCGCTCGAAGCGCATCTTGCAACGTGCTCCAGCTGTAGCGCGCTGGCAGAAGACCTGCGCCGCATAGCAACGACCGCTGCATCGCTGCCGGACATCACGCCTCCGCGTGACCTGTGGCCCGAGATTGCCATGCGTCTCACGCCACGTCAGGCAGGATATGTGGCCGGCGCCGTGCTGACGCGACATTCCGCTTCTCATCCCGTTAGCTCCACCAGGCGTTTCCGTATCGAGCGATGGAGAGCGCCGCTTGCCGCCGCGGCCGCGGTGCTCGTGGTTGCCACGGGCGCGCTGCTCGTAACGCGCAGCGGTGACAACGCTCCTGTACCAACCGCGGCAGCACCTTCCGAAGCGCCCGCTGCATCCGGCGAAGCCATCCTGGCGTCGTCGCAGCCGGTGAACAGCGCGCAGCTGCTGTCACAGTCGTACGCTGCGGAGATCGAGGCACTCACCACGATCCTTGCGAACGATCGCGGCATCCTCGACACGGCCACGGTGGGCGTACTGAGGCGGAACCTGGAGGTAATAGATGCTGCGATCCAGGAAAGCCGTCAGGCACTGGAGCAGGACCCGGCCAGCGAGCTGCTCACCGAACAACTGAACGTGATATACGACATGAAGCTTGAAATGCTGCGACGAACGGTCATCCTCAGCTCGGGAGCCTGACGATGCAACTGCTGCGTCCATACCTGCTTGCTGCACTCGTTTTGTTGCCCGCGGCAACCTTGCACGCGCAGGATCGCGATGACTTCAGAGGCTGGGCAGACACCACCTTTGCCTTCGATGCCAATGGTCGCGTGGAGCTTGCACAGGTAACCGGAGACGTGATTGTCCGTACCTGGACCCGTAACGAGATTCGCATTGTCGCATACGCCGAGCGAGTTCCGCTGGACATTCGCCTCTCGAGAGCCAGCGTGTATATAGGGCTCGACATGCCTGATCGCTCGGGCAGGAACGGGATTGGAGATTCGCAGTTCGAGGTAACCGTGCCTGCAACCGCACGAGTGACGGCAAAGAGCGTTTCCGGCGACGTGAGCGTTGAAGGCAGCCGCGGACGACTGTCAGCCGGTAGCGTGAGCGGCGATGTAACCGTCGAGGGCGGCAACGGTGAAATCACGCTCAGCAGTGTGTCAGGCGACGTGATACTCTCGCGCGCTACGGGAAGAGTGTCCGCCAACGCCGTGAACGGCGACGTGGTGCTCTCCGACATCGAGGGCGACGTGACGGCGACAACCGTTAGCGGTGACGTGCGTCTCCAGCGTGTTCGCGCTCGGCTCGTTACGGGGAAGACGGTTAGCGGCGACGTGGAGTTCCAGGGTCCCTTCTCGAATGACGGACGCTATGAGCTCACTACGCATTCCGGAGACATCGAGCTGTATGTGCAGGATCGAACGAATGGAACGCTCGCGATTTCCACGTTCAGCGGCGAAGTGGATTCGGACATCCCCCTGTCCATGGGAGCCGGAGCGCGACGTGGCCGCGGCAACAGCTCGGTTGAGGCGGAGCTGGGAAACGGAAATGGCGCGACCATCGTGCTGAAAACGTTTGGCGGCGACGTGCTGATCAGGCGCGCCCGCTGAATACTGAATACTGTCATCTGCCCAAACCAACACTCTCATGAATGTACGTCATGTCACGCAGCTTGCCCTGACCTCCGTTGCAGCGGCAGCGATGCTTCATGTTATCCCGTTTTCGGTGCATGCCCAGGATCGCCAGGAAATGGTTGCCCTGGAGTGGCGCGAGTCAATGCAGGCAGGCAGCAGGATGTTCCTGCATAACGTGAACGGCGGCATTGAAGTGGAGCGGGCCTCCGGAGACCAGGCCGAGGTTACGGTAACCAAGCGGTGGCGGAGGGGCGATCCCGACATGGTGCGCGTGGAAGCCCGGAGAACCGACGGTGGACGAAACGCAACCATCTGCGCGTTCTGGAACGAGGACGGGAGCTGCGATGAGGAAAGCTACACGAGTGGCAGGAACCGCAACCGTAACAGGGACAACGACGTTTCGGTGCACTACACAGTGAAGCTGCCTGACGGCGTCCACCTGTATGCGCGCACCGTGAACGGTGCCGTTTCGATCGCGAACGTTACGGGCGCAGTGGACGCCCGCACTACCAACGGTGCCGTGAAGGCATCATCCACCGGCGGCCCAGTGGTAGCCGAAACGGTGAACGGATCCATCGAAGTCAGGATGGGGTCTGTTGGTACTTCAGACCTGCACTACGAAACGGTGAACGGTGCCATTACCATCGAGCTGCCCGACGACTTCGCAGGGCACCTGTCACTCCGCACCGTCAACGGCTCCCTGCAGAGCGACTTCCCCATCACCATGCAGGGCAGGTTCAACCCGCGTCGCATAGACGCGCAGGTTGGTGAAGGTGGGCCGCGCCTTCATGCTGAAACGGTTAACGGCGGGGTGCGGCTGAGGAAGCTTCAGTAGGCAGCAGCCGGGGCTGCGCAGGCAGCCCCTGGCAGCCCCTACTCCATTGCACGGTCTATCTTCTCCGCAAGCGATACATCCAGCTGCGTGATTCCCTTTGGCTCGTGCGTGCTCAACGCGAAGCTGATCTTCGTGTAGCGGATGTCTATGTCCGGATGATGATCCATGGCATCCGCTATGCGCGCTACACGTCCCACGAAGGCAATGCCTTCCGCAAAGGTGGGAAAGGTGAAGGTCTTCACCAGCGTTCCGCCTCGGCGCGTCCAACCCTGAAGGGCGCCAAGTTCACGCTGAATCTCGATGTCTGAAAGCGGGGTCCTCATGCGTCCCTCGCGAGTATGCGGTGCCTGGGTGCGCATTGACTTTGGCTGCGCACCGATCGCTCAATCGTAATCTTCCGGCGCGCCCTGCGCGACCTGCAAGCCGGGCAACGGCCGTGCCGCAGCTGTCTCACCATGCCCGTCTCGACCGCAGTCAGCGCGTTCGGTGAGAGAGACGCGTAACCGCCCACGCAAGCGCAAGGTGAACCGGTAGCGCCAGAGCCACCGTCTCCGCCGTGTATTGCAGCTGCACCGAAAGCAGGGCTGCACCGGCCACCGACAGCGTTGCCAGCGTTATCGCGAGATTCCGCGCAGCGCGCACGCGTGTACCACGACGCACCATGCCCGGAAGCACAGGCACCAGCCCAAGCGAAATCGGGTTGAACTGGAGCACGTTCCAGTTGGCATTGGTGGCGGAGTGTGCGGTGCCGAACCAGAGGAAGAGCACGAGCACGCCCACGATGCCGGCAACGAGGCTCCATGCTACACCAACTCCCACAAGCCATCCCTGCGCCGCTGTGGATCCACTCTTCGTCGCGCGCGCCAGCATCACGATGATCGCAGCCAGCGCAACGCCCGCCAGGAGGAAGTAAGGCCACCAGGTTGGTGGTGCCTCCGGTTCAGGCGGCGCCGTTCCTTCGAACAGCACCTGCTCGCTCAGCACCAGCGGTTCGGGGCGTCCGCCTGCGTCAGTCACCTGCACATTCCGCACGTGCTCTCGAAGCTGCATCGGCAGAAAGCTCTCCGCCCAGGCGGATATCGGTTGGTCGGTGGGACTTGCGAGTCCCACTTCGATGCCCGCGTAGGTGAGCGGCTGAACCTGCGTCAGCCTGCGCGAATGCCAGCGGTACGTGGTGCCTGTAGGCTCGGTATCCAGCGTGACACGCAGCGTTCCGTTCAGTGCTCCGTCTATCGCGTCGCGCACGCGCGTGGAGCAGTTGTCCAGGTAGTAGTCGTACAGGTAGTAGCGGTTCTCGGGGAGTGCATTCCACTCCATGAAATCCCTGAGACGCGCTCGCTGTACTGCGGTAAGGTTCAGCTCCTGCGAGTACACTGCGCGTCCTGCCCTGGCGTAGCTGGCGATCATTGCGTCGGCTTCGAACGGCGCCATCCAGTAGAGCATTTCGCCGCGAATGAAGTTCGAGTAGAAGTTCTCGTCTTCGAAGTCGAACAGGCCCCAGTTGTATGCCACGCGCTCGCCGGTACGAACGTCTTCCACCATCAGGGCGTTGTGTCCGAACAACTCCCACACTGCGCTGCCGGGTCCCATGGTAACGAGAAACACCCGCAGCCCCGCGCCGGCAATCGAATCAGCGACGATTGCAGCGGAGTCGCTCGAGACGGCGGGAGTTGCAGGGGCACTCGAGGTGCCCGATGCGCCTTGCGGAAGCTGGGCCCATGCGGGCTCGAGCGCTGGTATGCACGCGAGCAACGTTAGCGCAATGGCAACCGCAGCCAGCTCGGCGCGAAGTGCGCCGACCAGGCTGCGGGGAGGCAGGGCATACGATGCGCTCCGCATGGCGGCAGCGCACCGATCTGGTTGTGGCATCAGGAACAGGAGAGTGCAGCAGTCAGCAGCCGGTGTTCAATGACTGCCGAAACCGGGTATGTCGTCAGCGACGGTCGTATCTCAGGCCATCAAGATATAGTGTGTGACCGTACGCGTCATACCGCAGGTACTCGGTTCCCCAGGAAGAAGGGTCGGTGTACTGAATCGTTACGCGGTCTCCGCGGCGTTCGGTATACCAGCGTCCGTAGGCCCTCGTCTCCTCGAGCCAGCGTCCTCCGTTGTCCAGCAGCACCTCCGAGTAGTTCACGCGTCCATTGGAGCGGAACTGCCAGGTGACCTGGAGTTCTGCAAGTCCGTACCAGGAGTCATTCACGAGGTCAATGCGTGTCCACGTGCCCGTAAGGCGGTCGTCTTCCCAGCGGTCTCCGGTGATGTAGTCACCATGGACGCATGCGCCGAGTGCCAGCACGAACGCGAGTGCGGCAACCGTGCGCGTGAGGCGGCTGGCGGACAGCGCCCGCCTCACGACCGATGTACCTCCTGCAGCGCAGTGGAGCGCGCGAGTGCTGTGATGGTTTGCATGCATGGTGTTCTCCGGGCAGACTGTCATACCGCGTTTTGCTTTTACCGCCGTCATCCAGCGATTTGCCCTGCGGCTGTCATCCTCACGCTCGCTTCGCTCACGCGGGATGACAGCGTCCATCAGAATCCGAGCTTCAGCCCAACCGTAATTCCCCAGTTGTGCGTGTACTCGTTGTCCAGGTCAAAACCAACGGCCTCACGCGTATCGAAGCGTCCGATGTAGTCCTTGGCCATCAGGCGCAGGCCCACGTTGCGCGAGAACTGCAGGTCCACACCACCTCCCACATTCCACGCGAAGCTGGTGGCATCCGTTCCGGCAATGCTCGCGCTCACTCGCTGCGTGATCGCACCGGCACCACCCTGCACGAACGGACGTATTCCCATTCCACCGTTCACCTGCAGGGGCACCGAGAGCTGAAGTGCGCCGTCGTAGAGCCACATGTTGCTGGTTCCCACCCCCAGGCCGCCGAGTATCGGGACACCGATCTCGAGGTCACTGCTCGTGTAGCCCACGTTGCCCACTATCGCGATGGAAGGCGTCAGGTCCACACCGAGCTGGGCACCGACAATCGGTCCGTTTGCACTCCCGATATTGGTGCCGAACGGCCCCTCGAACATGTTGCCCGTGATCATGTATCCGGCGTATGGCGCCACGTGCACACCTGTTCCGCGCTGTGCGGCCGCCGGGCCGGCAGCCAGAACGAGCAGTGAGCCGGCCACAGCCGCTGCAACGAGAAACTGCCTTGTGCGGTCCTGGCCGCTGGAACGAGTTAGGGCGATTGAGCGCATGAGAACCTCCGGTGGGACGACGCATCCATGTGGCACCGGCGTGAGTTCGTAAGCCGGCATTTCTTCAGGGCACGTGAGAACGCGCCACCTCGTGCGGAGCACGCGGCACCCCTGAAGAAGGCAGATGTGGGGCCAATGAACCTCCTCCTGCTATCTCCTGCTATGACAACAACTTGGTGCGCAAGCAGCCGCCCCGGTAACGCCCTGGTTGTCCTCGCTTGGGGACAAATACACGTCGTCCGGAGCGACGAAACGCCCAGTTCGTAACAGCCAGTGTCAACTCATCCGTGCGAACTGCTTCGGCCTTGCGCTTCGGTGAATCTTCGGGCATGTTGGATCGGGCATGAGCCTGTCGTCATCCGGTTCGAACGGCATACCGCAACCGCCACTGTCACTCGCCACCCGCGGCGGGGCTGACAGGCTCCCTCACTCCACCCCACCCAGCTGCTCTCCACCCGTGGCCATGCGCTTCCTCTTTTTCTTCGGTCTTTGTTCGGGTTCGTACTGCGGTCATGCAGCCGAACCTGAAGCCGGGAGCGAGCTGTCATGACCGCAGCTGCGCTGGCGGTGGAGGACCGTCGAGAGGCACTTGCAGGGCTCCGGCTACAGCTCGCGGGAGTCCTGGACAGGGGACGCAGCGCGTCTGCTGCGCTTCCGACAGGCGTGTCTGCACTGGACGCCCTGCTTCAGGGCGGGGGCATCCCGCGCGGACGCCTCACGGAGTTCCTGGGTGAGCGCGGTTCGGGGCGCACCACCGTCGTAAGGCAGATGGTGCTGCAGGCGGCCGCCGCAGGGCACCGCGTGGCCTTCATAGACGCATCCCGCACACTCGCGCCTCACGACTGGGCCATGCTCGGCACATACGCAGGTGCGTGGGTGATTCGCCCGGCAGACGCAGCCCGCGGGGCGTGGTGTGCAGACGTCCTGCTGCGCACCGGTGCATTCGCGCTGGTGGTGCTGGACGGCGTGCCTGCACTGAAGAGGTCCGTGTCGGTCCGCCTCACGAGGCTCGCGCGGGAGCACGACGCCGCACTCGTACTGCTGGGAGAGAACGACGTACCCTCGCAATCCGGAGGTGCACTCCGCCTGCGGTTCGAGGTTGCCGCGCCCGAAGGAAGGAGACGGCAGCTCGTTGGCACGGAGCGCCGCACGTCAGGCACCGGCCCGCAACCCGGCACCACGGAGCACGACGCGCCGGCCCCCAACAGGCAGAAACGAACATACTCGCGCGTGGCAACCGCAGCCCGCGCAATACGAATAGTTGTCGAAAAAGGCGGACCCAGGCAGACGATGGAGGTGAATCGTGCAATCCCCATGGCGCGTCGGCTGTGTGCGCATCCCGAGGTTCCCGATAGGCGCCGTCCTGCGGCAGGACGCGGAGGCACACGAACGCGAGAAGGCCAGCCAGCTGGCACTTCCGCTCGCGGACAGGACAGGCAGTACGGACATTACAACAGGGGCGGAGGCAGGGACGACGCCCGCGGAAAGTCATCACGCGCCAGCTCAGGCACGCGAAGAAGCGAACGCCCCCTGGGCCGCCGTTCGGCGTGAGGCACCCCGCTGGCCGGGCATACACTGGGACGAGCTGCCCGTGGCACTGGCAGAAGCATCCCGCCTCCGTGCCGTGACCGTTGCGTCCGCACGCCACGGCGTACGCGCCGGGATGACGCTGGCCGAGGCGCGTGCCAGGTGCGCGAGTCTCGATGTGAGGGTGTGGGATGGTTCGGCAATCACTCGTGAGGCGCTGCGAACCACGGCAGCCCTCCTGGTCGCCAGCCCGCAGGTAACTCCCGTTGCAGGCGCACCCGGACTCTGGTGGGTGGGCGCCAGCGGCTTTGACGAGCTCGGCGGCGAACGCAACCTCGCACGCACGCTGCTGCGCATTGCCCGACTCTGGCACCCTCGCGCGCGCGTTGCCATTGCGAACTCCTGCGTCGCCGCGCGGGCTGCAACATGGTCCAACGAGCAGGAGAGCCCGATCATGGTCATCCCGCACGGCGGAGACGCAACCTTCCTGTCTGCAGCGCCACTCTCGCTCATTCCCATGGAGGATGACCTGCGCGAGTCACTGCTCGCGCTCGGCTTGCGCACTGCAGGTGCCTTTGCGGCTCTCGAGCCTGGGGACGTGGAGAGCAGGTGGGGTGCAACCGGACTTGCTGCATGGCGGCTGACGCGTGGCGAAGACCGGCGGCGTCCCGTACTTGCCCGCAGTGAGGCACGCCGGTCGGTGAGCGTTGAGCTTCCGGCTTCAGTGCAGACACTTGATCCGCTCGTGTTCCTGCTGCGCGCAGCGCTGGACCGCCTGGTGCGCGAACTCGTGAGGGATGGCAGGGCGGCGGCGTCCGTTGCGATAACACTGCAGATGGATGACGGTCTTGACTCCCTGCTGCCGGGCGGCATGTCGCGCACGGTCACTCGTGAAGCGCGGCCTGCACGTCCACTGGCGCGCACCGCACCACTGCTGGAACGATGCCGCCTGCTGCTGGACTCCTGGCGACTGGACGCACCCGTAGCAGGAATCACGGTGTCCATTCCCGCCACGGCCCCACTCGCAGCGGAACAGGGAGACCTGCTGGCACCCGCCTGGCATGACCCCGATACCCTGGAAACCGCACTCGAGCGGTTGCGCCTCGAACTCGGCAATGACGTGGTGGTGCGCCCGGTAGCGTACGACACACACAGGCCCGATCGTGCAGGTGGGTGGGAAGTGCGGGCGGCCTTCAGGGTACAGGCCTTCAAGGTCAGTGAGCGGCCTGACGCTCCCGGCGGTGCAGACGTTCGAAGCCAGCGGAATGCGACCGCACCGACAGCCACCCCCGGCCGCGGGGTTGCGAGCACGTCGGCGACCAGTGGCGCACACGGTCAGCGAGGCGCGAATGCACCCGTGGCCACCCGCCTCCTCGAGCCACCCGAACCAGCAACAGTCACCTGCGATGGCGTGGTGCCCGTAACGCTGCGCTGGCGCAATCACTACCTGACGGTCAACCGCGCCACCGGCCCCGAACGTCTCTCGGGAGAGTGGTGGAAAGGCGGTTTCGCCCGCGATTACTGGCGCTGCGAAACAACTCAGGGCGCCCTGACACTCTTTCGGGACCGTATGCGTGGCGGCAGCTGGTGGGTGAGCGGATGGGAAGACTAGGACGGCAGGCGTTAGGGGGAGGGGGAGGGGCTAGGGGCAGGCGTTAGGTGTTAGGCGTTCGGGCTCGGATTCGAGGGTTTGTGGTTTGACCGCAGGGGTCCGGGGTACTCGCATTCGAGATCCCGACCTGCCACCGAGATCTCGACCTGCCACCGATCCCAACCCGCCATCGAGATCCCGACCGGCCGACAGTTCGGGGCGAAGCCCCCGCCTAACCCCTAACCTCTAACCTCTAACCCCTGCCCCATGTATTCCGAGCTCCACTGCCACTCCGCCTTCTCCCTCCTCGACGGTGCATCGTTGCCGGAGCAGCTCGTTGAGCGCGCAAGGCACATCG
>DATGOL010000180.1:0-28517 GCA_035306065.1 Gemmatimonadales bacterium | reverse complement strand
AGCCCGAACTGAGATGTCGCCTCACAACCGGGCCCCAATTCCCGGATGACTGGCGCTGATGGTTGCGACCGAATTATGCGAGTAACGTCCTGTTGGTGTCCGTAGAATCCGATGGTGTACCCCGCAGGTGAGTTGAGCCTCCCGCGATCCCATCACTTCCTACTGACCTCCACCCGCACTCACCAGGTTCACCATCAGCCGCGCCGCCCCGGGCACGCCCGCCGGCAACTGCCTGAAGAGCGCCAGCGAGGTGTACACAACTCGCCCGCGGCCATACGACGCCACCAGCAGCGAACCGCGATTCGCCGGCTCTCCCGGGTCGTTCATCTCCAGAACCGGCGTGTAGCGCTCGTCGAACTCGCGTGGCATGTACAACGACCGCTCCTGCACCCAGCCGTCGAAGTCCTCGCTCCCTATTGCATTGGGCCAGCGAAGCACGTCCGCCTCGGGATCGAGTATGCGCACCGGAGCATCCTCGAGTGTGACCCGATCGTGCGGACGGGCGATCTGCACCGGGTAGGGCAGGATGCTCCCGCGATTCAATTCATACTGCTGGTACTGCACGACCAGCGTTCCGCCTTCTCGCGCGTACGCCAGCAATCGCGGATTCGCCGAAAGGAGTGCCTCGCTCGATTCGTATGCCCTCGGACCCACGACCACGGCGTCGAACACGGTGAGATCCGTGACCCCGATAGCGGACGGACCGAGCACATTCACCGACAAGCCCAGTTGCTGCAGCGTGGGCGCCACGTTGTCTCCCACTCCGGGGATGTACGCCACCCTCAGCCCCTCCGGGACCCTCACGTCAACTGCCTGCAGCCTGAGCACCGCCGGCCGGTACATCCGCTGCGGACGAATGTGCTCGTAGTTCACGAGCTCGTAGCCGGCGTCGTAGCGGCGGCCGTCGCTCTCCGCCACCACCCGCACTTCGTGCGCACCCGGCGCCACCCTCCCTGACACCTGGAACCTTACTGAACGCTCCGCTCCCGCCGGGAGCGCCACCGTTCGGCTGGCCGAATCTGCGACCAATCCCTCTGGCAGCGTGATTCGAACGACCACCGCGCGCTGCGCCGTGTCCGCGGACTGCAGGCTCACGCGCACCTCACGACTGAGGTCGGTTCCGGCCGGCGCCAGCTCCGTCTCCCGGTCGAGCCTCACGCTTATCGCAGGTGCCGCGGCGAGCGGAATGCTCGTGTCGCCCCGCACCGGATCCACATAGCGATAGACGACCGGCGCTCGAAGCTCGAAGGACGTTTGCCCGGTGCCCTTCACTGTCACGGGAACGCTCACCATCGCAGCCGCCCCAAGTCGCGCACTCTCCGCCATCCGCACCGGCTCGGCGAACAGGTCTCCGACTCGCGGAGTGCGGAGCCACCACGGCTCCGTCCGTATTCTGGGGTCAACGGTGATCGTGTCTACCGCAACGCCACCAGGAGGCAGTGCGCGCGACGCAGATCCGGCAGAAGACGACGCAGACCCTGCTGCTGACGCCGCAATGGCACCGTCGTCAGGCGTGCGCGCGGCCGGCAGGCCCACCGTCACCGTGTCCACCCCGCGATTGTACGTGCGCACTACTACCGCTGCGGGAATCTCGCCTGACGCGCTGACTGTGCGCGTGGCCTCCGCCTCCAGCGCCACACCGGTGGCCAGGCGCAGCGCGGAATCCGTGCGCACTCTCGAGACGCGCAACGACGCCGCGAGATCCGGCACGCCGCAGCCGTCAGGCACGTCCGCCTGGCACACACGACCCAGGAGCGAATGCACGTGAAGCAGCGTCGGCACCAGTTCTTGCGGACGACGCAGGTCCAGGCGCTCGCGCGCTGCGGCAAATGCCGCGGGCAGTGAATCGAGCGCCGCGCGTGCAACGACCCCCCGCAGGGAACCCGCGAACCGCTGCCAGGTGGTGTCCACACCATCGAAGAGCGAACGCTCCTCATTCGCCGGCCCCGCCTCCACGCGTGATTCCTCGCGCGCCACCCACGTGGTCACCGGCCCCTTGCGCTGCAGCGCTCCGAAACCCTGGCTGCTGTGCTGGCTCCGGCTCTCGCCCGCGATCTCGGCAAAGCTCCGCCCCAGCACGGGGTCATACTCCCCGACAGGGATCTCGAGCGTTCCGGCCACACGATTGAAGCGCGCGGAACGGTACAGCTTGAGCGGTGTCCACGGCTCGCCGAACTCCGCACGCGGGAAACGCGCGGTGTCTGCCGAGAGATCGTAGGCTTCCAGCGCGAGCATGCCACTCACCTGGTGGTGGCCATGACCATCACGCGGAGTGCCGGAAAACACCGCAACGATCACGTGCGGCCTGAACTGCCTCACGACCCGCACCACGTCTCCGAGAATGGTGTCGTGCGGCCAGTGCTCGAACGTTTCTTCGGCGCTCTTCGAAAAGCCGAAGTCAAATGCACGGGTAAAGAACTGCTGCCCTCCATCCACGCGCCGCGCAGCGAGCAGCTCCTCAGTTCGGATCACGCCGAGCGCTTCGCCGAGTTCGTTGCCGATGAGGTTCTGCCCGCCGTCGCCGCGCGTGAGCGACAGGTAGGCGGTCTCCACGTGTCGTCCGCGTGCGAGCCAGGCTATGAGGTTGGTGTCTTCGTCATCCGGGTGCGCCGCGATCATGAGCACGCGCCCTGAAACCCCCAGGCCATCCACCATCTGCTCAAGCGCAACGGCTCCGCGATCCTGTGCGATCGCGGAGCCGTTTGCGAGCATTACTGAAACAGCCAGGGCCACTGCCCGGCAGACTGACCAGCAGCCGCTTGCCTTCATCGCCTAACGGGCACCGACTTTCCGCTTCCGGTCCGGCTCAGGTCCCTTCGTCGCCGCCGGTTCCGCAAGCGCTTCCACGACTATACGCGTCTGTTCCTGCTGGTGGGCAGTGAGGTAGCCTTCAGCCGGGCTCGCCCGCTTGGTACGTCCAACATAAACCAACGGCATCAGTGTCCCGATTGACGTGGGAAGCAGCGACGACACGTAGTTCCAGGCACCCATGTTCTGCGGTTCCTCCTGCGCCCACACCACTTCTGCCACATTCGGATACTTCGACACCACGCGGCTCAGCTCCTCGTGCGGCCACGGGTACAGTTCCTCGACACGTACTATTGCAACGTGTGAAGCCTGCTGCGCATCGCGCTCACGCGCCAGGTCATAGAATACCTTGCCGCTGCAAAGCACGAGGCGGCGCACCCTGCCGGCGTTGGTGACGCCCGCGTCATCGAGCACCGGCATAAATCCAGCCTCGGAAAGCTCTTCGATCCTGCTGGACGCTGCCGGAAGCCGCAGCAGCGACTTCGGCGTCATTACCACCAGCGGCCTGCGCGGATCGAGCCTTGCCTGACGGCGAAGCAGGTGGAAGTACTGAGCCGGCGTGGTGGGGTACGCCACGCGCAGGCTCCCTTCCGCACACGACTGAAGGAACCGCTCCAGGCGGGCCGACGAGTGCTCCGGACCCTGACCCTCGTACCCGTGCGGCAGGAGCATCACCAGCCCCGAGTCCTGTCCCCACTTGGCCCGATCCGCCACGATGAACTGGTCTATGATGGGCTGCGCAACATTCACGAAGTCACCGAACTGCGCTTCCCAGAGTACCAGCGCATCCTTCGAGGACGTGCTGTAGCCGTATTCGAAGCCGAGCACCGCAGATTCCGTCAGCGGGCTGTTGTACACCTCGAAGGAAGCCTGCGCACCCGGAAGGTTCGCGAGCGGCGTGTACCTCCGTCCGTTCTCCACATCGCTGAGCACGGAGTGTCGCTGCGAGAAAGTTCCGCGCTCCGAATCCTGACCCGTGAGGCGAACCGACGTGCCATCCGAGACGATGGACGCAAACGCAAGCGCCTCGGCATGTCCCCAGTCCACACCGTTCTCACTCGTGAGCGCATCACGCCGCCGTTCGAGCTGCTTCGCCAGTCGCGGGTGCGCCTTGAAGTCGGCGGGCCACGTGAGCAGCTGCTCGTTCAGCGAAATCAGTGACTCGCGACTCACGCGAGTGTCCACCGCCTCGAACTTCGGCGCACCCGGGTATTCGCCGGTGGCACCGGGAGACGTTGCCGCCTCACGCGCACTGGCGGCAGCACCGGCTGCACCATTCTCCCTGAGCTCCGCATGAACACCTTCCAGCAGCTCGCGTACCTCACGCTCGGTCTGCGCAACCTGCTCCTCCGTCGCCACGCCGTCTGCCACGAGCTTCCGGCCCCATACCTCACGAGGAGTGGGATGCGACTTGATCCGGCTGTACAGCACGGGCTGCGTATACGTGGGCTCGTCTCCCTCGTTATGGCCGTGGCGACGGTAACCCACCAGATCAATCACGAAGTCCTTACCGAAGCGCGTACGGTACGCCACGCCAATCCTCACGGCGATCATGCACGCCTCGGCGTCATCCGCATTCACGTGCACAACCGGAACGTCAAAGCCCTTGGCCATGTCGCTCGCATACTTCGTGGAACGTGCCTCCGAAGCATTTGTGGTGAAGCCCACCTGGTTGTTTGCAATGATGCGAAGAGTTCCACCCGTGGTGAATCCTTCCAGTCGCGACATGTTGAATGACTCGGCCACGACTCCTTCACCCGGAAATGCCGCATCGCCATGAACCGTTATGGGCATAACGCGACGCATGTCGAGAGTGCCCGGAGCCGCGCCCGGCACGCGCTGGGATGCGCGTGATACCCCACCCAGCACAGCACCCGCAAACTCCAGGTGGCTGGGATTGGGAATGAGCCGCAGCCGCACCTCGCGCCCGTCCGCAACCTTGCGGCGCGATTCGCGACCCAGGTGGTACTTCACGTCTCCAGTGCCGCTCTCTGCATTGCCGGCGGCGTGCATGCCCTCGAACTCCTCGAGCACCGCCCGATACGGCTTGTCCAGGATATGCGCCAGAACGTTAATGCGGCCACGGTGGGCCATTGCTATGACAAGCTCTTCCGCGCCCTGCGCAGCGGCTTCCTCGATGGCGAGGTCCAGCATGGGCACCAGCGCGTCGTTCCCTTCAATGGAGAACCGCTTTACGCCAACGTAGGCACGGCCCAGGAAACGCTCGAGTCCGTCCACCTCCGAGAGGCGACGGAGCACCTGCATCTTCTCTTCGCTGGTGAGGCCGCGCGTCAGCTCGCTCGAAATGAACGTCTGGCGGAACCACTCCCGCTCCTCGTCCGACTGCAGCTGCCACACCTCCCACGCGATCCGCGTGGAGTACACCTCCCGGAGCCGCTCGAGCACATCCAGGCCGGTTTCACGGTTATCGAATCCGAGAGCGCGCCCTGGAATCGATGCCAGGTCTCCCTCGGTGATTCCGTGAAACTCCGGCGTCAGCTCCACCGCACCGGAAGGCGGCGTACCGAGCGGATCGAGCGGCACGGCGAGGTGGCCATAATCCCGAACGGCCTGAACCAGCAGTGCTGCCGCAGCAACCTTCCGGAGCGACTCCGGACTGGCCGAGACGCCGTCTCCCGAATCCTGCCCGGAGATCTGCTGTGCAAAGCGGAAAACCTGCCTCCACGACTCGTCTACGGACGCGGGATCACGGAGGAACGACTCATACATCTCTGCTGCATATGCGTCATTGAAGACGCTGATGCTTGGTTCGCTGGACATGATGGCCAAATCTAATCGTCGCTCACATCAGCCTGGCAGGCCGGCAAGAGGCAGTAGAAGCTTGAAAACCGAGCCTCCGCCCGCGCGCGGTGCTACTTCGATGCGTCCGCGAACGAGCCCGGCAAGGCGCCTTGAAACATACAATCCGAGGCCGATGCCTCCGTGACTGCGAGTGAGCCCTTCGTCCAACTGTCCGAAGGGCTGGAAAAGACGAGGGTGGTCTGACGGGGCAATTCCCCGGCCGGTGTCTTCCACCGAAAAACACACAGCATCCTTCTCGCGGCGTACACGCATGGTCACTCGGCCCTGCTCCGTGAACTTCACCGCGTTGGCGGCGAGGTTCACGAGAATCTGACGAACCTTCTGGCCGTCGGACACGAAAGAGATCTCGTCCTCCGGCAGGTCCAGAACGAACTCGAGTTCCTTCTGACTGGCGAGCGGCTCCGCGATGTGGGCCACCTGCCTTGCCAGTACGTTCGCGCATACGGATGAGGGGTGCACATGCTCCCGGCCGCCTTCCAGGTTCGAATAGGCCAGTATCTCATCGATCAGCGAGGCGAGGTGACCGGTTACGGCGCGCATACGCTCCACCGTCTCCGTCTGCTGTGCGCTGAGCGGGCCGAGTATGCCGTCGGCGAGAAGTTCGCCGTAGCCCGCAAGTGCGGTGAGAGGGGTTCTCAGCTCGTGGCTTACCGTTGCGAGGAAATTGGTCTTGGCCAGGTCTGCAGCGCGCGCCTGCTCCAGTAGTAGTGCGCGCCAGATGGGGAGCGCGGCGTGTTCCGCGAGTACGCGCATTCGCTCTATGGCATGGTTCGACAGCGGCGGCGCGTCAACCGGCATGCCCACGAACAGCGAGCCTACCACTCGTTCGAACACGACCAGTGGCACTCCAACCACCTCACCAATGCGGGAGGCTTCCACCATGTCAGTGAGCAGTGTGTGTTTCGACTCGTATGGCGAGCTGCGCACCGGTGCTCTCTGCTCCGCCACCCGGGCGGTAATGGTGCCCTCGAGCGGAAGCGTGGTTCCGGCCTGCGGAAGGCTGCCGCCGGAGGCGTGCAACACCACCATGTTGTCGCCTTCTGCGGCGGTTACGGCAATTGCAGGTGCGCCCGTAGCCCTCCTGGTGAGCTCCACGAGAACCGTGAGCATGGAGTCGGAGGTCTGCGACGCATCGATTGTTCTGGAGAGAATTCGGAGCAGTTCGCCTTCTTCATCCTGGTGAAGCTCCGACGGTGCCGTGAGAAACGAGCTTACGTCGTGGACTTCGAGCAGCAGGTTCCGGTTTTCCGCCAGTGCAACGCGAACGTCGAAAACGCCGCTGATCCGCTGGTCTCGATAGCCAATCCGAAAGGTGCGTGGCTGACCATCCGTGCGTGTGAGCTTCACTGCCCGGGCTTCGGGGCGGGATGCAAGGCCAGGCAGCACGTCCCACGGCCTGGAGCCGGCAAGTTTGTCCAGCGGGATTGCAACCATGCGCACGAGCGCTGCATTTGCCCATACAATTCGCCAGCGCTCGTCAAGCACCAGCAGTCCCGTGGCGGCCACCTCGAGTGCCGGGCGAATGGCCGTACCCATGTTCATCATCCGCGAAGCGTGATGGACGCACGGCTGTGCAACAAGCGTACAGACACCGAACTTTGCGGTTCAGTTCGCCGGTTCGGCGGCATGCTCCCGCCCTGCAGAGGCGCGCGCCGGAACACGGGCCGTCATACAGCGAACAGGAATGCCGCCGTTTCGAGTTCGGAATAGCTCCGAGAGCGACAGCTTCGTGGCGCGCTCCATTCTCGGGTCTGCGGTGAGCATCACCACGCTCCAGCCTGCACAGCGATCGCGTAGCAGATCACCCAGCCTTGAGTAGAGCGGGAAAAGCCTGGACGAGTCGCTTACGCGCACGCCATACGGCGGGTTGGTTACCAGCCAGCCGCTGTCGGAGGGCGGAGTTTCCATCTCCGAAATGCTGCAGCGCCTGACGTCAATATCCTCGGCGACCCCGGCACGTTCGGCATTCGAAAGCGTTGCCGCCACCGCGCCGGCATCCCTGTCGGAGGCAATTATCGTCACGCCTGCAGAGCTGAGCACGGTGGACGCAGCCTCGTCCCGGATCTCTTCCCAGGCTGCGGCATCGTACTGTGCCCACTGCTGGAACGCGAACTCACGCTCGAGGCCGGGAGCGATGCGCCTTGCCATGAGTGCAGCCTCGATCGGGATCGTGCCCGACCCGCACATGGGGTCCACCAGGGGAGAAGCATGACTCCACTCACCGGCCAGCAGCATGGCGGCGGCTAGCGATTCTCGCATGGGTGCCTTGCCGGACGCCTCACGATAACCGCGCGCGTGAAGCGCGGCACCGGAGGAGTCGAAGCTCACGGTGCAGACGTCGCGCATGATGCGAACGATAATCAGCTGGATGTCGTTCAATGCGTCGCCGCGGGTGTCTCCCTGCCCGCCTGCGCTCCACGTCACCTCCGTACCCAGGCGGCGCTGCATGGCTCCGGCAACACGTTCGGCAACTGCGTCCGAGTGATACAGCCGGCTCTTCCGACAGGTTACGCGAAGGCGCACCGGACGATCCGGAACCACCACCTGCTCCCACGGGATGTCTCGCGAACGGCGCTCCAGCTCCGCGAAGGAGGCAGCGTGGAATTCCGCCGCCCGCACGAGCACTCGCGTGGCCGTGCGCAGGTGAAGGTTCAGACGCAGGAGTGTGATGTGGCTGCCGCGGAGCGTAATGAGGCCGGCGTCTTCCGTTTCTCCCTCGATTCCAAGCACCTGCATTTCGCGGAGCGTTATCGGCTCCAGGCCGGGAGCAGTAACGACACCAAGCGACAGCGTTCCGTCGTCAGGTTCCATGCTCCGGCTCACGCGGCAGGCCTTCGGGATGATCGGGTCGCGACAAGTCTCCACCCCAGAAGGAGTGCGAGAATACTCATATAGAGTAACGGGCCGCGTATGTCCTGTTTCACGGCCCAAAGATAGTGTACTGAACCACCGATTGCGCACACATAAACGAGCCTGTGCAGCGCTACCCACCGCTTTCCACCCAGCCTGCGAACCCAACCTTTGGTTGACGTTACTGCCAGCGGGATTAGCAGCAGCCACGTTGCGAAACCGATTGTCACGTAAGGATGCTCGGCAACATCCTCCACGATCAGGCCGAAATCGAGGGCCTGGTCGAGCGCCGCGTAGGTGATGAAGTGGAGCGTTGCGTAAAGGAACGTGAAAAGCCCCAGCATTCGGCGCCAGCCAATGAGGGCGCTCCACCCGGTGAGCTTTCGAACCGGGGTGATTGCGAGGGTCAGCAAAAGGAATCGGAGGGTCCAGTGTCCGGTTCGCAGTTCGAGCGCTTCGATGGGGTTTGCGCCCAGCGAATCGGTGAATGCTCCTCGAACCAGCAGCACGAGTGGCAGCAGCGAGAGGAGGAACACGACTGGCTTGAGCGCACGTACGGCGCGCACGTGAGGCGCAGCACGCGAACGCGGCACTCGCTCGGCGCGGGCGGCGGTACTCATTGGCAGATTTTCGCCGGTGCCATCACAACCCTGGCTCAGTAGTAGCGACCCAGGTCCATTCCCGAGTAAAGCGACTCCACCTCGCGGGCGTATCCGTTGAAGGGCAGAGTGGGCCGCCTGCGGATCTCGGCCAGGAGCCCGCCGCCGAGTCGCCGTTCCGTGGCCTGGCTCCAGCGTGGGTGGTCCACCTGCGGATTCACGTTTGCGTAGAAGCCGTATTCCTGGGGAGCAGCGAGATTCCAGGAGGTTCGGGGTTCGTCTCGCGTGAGGCGGATTCGAACAATGGACTTGATGCTCTTGAACCCGTACTTCCAGGGCACCACGAGGCGGAGCGGTGCGCCGTTCTGGTTCGGCAGATCGCGACCATAGAGCCCGGTGGCGAGTATGGTGAGCGGATGCATGGCCTCATCGAGCCGAAGCCCTTCCACATATGGCCAGTCGAGAACGCGGAAGCGCTGGCCGGGCATCTGCTTCACGTCATGAAGGGTGGTGAACTCCACGTAACGTGCGGCAGAAGTGGGCTCCACGCGCCGCAGGAGATCGCGTAGCGGAAAGCCTTGCCAGGGGATCACCATGGACCAGCCTTCAACGCAGCGGAGCCTGTAGACGCGATCTTCGAGCTTGTGCGGGCTCAGGAGGTCTTCGAGTGCATAACGGCCGGGCTTGCCCGCTTCACCGTCCACCTGCACGCTCCACGGGTCGGTTTTGAGGGTGCCGGCGTTCTGTGACGGGTCCTCCTTGCCTGTTCCGAACTCGTAGAAGTTGTTGTAGGTGGTGACTTTGTCGTAAGGCGTGAGCGGGTCGTCCGGACCGAGAGCCTTGAACCGGCGATCCTGGGGGAGGATGGCGCCGGCCGCTGCGGAGGACTGGTTTCCGCCGTTGCTGCCTCTGCCGAGTATGCGGGGAGCCAGAAATGCGGCCGTTGCGAGCGTGGCAGCACCGGCGGCAGCGCCAATGAAGTGCCGCCGGTTGAGGTAAACGGCCTCAGGCGTGATCTCGGAAGACCGTATCGGGTGCTCGGGGGAGGTTCGTAGCAGCATTGCCGGAGCGGCCGAATGGAAGAAATGCGATGCAACCGCGTCGCCGGTCGCATTCGTCACGATACGGCAGTGCAG
This sequence comes from Gemmatimonadales bacterium, assembly GCA_035306065.1. GTDB lineage: Bacteria > Gemmatimonadota > Gemmatimonadetes > Gemmatimonadales > Gemmatimonadaceae > JBBQHX01. The sequence continues at coordinate 18,301 of DATGOL010000180.1, read as the reverse complement.
CCACAGATGCCAGTCGGCGTGTGAACGCGGCTAGCGTGCGTCGCCCGGCCGCTGGTCACGCGGGACGTCCGTCCGCCGATCCATCGACTGCGGAAAGCGAACCGAATGCGACCTTTCGGACGGCGGCATTGCGTCTTCGTCGTGGTCGCTCCACCGACGCTTCTCTACATACCGGCGGACTTCCACCGGTCTCTCCAGGTGTTCGGCCGCCAGTTCCTGGCGTTCTTCAGCCAGCTGCTCGCGCTCGTTCACCAGCTGCTCGCGCTCTGCAGCCAGTCGCTCCTGCTCGCGCTTCAACTCCTCGCGCTCGCGTGCGAGGGTGTCGTTTTCCATGTCGCTGGGATCGCGCCGCGCGCTGCGGTGCTCGAGCTCGTCGTAACCCCCCGTATCCACCGGCGCACCGGCAAAACGCAGCTCGTCGCTGTCGCCATAACGATAGCGGTAGTCATGATCAGCCATCGCGCGTGAACCATAGGCACGTGTGTATCGGCGGTCGAACTCCTCCACCTCGCGGTCGCTCAGGGCCGCTCCATGCGGAAGTGTCGGAATGTCGTCGTCGGACGTGATCTCCTCTGCTGAAATGACCACGCGCCTGCTGGGACGATCTATCCAGGCCGCACGAATGGGGGCGAGCGTATGCCGATCGTCCCGCTTGAGGTCTACATCCAGCATCACCACTTCCATTGAAGTAGTGTCCACCAGCAGTTCCCGCACCTCTCCAACCTCGCGGCCTTCGGACGTGAATACTTCCCAGCCGCGAATGTCCGGCTCACCGTCTGCGATCTGGAGCTTGTCGAGCTGGCGCATGGGAACCAGGCTTCTTGCCTGACGCGGGTCCGGTCCCACGCTGCCCTGGTCGCGCCTCACTCTTTCGTTGTCAGTAGGCATTTTTCCCCTCTCGTTGAGTGCTGCTATCAGGCGGAACGTATCGGTGGTGGCACCTGTGCATCCGGAGAGAAGCTCACCGAATCCATCGGAACCGTGGTTCCCTGATCAGTTGCTCCTCGCTCTGCGCCGTTCATGGTCGAGAAGTACCAGACGGCGGCGATCACGGCCAGCAGAAGCACCAGCATCCACAGCCATCCGGTACCTCGCTTCCTCTCTTCTACGCGAATCTCGGCCATACCCCCCTCCGGGTTTGCCGGCGGACCCTTACCGCCTGTGTCTGTGAGTTCGGGCAACGTGCCCGTGCACGAAGAGGGCAAGTGCAGACGGGGTGCCACGATTACACGAACAATCGACTGTCCTGTTTTCGGGTAGCGATGGCGAACACGACAGTCGACAGGCGAGCTCCGGCAGCACGCACATGATGTTGCAGAACGGGCGCGGCTTGCTTCGACCAGAGTGAGGATTGCGCGTCGCGCAAGGCACTTCACTCCCACGCAGATGCGCGATTCGCGTTCAGTGTGCGTGCGCCGCAGACGGTACGATTCCTGCCCGTTGCGGCGCAAATGAAGGCAACCCAACTAAAGGCTGCTCGTGCACTGCTGCGCGAGCGGTTCGGCCATGCCGGCTTCCGGCACGGACAACTGGAGGCTATACAGGCACTGCTGGAGCAGCGTGACGTCATGCTCGTCATGCCCACCGGCAGCGGCAAGTCGCTCATCTACCAGCTTCCGGCGCAGCTTCTACCGGGTCTCACTGTGGTGGTGAGCCCACTGATCGCGCTCATGAAGGACCAGCAGGACAAGCTGGTTGCAAGCGGCATGGACCCGCTCGCAATGCATTCGCACCTGTCTGCGACTGAAGTGCGTGAAACGAATCGCCGGCTGGATGAAGGCGACGGCAAAATTCTCTACCTCACACCGGAGCGCTTCAAGGATCGCGACTTCTTCGAACTGCTGCTCCAGCGAGACGTGAGCCTGTTCGTTGTGGACGAAGCTCATTGCGTGAGCCAGTGGGGACACGATTTCCGCCCCGACTACCTGTCGCTCGGCTCCATAATCCGGAGGCTGGGCAGCCCGCCCACCCTTGCGCTCACTGCGACTGCCACACGAGAGATACGCGATGACATTGCCCGGCAGCTCGGGCTCCGTGATCCCTTCGTGAGCGTTACGGGATTCTCCCGTCCGAATCTCCGGTTCGAGGTAGCGCGCACGGCAACGAGTTCAATGAAGGACGAAGTGTTATTGCAGAAGCTGCGTGAGAGCGACGGCACGGGCGTCATATACATAGCTACGATTGCAGAGGCCGAGCGGCTTCACGCGTTCCTGACAGACGCGTTCGAAGAAGAGGGACTGGAGTTCGGCCTGTATCACGGGAAAATGAACGGCACGGATCGCAAGCGCATCCAGAACCGTTTCATGGCGGATGAACTCAAGGCGATGGTGGCAACGAACGCGTTCGGCCTGGGGATAGACAAGCCGGATCTTCGCTTCGTGATTCACTACCACTTTCCAGGGTCGCTCGAGGCCTACTACCAGGAAGCAGGTCGTGCGGGCCGCGACGGACTTCCGGCCACGTGCACAGTGCTCTACCGCGTGGAGGACCGACGAATACAGTCGTACTTCCTTGGCGGGCGCTATCCGGAAGTGGAGGAGGCGGCGAAGGTAGCGCTGGTGCTGGAGACCTACCCGAAGGAGACACCGGTTCCGCTGGACGAGATCGCCGAGCGGGCAGGAGTGCCGCGACGCAAGGCGCGAATAACGTTTATGCTGCTCAAGCGCCACGGCGCAGTGCGTGAGCACCGCGGCGGATCATTCGAGCGGATGCGAGATGGCCTAACGCGCGTGGATCTCAAGCACGACCTGCTGGACTACGAGGAGCGTCGCGAGCGCGACCAGGCGAAGCTCCAGGGAATGGTTGCGTACTGCCAGACTGCGCACTGCCGCACGAGGCACATCCTGGAGCATTTTGGCGAGGAGATGGAGCCGGACTGGCGATGCGCAAACTGTGACGCGTGCGACGACCGCAAGCTTTGGGATGCGAAGCAAGTGCAACGGGAGGACGCGGCGTGAGGCGTTACGGGTTACGGGTGAGGGGTGAGGCCCGTGCTCAGCCGCCTGGCGGGCGCCTGAAGCGCACTGGTGGTGGAGGCTCCGGCCTGAACTCGATGGGATTCGCCTCCAGCAGTCGCAACGCTTCCTGAATAGCACGTTCAAGCTGGCTGTCGCGTCCGGCCGCAAAGTCCTTCGGGCTGAGCTCAACTTCGATATCCGGCGCAACTCCTTCGTTCTCCACCGCCCACTCGCCGTTGAGGTCAAAGAACCCGCCGCGTGGAGCGATCATCGTTCCGCCGTCCAGTAGTTGCGGCGTGTCCCACGTTCCAACAAGCCCGCCCCAGGTACGCTTGCCAACGAGCGGCCCGATCTCCGAATGCCGGAACATGTAGGGGAGCAGGTCGCCGCCGGAGCCGGCCATCTCATTGATGATCATTACCTTCGGGCCCCATAGCGCTGCCTGCGGCGTGGTGAACGGACGATGCTCTCCCACGGGGTTGTTGAAGTAGCCGTACATGTCACGATTCAGCACGTCCACTATGTAATCCGCAGCAGAACCACCCTGGTTGTAGCGCTCATCGATGATGGCCCCCTGACGATCCTGCTGCGCAAAGAACCAGCGATTGAAGTACGTGTAGCCGGCTTCCGCAGTGTTGGGTATCCACACGTAGGCAAGCCTGCCGTCGGACAGGCTGTCTACCGTGCGACGGTTTCCTTCAACCCATGCCATCCTGCGCAGGGCGTTCTCGCTGGACACGGGTACGACAGTCACCAGCCTGGACCCCTCCGCTTCGGGGCGATCGTTCACCCGCAGCAGCAACTGACGGTTAGCGGTTCCGTCGAATGCCGCGTAGGGATTCTGATCGGCGGTGAGCTCCACGCCGTTCACCGACAGTATGTAATCGCCAACGTTCACGTTCACGCCGGGAGCCGACAGCGGCGCGCGAAGCTCGGGGTTCCAGCTCTCTCCATCGAGGATCCGCGTTATGCGGTAACGGCCCTCACTCACCTCCAGGTCGGCGCCAAGCATTCCCACGTTGGTTGGCGGAACAGAGGGCAGATCACCACCGCGCACGAAGCTGTGACCGATCGCTATCTCGCCTCCCATCCAGTCCAGCAGGTAGGTGAGATCCGAACGGTGCGCCACGTGCTCAACGAGTGGTGAGTACTGCGACCAGATTGCGTCCCAGTCCGCACCGTGTGTATTGCTCACGTACAGGAAGTCGCGCTGGAAGCGCCAGCCTTCCCTCGCCATCTGCGCAAACTCGGCGCGCGGCTCCACCTGCATGCGCAACCCGCTGGTAGCGATCCTGCCATCTCCGGCCTTGGGGGGATCGCGATCGGTAGGCACTATTCCCCAGTTGCTCTCATCGTGGTACAGCAGCTTCTTCCGGTCTGCAGATACAGTCCAGCTCTGCAGGCCGCTCATGAACGTTGCCGCCTCACGTTTTGCAAGCTGGTAGCGCTTGAGCGTAAAGCCTTCCTGGTTGGCAATGGCCTCACCGAAAAAGACGGTGCCCTCCGGACCGGCGGTGAGCCCCGTGTACATGCGCAGCGGTACGTCCGATACCGGCACTATCCTCTGCTGGATGCTTTCGAGGTTCACGTTTGTTACTGGAGCGGTGGCGCGTCGCGACTGTCCGCCGGCATTCGCCGAATCCGTCTGTGAACGCTGCGCGAACGGCGGTTCATCGCCGGGCTTCGGCAGGAGCGGGGAAGCAGCCGTATCGGACAGTACGACCATATAGAGGCCGTATGTCACCGGTCGCTGGTAGTTGCTCATCTCCAGCCAACCGGTGTTCAGCCCGAAGTTCGTACTGGCCAGGAACCACAGGTATTTGCCCGAGGCGTCCCACGCGGGTGAGAGTGCGTCGGACATCCCATCGGTAATCGTATGTGCACGCCCGTCGCGCGTGTCGTACAGCACGATTGCATGAAGCTGGTTGTCCAGGCGCTTTGCGTATGCCAGCCATCGGGAATCCGGAGACCACACCGGATCCAGGGTTCGCTCCGGCACCATGTAGGTGTCGGTGTCGAGCTTTGTCTGTCGTCCCGACTCGACATCCAGAAGCCAGAGGTTCAGGTCCGTGTCTGTAAACGCGATACTTTGCCCGTCAGGCGACCACTGCGGCGTGAAGTAGAAGGTCTGGCTCTCGAGCGGAATGCGCCGCTCGCTTTGCGCACCCTGCTGGTCGGCGATAACGAGCGAGTACTCGCCATCCGCGTCGCTGAACCATGCAACCCGGTCTCCCCGTGGCGACCAGGATGGCGTACGGTCCGCAACCCCGGAGGTGGCAGTCAGGTTGCGCCAGTCTCCCTCGTCTTCCGTTGCGGGCACGGTGAAGATGTCTCCGCGCGCCTCGAAGATCGCGCGCTTGCCCGTTGGTGACAGCGCGGCGTTCGTCAGCCGGGACCCCACCTCACGCCACTGCGGCATGAGCCACGGAAAGTCTCCGTGTACCGTGATATTCACGCGGTTCACGCTGCCTGACGCCGGATCCAGGGTGTGAATCCACCCGCCCTGCTCGAACACCAGCACACCGCCGCCCGCGTCCAGCGCCTTTATGTCCCAATCCGTGAATCGGGTGAGTTGTGCGATCTGCCTGGTGGCGGGCGAATAGGAATACAGGTTCATCGCGTAGTCGCGATCCGACAGGAAGTAGACATTGTCGCCGAGCCACACCGGGTCCATGTCATTGCTCCCGTTCCAGGGAGATACTTCCTCTACGTCCAGGTCATCGAGGTCGAGTATCCAGATGGGCCGATTCTGCCCGCCGCGGTAGTTGCGCCACTCGTCTTCCCACGGGGTAACCATGCGATACGCCAGCCGGGTTCCGTCAGGCGAGATGCTGCCCTGGTGTGCGCGGGGCATGGGCATCTCGTTCGGCAGGCCGCCGTTGAGCCCCACGGTGTAGAAACGGTTGTGACCCTGCGGCGGAGCGTTCCTGTCTGACGAGAATACGATGCTGCGCGAATCCGGCGTCCAGCCCTGCACCAGATCGAAGGAGGGGTGGAACGTGAGGCGAGCCGGCTCGCCGCCTGCAACCGGCACTACGAACACATCCATGTTGCCGCCGTACTGTGCGGAGAACGCGAGCCACTGTCCATCCGGAGAGAGGTGTGGATTCAACTCCTGCCCTGGGAAGCTTGTAACGCGCGTTGCACTGCCGCCCTGCCGCCCCACCTTCCAGATGTCGTTGCCGTACATGAACGCGATATGCGTGGCGCTCACGGTTGGCATGCGGAGCAGCCGAGTGGGTTCATCCGAGCCTGCGGCGGTGACCTGCTGTGCCGATGCGCGGCTGGTGGTGGCGCAGAACGCGGTAGCGACCGCGAGCAGGAGGATGACGTTGCGCATCTGTGCTGTCCGGAGGAGAGTTCGGTTTGCGGCGTTCGTCGAAAGTGCTGCGGAAATGGTGACGGTGCAACAGGTGAAACCGGTGGTGGCTGTCGTGCGCCCGGTACTGGGGGCCTCTGCCTGCTTGCTACCTTGACTGCGGGGTGGCCGGCCTCCTGATACCGCCGGCAGGTCCCGACGCTCGCGATGGTGCGGCTCATGCCGGGTGACAGTACGACCTATCCATTTCTCAGTATCCACCAATGACCAGCCAGGCGGACATTCTCGAACTCCAGTTTGCGGGGAATCCGGTAAGCGCGTGGCTCATGGCGCTGCTCGCGTTCGCGGTAGCATTTGGGATAATCCTCGTTGTGCGCCGCTTGCTGCAGGATCGAGTCATGCCTCGCGTCGAGGCCACCAAAACCGGCGTGGACGACATGCTCGTTGAGCTCGTGCATCGCACGCGCTACTTCTTCGCTGCGCTTCTGGGTGTGGTAGTTGCCACGCGCTTCCTCCACTTCTCGGATCGAGTGGAGCGCCTGCTTTACATGGCGTTCGTGTTGCTGCTGCTGGTGCAGATTGCAAACTGGGGCAATGCATTGCTCGACGCCTGGCTGAGGCGCTTCACGCGGGAGAAGCTGCCTGCAGACGCTGCAAGTGTGACCACCGTTCGAGCTGCGGTGCTGGTGCTCAAGCTCGTTATGGCGGTAATACTCTTTCTTGTTGCGCTGCAGACGGTTGGCGTAAACGTTACCGCGCTCGTTGCCGGCCTGGGAATCGGTGGAATTGCAGTTGCCCTGGCAGTACAGAGTGTGCTCGGCGACCTCATTGCCTCCTTTTCCATCGTGCTCGACAAGCCATTCGTGGTTGGCGATTCGATAGCAGTGGACAAGGTTTCCGGCACGGTGGAGGAAGTGGGGCTCAGGTCTACCAGGATCCGGAGCCTGAGCGGCGAGCAGGTGATCATGTCGAACACCGATCTCGCCCGGTCGCGCATCTACAACTACAAGCGCATGGCTGAACGGCGCATAGCCTTCACGATCGGTGTGGAGTACGGAACTCCCTCTGCCAGTTTGCGGGAGATTCCGGCGATGATCAGGCAGGTAATTACCGAGACGCCGAATACCCGGTTCGACCGCTCCCACTTTGCGACCATGGGTGAGCAGTCGCTTCTGATTGAGAGCGTGTACTACGTGATGAGCCCCGAGTATTCGCTGTACATGGATATCCAGCAGCATCTGAACATGGAGATCATCAGGCGACTCGAGGATATGCAGGTGCGGATTGCAATACCGGGCCGGACTGTGGTGTTTCTGAACGATGGTTCGCGCGAGTCTGTGGCGTCGGGCGCTGAAGGCCTCGCGGGCTGACGCGATGCTCGAGGCTTTACTGACCTCGAGCATCGCCCGCACATTCGTCACACCAGTTTCGCGTCCATCTCCAGCTTCACGTTACCCGTCAGCGCTCTCGATACCGGGCATCCGTTCAGCGCTTTCTCGGCGATGCCGTTGAAGTCGCCAGGTTCCGCACCGGGAACGTCAGCCTCGACGTCCAGTTTCATGGTGGTTATCGAGAAGTCCGATCCCACTTTCTCGATCGTACAGTGAGCGGTGGTTTTCACGGAGTTTGGCGTCATGCCGGCGCCTTCCAGCGCCGCTGAGAGCGCCATGCTGAAGCAGGCCGCCTCGGCCGCCGCCAGCAGTTCTTCGGGGTTGGTACCGCCGGCATTCTCGAATCTCGAGCCAAAGGAATAGTCCGCAGCCACGGCACCGGTTTCACCGTCTACCCTTCCCTTCCCGCCCTTGAACCCGCCGGTCCAGCTTGCGGAGGCCTTTCGCGTAGGCATTGTCGTTGCTCCCGTTTATAAGAATGGCGCGCAGGGCGGCAATGCCGCTGTACGCCTGATACGTTTGTGGCCATCAGGGATGCAAGCCACGCGCCCGAAATGCAGGCGCACTTAGATTCCGTCAACATGAGTAACCAGACTGCTGCAACCACACAGGTGAGCGAGATTCCACCGTCGCTGGCAAAGGTGCTGCGACGTTTTCGCGCCATGGGAAGAGAGGAGAAGATGGCGGCACTCCTGCAGTATGCTCGCCAGCTCGAGCCACTTCCGGCGCGCTACGAAGCCATTGATCGCACCAACTTCGTCGTGCCGGAATGCCAAACGCGCGTTGACATTTTTCCGGTAGTCAACGACGGATTGATGCACTACTACGCAGACGTCAACGTGAGGCAGTCTCCGACAGTTGCCGCGTTCCTGGCGCTCACGCTGCAGGCGGTGAACGATCAGCCGCCTGCCGTTACCCTTGCCATTCCCGCTGATTTTGTCTCGCAGGTAATGGAGAGTGTCGGGCTTCATGCTCGTGAAACCGGGCTCTCGGCAATGGTTGCGAGGCTCAAGCGCTACGCCGGGGAAGCACAGCTCTCGCTCAACGACAACAACCGGTAGTCATGTCATGTGCCTCGCGCCTCGCCAGGCGGGCACAGTAACTCAATAGTCTCCCGTCACTCGCGTGCTTCAATCAGTTGCCAATGCATGGGCCTGGACGGCCTCGGTGCTCATCATAGCCCTGGGCTTTCTGTGGATGTGCATCGTGTTCGTGTTCACCGCGCCGTTCGACCCGGCCCGGTATCGCATCGGGCGCACGTTCCGTCAGCTGGGCGTGGTTCTGGCCAGGGTTAACCCGCTGTGGCACTTCAGCACTCGCGGTGTGCACATCGAGAATCCGCGAAACCCCTACGTGGTGGTCTCGAACCACGAGTCGTACGCGGATGTAGCCCTCATTGCGCACCTTCCATGGGAAATGAAGTGGCTTGCCAAGGTTGAGCTGCTCCGAATTCCGGTATTCGGCTGGATGATGCGAATGGCTGGTGATGTACCGGTGCATCGCGGGAAGGCATCGAGCAGGGCAGACGCGCTCGAGGAATGCCGGGACCGACTCGCCAAGCACGTATCGGTGATGATCTTCCCCGAGGGCACTCGTTCGGCAGACGGGGCAATGCTTCCGTTCCGGGACGGTGCATTCAGGCTTGCCATCGAAACCGGCACGCCGCTTCTCCCGCTCGCTGTGGCGGGTACGAGTCACGGCATGGCAAAGGGCACCTTCCGGTTCAAGCATGCGCGCGCCATCTGTGAGGTGCTCGAACCGGTTGACACCGCAAACCTCACACTGGACGACCTCCCGGCGTTGAAGCAGGCTGTTCGCGTTCGGATCGGACGTGCCAGAGCTCAGCTGCGAAAGGAGCTCGGGCTGAGCGATGCACACGACGACCTGAACGGCGATACGGACGGAGATGCGATCGAGCCGATGAGCTCTACCGGCATGGGGCACGAAGACCCGGCACATGGTCTTCCAGTGAGCCGTGGCTGAAGTAAGGCGTCGCCGCGGCGAGTCGAACGCGCTCTCGTTCGCGCCCGGAGACGAGGTTGCGCTGGAAGATGCACTGTCCGCACCTGACGACGGGCTGGCGAAGGCACTCGAAGCCTGCCCCGGCGACTTCATCGTACTCGGCGCCGGCGGCAAGATGGGCCCCACCCTCTCACGCATGGCCCGGCGCGCACTCAACGCTGCGGGACGTAACACAGACCGCGTTATCGCAGTGTCCAGATGGACGGACGAGAGCGCCAGAGCATCCCTCGAGAGCTTTGGCGTACACACCATCCGGGCAGACCTCGCCGATCGCGACAGCCTTGCCAGCCTGCCGGACGCACCTAACGTGGTGTTCATGGCCGGCCAGAAGTTCGGCACCCACAGCGATCCGGGCGGCACATGGCTGCTGAATGCCGTAGTTCCCTATCGTTGCGCCGAGCGTTTCAGGGGCGCACGCACGGTGGTGTTCTCAACAGGCAACGTTTACCCGCTGGTACCGGCAAGCGGTCCGGGCTCTCGCGAGGGCGACACACTCATGCCCACCGGCGAGTATGCATCTTCCTGCGTGGCTCGGGAACGGTTGTATGAGCTCGCATCAGAAGGCAGCACGCCCCTGGCCATCGTCAGGCTCAACTATGCCGTTGACCTGCGCTATGGCGTTCTCGTGGATCTCGCCTTACGCGTACTTGCGAACGAACCTGTAGACCTCACCATGGGCTGGGTGAATGCCATCTGGCAGGGCGATGCGAACCGGATGGCACTCGCCGCACTGGCGCACGCAGGAACACCTCCGGTGGTATTCAATGTAACCGGCACCGAGCACCTGTCCGTTCGCGCACAGGCTACCGAATTGGCAGCGCTTCTGGACCGAAGCCCGAAGTTCGTTGGCGAGGAGGCAGCCACGGCACTTCTGTCGGACGCCAGTCGCATGATCGAAAAGCTGGGCAAGCCATCGACAAGTGCCTCACGCCTGCTCGCCTGGACAGCCGAGTGGATAAGTGGGGGCGGGAGGGTGCTCGCCAAACCAACGCACTTCGAGGTGCGTGATGGGACTTTCTGAGCATGTGACGGTTCCGGGGCGTGGCGCGCTTTTGCGAGTTGCAGCATGAACGGCCCCGCACACCCCATGCCTCACGATCCGCTGCGACGCCACCTGCTGAATGGCCAGGTGATACCGGCACACCCGCTTGCTCTCACGGCCGCTCGCACCCTCGATGAGCAGCGTCAGCGGAAGCTCACGCAGTACTACATAAACGCCGGGGCCGGCGGCGTTGCCGTGGCCGTACACACCACCCAGTTCGCACTCAGGCAGCACGGACTTCTGCGGCCGGTGCTGGAGCTGGCCTCCACCACGGTTGCAGAATCGCGATCGGGGAGCGACGAGCGCACTTTCGTATTGATCGCCGGCGCGGTTGGCAGTACGCGCGAGGCGGTTGCTGAAGCGGCCGTTGCGGCTGACCTGGGCTACGATGCCGTTCTGTTGTCGCTTGCCGGGCTCGACCACCTGAACGATGACGGTCTGCTGGCACACTGTTCCGCGGTTGCGGATGTGCTGCCGCTCTTCGGATTCTACCTGCAGCCTGCAGTGGGCGGCCGTCCGCTGGGCGCGGCGTTCTGGCATCGGCTTGCCGAACTCTCACGGCTCGTGGCGGTGAAGATCGCGCCATTCAATCGGTACCATACGCACACCGTGGTGCGTGCGATTGTCGAGTCCGGCCGAGATGACGTAGCTCTCTACACGGGCAACGACGACTCCATCGTGCACGACCTGCTCACACCCTTCCCGGTTGAGGTGAACGGTGCGATTGTCCATCGTTACATGGACGGTGGACTCCTCGGGCACTGGGCGGTGTGGACGAAGTCTGCAGTTCGGCTGTTGCGGGAAGCGCGCGCGGCTCGTGAGGCGCCCGTGCTGGCCGCCCGCTGGCCTCGCGTTACCGCCGCGATCACAGACATGAACTCGGCCGTCTTCGACGCGGCCAACGGCTTCGCCGGCTGCATACCGGGAATTCACGAGGTACTGGTACAAGCAGGGCTGCTGTCGGGCGCCTGGACCCTCGACCCGGAGGAAACCTTGTCGCCCGGGCAACAGGCGGAAATTCAGCGCGTTATGCGCATGTACCCTGAGTGGACGGAGTAGCGAGACATGTCGCTGTCGGAAAGACGAGAGTTCCTGGCGTACTTCAGCTCGATCGGGCTGGGCTCCACGCTGCTCCCCGGTGTGCTCTGGAGCCAGCTGCAATCGGGCAGGGACATCACCATCGAGTCCATTTCGTCGGCTGCTGAAATTGCCGGAGTGGAACTGGATGAGGCTGAACGCGAGATGATGCTGGAGAGTCTCCGCGGGCAGGCGCGGCAGCTGGAAGAGTTGCATGCGATTCCGCTTCACCACCAGGTGGCACCGGCAATGATCTTCAATCCGTTGCCGCGCGGTGCGCAGCCACCGGTTGACGATCGTGAGTTCCGTCCATCGCGGCCGGAAGTGCCTGCCACGGCACTTGGCGACGATGCGCTCGCATTCATGCCGGTGCACCAGGTTGCGCGCCTGGTTGAAACTCGTGCGGTAACGTCGGAGCGCCTCACGCGGATTTCGCTGTCCCGGATTGCCCGGTTCGATTCCACCCTCCACTGCGTCGTCACGCTTCTCGAGGAGCGGGCAATGGAGCAGGCGCGCGCCGCCGACCGCGAGATCGCATCCGGGCGTTATCGTGGCCCGCTGCATGGCATTCCCTGGGGCGCAAAGGATCTGCTGGGTGTGTCCGGTGCGCCTACCACCTGGGGTGCGGCGCCGTACCGCGAGCAGGAGATGGACACCGCGACTGTCGTGAGGCGGCTCGACGAAGCGGGGGCTGTTCTCGTTGCCAAGCTCACCCTTGGTGAACTCGCCATGGGCGACACCTGGTTCGGCGGCAGAACGCGAAACCCGTGGAATCCCGAGCAAGGCTCCAGCGGATCGTCTGCCGGTTCTTCGGCAGCCACTGCCGCAGGACTGGTCTGGTTCGCGCTCGGCAGCGAGACGCTTGGCTCCATTTCATCGCCCGCAACGCGCTGCGGAGCAACCGGGCTGCGTCCAACGTTCGGACGTGTGCCGCGGACCGGTGCGATGCCCCTGTCGTGGTCCATGGACAAGCTCGGCCCCATCTGCAGGAGCGTTGAAGATTGCGCACTCGTGCTCGAAGCCATTCGCGGCCCGGACGGCAGTGACCGCACGGTGCATGATGCAGCCTTCGGCTGGGACGCAGGCGTGGACGTGCGCACGCTGCGGGTTGGCTATTTCAACAGCCTTTTTGACGCCCAACGGGCGCAGCGCACATTCGACGATGCTTCACTGGCGGTGCTCAGGGGCCTTGGCATAAACCTCATTCCCGTAGAGCTGCCTGACGTGCAGTACTCCGCAATGCGCATCATACTTCGCGCGGAGGCCGCAGCAGCTTTCGATGAGCTCACACGTTCAGGGCGTGACTCCGAGCTCGCCCAGCAGGATGCTGGTGCATGGCCGAACACCTTTCGAACAGCGCGTTTCATTCCGGCGGTTGATTACGTGAATGCGAACCGCGTGAGGTCCATCGCCATCGAACGCTGGGCCGAGTTGTTCAACAGCATGGATGTGATCGTTGCGCCTACCGGAAGCGGGCAGCTGCTGGCTACCAACCTTACCGGTCACCCGGCCGTGATACTGCCTAACGGATTCAGGGAAGATGGCACTCCCGTTTCGATCACGTTCCTGGGAGGGCTGTTCGAGGAGGCACCGATGCTGGCGGTAGCACGAGCCTATCAGCAGGCAACGGACTTCCACCTGCAGAAGCCGCCGCTCTTCGCGTGAGTGGGGTGCGGCACCAGTTAGAGGCCGCACCCACGCAGGGATCACACGGGATCGGTGTCCGTTGGTACCCCTGGCGTCTGCAGCGGCGCCTTGGTTGGAGCGGGCGGCACGAGCGGCGGAATGGGCTTCGTCCGCATCCCGAACGGATCGAAGGCCATTACGAGTGCCAGAATGACTGCGGCCATTGCCACCCATACGAACAATGCCGGCCTGCGGCGTTCCCGGGTTCTGGCGTCTGCACGCGCTGACCCGTGCGGAGTCCGATGCTGACGCGATTTCTCGCGCGACTTGTCGTCGTCCACGCCCGGGAGCGCTATGCTCGGGCTCTTGCGGTTCGACTCAATGCGTGGAGTGCGAGACATCGGGTATGGAATGGAGAGAAAATTTCAGCGTTCAAGTTGCAGCATTGCACTATACGCGCCTCGACCAGTTCGGCCGGCCGCGCGCGACTACTCAACCTGCTCGCCTGCCGAGTGCTGAATACCGTGTATTGCGCTATTCAGGCTCTCTTGAAGCATGGGGTACCGGAACACGAACCCTTCTTCCAGCAAACGCCGCGGTATGACCCGCTGACCTGCCAGGAGGGTGGCGTCAGCCATCTCTCCGAACATCAGCCTCAGCGCCAGCGTTGGCGTTGGCAGCACTGCGGGGCGGTTCAAGACCTTACCGAGTGTACTCGTAAACTCCGAGTTCTGCACGGGGTTTGGTGAGACTGCATTCACTGCGCCGGAGATCCTGGAATCCAGCAGGAAGTGAATCACGGCGATCAGATCACGTCGGTCAAGCCAGCTCATCCATTGCTCGCCGCTGCCGATCCGCCCACCGATACCAAGCCGGAAGGGCGTGAGCAGCCGCTCGAGCGCGCCGCCGTCCGCTGCCAGCACTACACCGAAACGCGGGTGAACTACCCGTATGCCGGCTTCCCGAGCCGGATCCGCCGCCGCTTCCCAATCGCGCACCACACCGCTCAGGAAGTCCGATCCGGTGGGGCTCGATTCATCCAGGATCTCATCTCCCCGGTTACCGTAGATCCCCACCGCGGATGCGCTGACCAGAACGGCCGGGGGCTCCCGGAGCCCCGCGATGGTGCGGGCAAGAAGATCGGTTCCGCGAATCCGGCTCTCGCGAATCTGCTTCTTTATTTCGGGTGTCCACCGCTGGCCGATGTTCTCTCCGGCCAGGTGGATTATCGCGCCGAATCCCTCGAGAAGGCCGGCGTCCAGCTTTCCGCGTTCAGGGTCCCACTGGATGTCAGCGGGCGCGCGAGGGCTCGAGCGGCTGATTGACGCAACCTGATGCCCAGCCGGCTCGAGTGATTCCCGCAGGGCGTGGCCGATGAAGCCGCTCGCGCCGGTGATCGCGATCTTCATCGGAGGACGGATTGCTTGCGGATACCGCGTGGCTCAGCGAGGTGAGCCAGCGGCGGGGTCGTCACGGAGCGCGTCGGACTCTGACTGATCGTCATCCGTGGCGCGCTCCGTCAACGGGCTCCCGGTGTGGTTCTCGATATCTCCGTCCTCAATAGCCGGGCTCTCGTCGCCAGGCGATTCGCTGGCGTCCGCCACGAAGGTCTCTGCAGCGAAGGCCTCTGAAACGTTGGTCTCCAGTGCGCCACCCTCACCGGCATCCGCGTCCTCCACCGGTACCTCGGGTTCAGGCAGCACCACGCCGGCGCGCGCCGCGCGCTCGCGCAGGTAATCCGGGTCCTCCAGCTTAAGCAGCATGGCGTTCACGTCCCGGTTCTGCACGTAGCGTCCCTTTTCCCAGCCTTCCACGATCGTCCGGGGGATGCCGTAGAGAAGGTCGCCCAGCTGCTCTGTGGTCAAGCCGAGTTCTTCGCGGAGTTTGCGGATCTGCTTCGGTGCGAGGAGGGCGTTCTCCAGCCTCACGGCCTCCACCGCCGCGCGCTCTGCCGCCTCACGCTGCTCAACCGTACGGTGCTCGTCGTTGCACCGGCTGCAGCTGTAGAACACGCGCTCCACGGATGCGGTCATTCCGCTAACGCGGATGGTTACGGGCTCGGTGTGACGAACGTATCGTCCGCCGCAGCCGCGGTGCAGGTGGCCTTCGAGTAGAGATTCGGACATCGTCGTTCTGAACAGCGGGTTGAGACAGGAGACACGGTTGTGGCGGGCGTCTAAAGCTAATCGGGCGAGGCGGAGCGGCCGACGGAGCAGGGCCGACGTGTGCCGTACATCGCACACATCGCAGCGAGCGCAGCGGGGCCGACGTGTGCCGCGCCGCGCAGCGCGCTGCCCAGGGCTTACGCGCCGTCCGCCACTGTCTTCGTATCCACGAGGCGCCAGAGGTACCAGGACGCAAGCGACCTGTACGGTGCCCAGACCTGCCCTCGTTCGGCAACTTCGGCGGGCGTGGGGAGTTCGGGCAGGGAGTGAAGTGCCTGTATCCCCTTGCGAATGCCCAGGTCTGCGGAAGGCAGCACGTCAGGCCGCCCAAGCCGGAACATCAGGAAGATCTGCGCGGACCATCGGCCAATCCCCTTGACCATCACGAGTTGACGCTCGATCTCGTCGTCCGGCAGGAGTTCCACGTCATCCAGCATCAGGGTGCCGTCTGCCACATGCTGTGCGAGATCGCGCAGGTAGCTGAGCTTCTGGCGCGACAACCCTGCCGAACGAAGATCTGCTTCGTTCGCCGCAAGCAGTTCGAGAGGCGTTGGAAAGTTGCCGTCGAACTGCTCCAGGACGCGCGCAAGGATCGTAGCCGCAGCCTTGCCCGAAAGCTGCTGGTATACGATTGCCCGAATGAGCGCGTCGAAATGAGTGCCCTGGCCATTGGCCTCAAAGCGGCAGGGGCCTAACGCATCCATCGCGCGTCCGAGCACCGGGTCTGTCCGGCGGAGAAAGGCCACGCCGGCGCGCAACCTTCCCGGTGTAAGAACCTGCGGAACCGTGTTTCCCATTCCGAGCAGGCTAACCGAGGTCAGTCACACGTGAAAGTTTCGCACGATCCCAAGCGCGTGCTTGTCACGTGCATCGCGCGTTCTACATCGACTGCGCGGGCAGGTTCGCCGAGGCCGGATGCATCTCATTCAACTGACGACTCACTCGATCAAGACCCGCCAGCAGATCGCTGCGGTCGTAGTGTGCTACGTCATCTTGTGCAGGTGCTGCGGTGTCCGCGCGCAACCAGGCGTTTTCGGTCGCCGGTTCAGACAGTGCAAACTCGCGGAAGGCCTCGAGCTCACGATCCACCCGTCTCAAAACCGCGGCTGACTCGTACAACAGTGCCTCAACTCTCTTGCTCGACATATTCAATCTCCAACCAAAGCATCGCGGAATCGTCCATCAGGAACCTCACGGCGCCGTGTCGAGCGATCAGAGATCGCCGCTGGCGAGCAGGCGCTGTGCAACTGCAAGTGCCGTCGCGGGATCGTCATACAACCCGCTACGAATTCGCTCCCGAAGCTCTTCCAACCTTTCGGGTGAGAGCTCCTGGCGCGCCTCCGTATCGTCCCGAAGTGTCATGGCGCGTCCGGCATCCGATATCTCAACGCGATCCACCGGCGGAGCGGGAGACACCGGCGGCGTGGGCGTGCCGGGGTCGGCACGGTCGGCGATTCCGCGCTGTTGTTGTGCCAACTCAGCCTGCCTGGCCTCGGCCAGCGTTCGGTCTATTCGCATGATACTTCCTCCTTGCGAGTCAGTATCGGCAGACGGACTCGGAACTTGAGAGGTATTCGCGGAGGATCCTGGGTGCTGTCATGCAGAGCGGAGCGCTGGGACTCGGGCTTGCTGCCTGGTGGTCGGCTGCAGTGCGGGCACGTGGATTCTGACGCTCCGCTGTGAGGGCTGGCTCCGACGAATCGGAATGCCCTCGTCTCAGACCGCCTTGAGACTCGCGGACAGTGCCCGTCTGCGCTCCGCCAGTTCCGGCGCATTCGCTAACAGGCGACGCGCAGCGACCTCCACCGGAGCAAGCACTTCCACCAGCACCTTGTACGCAGCCGACGACACACCCGGACCATCGGAGGTCGCCATTTCGCGCCTTACCACCTCGAGTTCTGACAGCAGGTACGACAACTCCGCCAGCTGGTGTTCCTGCTCTTCCAGCGCACGCACGTACTCCCACGGCGATCCGCCCGCGGGCTCCGCGTTCTCCAACTCACCAATGCGACCGAGCAGCGCGTAAGCGTGCGCGGCGGCATCGAGCGGGTGGACATTCGAGAGACTGGAGTGCTGGTGCATGATGTATTTCCTGCGGGTGCGTCGTAATGGCGCAAAGTGCCGTTAACCCGTCTCAGGCTACCGGCGAGCCGCCGCGTGACGCGACGCTCTCGGCCGCCTGCCGAAATCCGTCGTGGAGTTCAGCAACCATCCCGATTATCCGCTGAAGACGCTGACTGTCATTGCTGCGTCCCACGTCCATCAGCTCACTGGCCAGAAAGCCATAGAGGGAGCCCAGCTGTCCAGCCACCGCGCCGCCACGCTCCCGGTCGAGCGACCCCATCAGCTCGAAAAGGATGGCGGACGCCTTTCCAAGATGGGTAGCACGACCCCCCACATCAGCCTGCTCCATGCACTTCGCCGCGCGGCGAAGATTGAGCAACAGGTGCTCGAACATCAGAGGTACGAGCCATTCGTTGGAGCGGCTCATTACATCATGTTCCAGGTATCGGGCGGCACCAGTACTGACCACGGCAATGGCTCCTGATAGACGTCCAGGCTCGAGACCCGTCACGGACGGGCGCTCACGATTGGGGCGCGGGGGCTATCGGGGCATCGTCGCCCCATTACCGGTGCTCAGGCGCCCGCGCGCTGGGGATGAGTATCGGACGTGGATCGGAAAGCTGAAGCGGTAGTTGAAC
>DATGOL010000179.1:0-22112 GCA_035306065.1 Gemmatimonadales bacterium | reverse complement strand
ATCACGCCGGTGGCAATGGACGAGGGCCTTCGCTTCGCGATCCGCGAGGGCGGCCGCACGGTAGGTGCGGGAGTGGTAACAAAGATTCTCAAGTGATGCAGGCAGCCGGCAGAAGGCGTCAACCACGCCCTCTGCCGGCCGGTCACTACTGAAAGTTCGAACTTAGATAACAGGTCACTGCTTCTTCCATGCCCCGCGACAAGATCATCCTCGCGTGCAGCGAGTGCAAAAACCGCAATTACTTCACCACCAAGAACAAGCGCCTGCACCCTGAGCGCGTTGAGTGGAAGAAGTATTGCCCGCGCTGCAACACGCATCAGCTGCACAAGGAAACGAAGTAGCCATGGCCACTGAGCTGGCCCGAGAGGGCTTCGTCGGTCGCACCGTCACGTTCTATCGTGAGGTGGTGGCCGAAATGAAGAAGGTCACGTGGCCAGACCGTGCGCAGGTGCGCCAACTCTCGATCGGCGTCGTGGTCCTGTCACTCATCGTCGGCGGCGTGATTGCGATCATGGACATCTCGTTCCGCGCCGTGTTCATGCAGTGGCTGCCCGCGCTCTTCGCGGGAGGCTGAGCATGGACATGGAGCACCGCTGGTACGCTATCCAGACGACTGCCGGGCACGAGAACAAGGTTCGATCGCTGATCCAGAGAAGGGTTGACGCTGATCCGGTGGAACCGGAAGAGCGGGCCATTCGCCAGGCACTGGTGCCTATGCAGGAAGTGGTCGAGATAAAGAACGGGAAGAAGGTCACCGTGGAGCGGAAGCTCTTTCCCGGATATGTCCTGGTGGAAATGCGCTGGAACCAGGAAACGTCCCACGTGATCAATTCCATTCAGGGTGTATTGAAGTTCGTGGGGCACGAGCGAACGCCAATGGCGCTTCGCGCAGACGAGGTCAACCGACTGCTCGGTGTCACCGACGAGTCGGAGGTCGAGGAGCCCCAGGAAGAAATTCCTTTCCTTATCGGTCAGGCTGTCCAGATCACCGAGGGTCCGTTCACGGACTTCAACGGTACGGTGGAGGAAGTGATGTCGGACAAGGGAAAGGTGCGAGTGTCGGTGTCGCTGTTCGGACGCCCCACGAGCGTGGAACTGGATTACCTGCAGTTGAAGGGATACTGAATACTGTCTGCCGGATACTGAGTACTGCAGTTGCAGTATGTCGCTCAACCACGACGACACTAAACATGAAGTGGTAGTCCAGGGCTGGCGCGTGAGGCGCCGGTCGCAACCAGAGGACGGGAAATGGCAAAGAAGGTCACCGGATTCGTCAAGCTGCAGATTCCTGCAGGGAAGGCGACGCCGGCTCCCCCGGTAGGAACCGCACTGGGTCCGCAGGGGATCAACATCATGTCTTTCTGCAAGGAGTTCAACGCTCGAACGCAGGGACAGGATACGATCCTTCCGGTCGAAGTAACGGTTTATGCCGACAAGAGCTTCACTTTCATCCTGAAGACGCCGCCTGCTGCGGTGCTCCTCAAGAAGGAAGCTGGGCTCGACAAGGGTTCCGGCCAGCCGAACAGGAACAAGGTTGGATCTGTCACGAAGGAGCAGGTACGCAAGATCGCCGAGCTCAAGATGCCGGATCTGAACTGTGACACCGTTGAGTCAGCAATGGCGATGATCGCCGGCGCTGCCCGCTCGATGGGTGTCGAGGTGCGCGACTGATGGCGCGCCAGGGAAAGAAGTTCAGGGCAGCGGCAGCCACAGTGGACCAGGACGCGCGTCTGGCCGCCCGTGAGGCTCTCGAACTCGTCAAGCAGGCGTCCTTCGCCCGCTTCGATGAGAGCGTCGAGATCGCCGTACGGCTCGGCGTTGATCCGCGTCATGCAGACCAGGTGGTTCGAGGCACAGTCACCCTCCCGGCCGGAACCGGTCGTACGGTGCGCGTGCTCGTTGTCGCCGTCGGTGACAAGGAGCGTGAGGCACAGGAGGCAGGAGCCGACTACGTGGGCGCAGAGTACATCCAGCGCATCAAGGACGGCTTCCTCGACTTCGACGTCATGATCGCTACGCCGGACCAGATGGGACAGGTCGGTCAGCTCGGACGCGTACTGGGCCCTCGCGGCCTGATGCCGAACCCGAAGACCGGCACCGTCACCTTCGACGTCGCGCGTGCCGTTCGTGAGGTCAAGGCCGGCAAGATCGAGTTCCGCGTGGACAAGGGCGGGAACGTGCACGCCGCCATCGGAAAGGTCTCCTTCCCGGTCGAGGCGCTCGAGCAGAACCTCGCGGCCTTCATGGACCAGATCGTTCGATCCAAGCCCTCGGCCGCAAAGGGCGTCTACATTCGCAACGTCGCCATCTCCAGCACCATGGGGCCCGGCGTAGGCGTTGACATCACGCCCTACCGGTAAGCCACGATGAAGCGCACTCGAAAGGAAGAGCTCGTAGCCGAGCTCAGTGAAAAGTTGAAAGGCGCCTCGGCGCTCTACTACACGGACTTCACCGGACTCAACGTGAAGCGGATGACGGATCTCCGTCGCCGCCTGCGCAAGGCCGGCGTTGAGTACGTGGTCATAAAGAACACCCTCGCCCTGAGAGCCGTGAACGACAGCGGACTCACCGGCGAGAAACTGCGCGGTCCCACCGGGATCGTTATTGCCGCCGACGCAGTGGCAGGTGCAAAGGTTCTCTCCGATTTCGCAAAGGAGAACGACCAGCGGCCGGCTGTGAAGGGCGGAATGTTCGAGGGACAGGCAATAGACGTCGAGCAGGTAAAGAAACTTGCGTCCATGCCGTCTCGCGAGCAGATGCTGGCTGAACTCGGAGCGGGGCTCCAGGCGCCAATGGCCGGTTTCCTCGGCGCCATGAATGGAATGTTCTACATGATGGTTGGTGCGCTGGAAGCGCTGCGTACGCAGCGCGAAGGCGCCTGATTTCCCAGGCGTAAGCCTGATCTACCCCCAGGGTTGGGCCTGGGGAAATCAATGAGGAGAGTACGACAATGGCTAACGCGACACTGAGCAAGGACGAGATTCTCGACGCGATCGGCAACATGTCGGTCTTCGAGCTCGCCGAGCTGATCGAAGAGTTCAAGGAAAAGTTCAACGTCACCATCGCCGCCGCTCCTGTGGGCGGTGCTGCGCCGGCCGCCGGCGCCGCTGCGGCTCCTGCAGCCGAAGAGCAGTCGGAGTTTACCGTCATGCTCAAGGAAGCAGGCGCGAAGAAGATCCAGGTGATCAAGGTCGTTCGTGAGATCACCGGCCTCGGCCTGAAGGAGGCGAAGGATCTGGTGGATGGCGCGCCGAGTGAGGTGAAGGCCGGAGTCTCGAAGGAAGAGGCTGCGACCCTCAAGGCGAAGCTTGAAGAGCAGGGAGCGGGCGTCGAGGTGAAGTGAGACGGGTCCCGGCGGCGCAGGAGGCGGGTGGTGATGCGGAGCAACGCTCTGCTCGAAACCCAACCTTCTGCACCGTCGGGTCACGCGGCCCTGGCGTCCTGCAAGGTGTCCGTCCTCCGTTCTCCCTTTCCCCTCGCGACCGTGCATGAAATCCGTCGCACAACAACCAGCAGTCCAGCCGCCTCGCCCCGCCCCGATTCGAGTTTCGGGCCGGGGGCGAGGCTGTTTTCGCCTGCCCGTGGGTGATCCATGGCTGATATTATGAAGCAGATTTCCTTCTCGAAGCTCCCCGAGGCGATGGCAATGCCACACCTCCTGGAGATCCAGACGCGGGCCTTCGAAGCCCTGCTCCAGACCGACGCCGCGCTCAACGAGCGCGAAGACGTTGGACTCGAGCGGGTCTTCAAGGACCTGTTCCCCATAACCGACGTCCACGAGAACTTCTCGCTCGAGTTCGTGCGCTACGCCCTCGGCGAGCCCAAGTACTCGGTCGCGGAGTGTATCGAACGCGACATGACCTACTCGGCGCCGCTCAAGGCGACGCTGCAGCTCGTTATCAACGAGGAGGTCAACGGCGTCAAGCGACCCCGCAACATCATCGAGAAGGAAGTCTATCTCGGCGAGCTACCGCTGCTCACCGAGCTTGGCACCTTCGTGATCAACGGCGCCGAACGAGTGATCGTGAGCCAGCTTCACAGGTCGCCCGGCGTGGTGTTCGAGGAATCCACCCACCCGAACGGCCAGCGACTGCTGTCCGCGCGCATCATCCCCTTCCGGGGATCGTGGGTCGAGTTCACGGTGGACATTCACGATGTGATCTACGTTCACATCGACAAGAAGAAGAAGTTCCCCGCCACGGCACTGCTTCGTGCGTTCGGTGACGGTTCGGATGCAGATCTCCTGAACCGCTTCTTTGCCGTGCGCGACCTGGACCTGACGATTGACCGCGAGAGCGGCCCGGAGCGTCGTGAGGCGATCGGGGCCATCGTGGCCGAAGACGTCACCCTTCCCGGTGAGGAGCCCGATCCGGACGCTCCGAAGCCGCGAACCAAGAAGGCCAAGGCAGAGGCCGAGCGCGCCGCGCAGGACCAGCTGGTGCGCGTTGGTGACGAGCTTACCGAAGACGTATACAATCGCCTTCGCCGCCAGGACATCAAGTCCATCAAGGTGTTCGCGTCGTACATGCGCATCGACCTCCGCGAGGAGCTCGCCGCGCTGGAAGACGGCGAACGCGAGACGGCGCGCGTACTGGCCGTGGACGTTGTGGAGCCCGATACGGGCGAAGTGCTGGCCGAGGCTCACCAGGAGCTGAACCAGACGCTGGCGCGCCGGCTGCGCAAGGCGAACGTCACGCACGTTCGCGTGTTTGCGCCGTCCGGCCGCGTGGAGTCTCCGCTGATCAAGAACACGATCGCGAAGGATCCCACCGCGCGCATCATCCACAAGGACAAGACCGAGGAGCAGGTAAGCCGCGAGCAGGGCGAGGAGATGGCGCTGAAGCAGATCTATGCGCTGCTTCGTCCGGGTGAGGCTCCGAACACGGAGACGGCCCGTCAGGCGCTCGAGCGGCTGTTCTTCAGCCCGAAGCGCTATGACCTTGGCCGTGTGGGCCGCTACAAGATCAACCAGCGGCTTGGCCTCATCACGCCGCTGAGCGAGACCGTGCTCTCCCGTGACGACTTCGTCGCGATCATCCGCCATCTCGTGGAGCTCCACGAGGGACACGGTGATACGGACGATATCGATCACCTCGGCAACCGTCGAATCCGTTCCGTTGGTGAGCTGATTGCCAATCAGTTCTCCGTGGGCCTTTCGCGCATGGCGCGACTGGTGAAGGAGCGGATGTCGATCAACACGGATCCGGAAAAGATCTCGCTTGACGATCTCGTGAATGCGAGAACGGTATCGGCGGTGATCCAGGCGTTCTTCGGTTCGTCGCAGCTGAGCCAGTTCATGGATCAGACGAACCCGCTGTCGGAGCTGACGCACAAGCGCCGCCTGTCGGCGCTCGGCCCCGGCGGACTCACGAGGGAGCGTGCGGGCTTCGAAGTGCGAGACGTGCACTACTCGCAGTACGGACGCATGTGCCCGATCGAGACGCCGGAAGGTCCGAACATCGGTCTCATTACGTCGCTCGCCTGCTATGCGCGGGTGAATGACCTGGGCTTCGTGGAAACGCCGTACCGCGTGGTTCGCGACGGCAAGGTAACGAACGAGTTCGAGTGGCTGGACGCCAACCGGGAAGAGGGTGCGCTCATCGCTCAGGCGAGTGCGCCGCTTCATCCGGACGGCACGTTCGTGAACGATCTGGTGCTCTGCCGTCAGGAAGGCGACTTCCCGCTGGAGCCGCCCGATCGCATCGAGTACATGGACGTGGCGCCGGAACAGCTCGTATCGATCGCTGCTGCGCTCATTCCGTTCCTGGAGCATGACGATGCCAACCGTGCCCTCATGGGTTCGAACATGCAACGTCAGGCGGTGCCGCTGCTGAATCCGGCAACCCCGGTGGTTGGAACGGGGCTGGAGGAGACTGTGGCGCGTGACTCGGGCGCGGTGGTGATTGCGAGGCGTGCGGGTATCGTTACGCGCGTTACGGCAGATGAAATCATCGTGGATGCGGGTACGCCGAAGCGGGGCTCGAGGAAGGAGCGTCGCGGCGACGATCGCCCGCTTGCGGGTCTTACATCGCAGGACCGTTACCGTCTCAAGAAGTTCTGGCGTACGAACCAGGATACCGCCATCAACCAGCGGCCGCTCGTAAGGCATGGCCAGCAGGTGAAGGAGGGCGAGGTACTGGCGGATGGTGCCGGAACGGAGATGGGACAGCTGGCGCTGGGTGCGAACGTGACCGTGGCATTCATGCCCTGGTACGGCCACAACTTCGAGGACGCCATCGTGCTCAGCGAGCGCGTGGTGGTGGAAGACGTGTATTCGTCCATCCACATCCAGGAGCTGGAGCTGCACGTTCGTGACACGAAGCGCGGCCAGGAGGAGATCACGCGCGAGATTCCGAACGTCTCGGAAGAGGCGCTCGTGGACCTCGACGATCGCGGCATAGTGCGCATCGGTGCACACGTGCAGCCTGGCGACATACTCGTTGGCAAGATCACGCCGAAGGGCGAAACGGAGCTCTCCCCCGAGGAGAAGCTTCTGACCGCCATATTCGGTGAGAAGGCCAAGGACGTGAAGGATTCGTCGCTGAAGGTTCCGCCTGGTATGGAAGGTGTGGTCATTGACGTGAAGATCTTCTCACGTATCGAGGACCAGGTGGTTGAGAAGGACCGCGGCGAGCGCATCGGTGAGGTTCGCCGCCTGGAAACCGAGGAGAAGCTGCGCGTGAACGAAGTTCGCGATGCGGAGCTGAAGGAGCTTCTCGATGGCCAGACGATAGCGCTCGCACTTCGTGCCGGAACCGTTGAGGAAGCGATTCCCGCGGAAACGGTGCTTGACGAGGAGATGCTGCAGGATCTCAAGCTTGCCACGCTCGACCTCAAGACCTTCCGCGTTGCGGATCGTGAGGTGAACGAGCAGGTGCGTCGGGTTATTGACGCGGCAAACGACGAGAAGGCACGCCTGGAGGAGAGGGCAGAGGAGCGGATCGACCGCATTCTTCAGCCTGACGAGCTGCCGCCTGGAGTCATCCAGCTGGTAAAGGTGTACCTGGCCGAGAAGCGCAAGGTCTCGGTGGGTGACAAGATGGCCGGCCGCCACGGAAACAAGGGTATCGTTGCGCGCATCGTGCCTGAAGAGGACATGCCGTTCCTGCCCAACGGGCGACCGGTGGACATCGTTCTGAATCCGCTGGGTGTTCCCAGCCGAATGAACGTTGGCCAGATCCTGGAAACCCACCTTGGGTGGGCCGCGCGAATTCTCGGTTTCTACGCGAAGACGCCGGTGTTCCAGGGTGCGAACGAACGCGAGATCGGGCTGCTTCTGAAGCTGGCCGGCCTCACGTGGGCCAGCGATACGCTGCGCCTGGCTTCGCCCATCGATCCGGTGAGCGACGAGGAGATTCGTGCCATCCTCACCGACATCAAGCCAACTGCAGCAGAGCAGAACAAGGTGGAACTGCTTGCAGACGCAAACGTGAACGACCTTTTCGGCCGGAACATGTCTGCGGAAACGAAGGCGATCTTCACCCGCATTCGCGACTTCCTTGCCTCTGCCGCCAGGGAACTGGCGCAGCGCGAGGAAGCGGAGATTGAAGCAAGGCTGGCATTCAACCGTGACGCGCTTGAGAGCGAGGAGCAGCCCGAGACGATTCGGGCGGCGGCTCGCGAGGCCATTGCCGATCTCGAAGCACAGGTTGGGCGCGATCCCGTTCAGATTCTCCTCTCCGAGGAACTTCCGGCGCTTGCCGGAATGCTCGGCAAGAAGTCCGAGGCGGATGTGGACGCGGCTGTCGAGGAGCTGATGAGGCTCGCGGGGCTCCTGCCGTCAGGCAAGGTTCGCCTCCGCGATGGCCGAAGCGGCGAACCGTTCAGCGCACCGGTAACAGTCGGTGAGATCTACATGCTGAAGCTCTCGCACCTTGTTGACGACAAGATTCACGCGAGGTCCATCGGTCCCTACTCGCTGGTTACGCAGCAGCCGCTGGCGGGTAAGGCACAGTTTGGTGGACAGCGTTTTGGAGAGATGGAAGTGTGGGCGCTGGAGGCATACGGCGCGTCGCACGTCCTGCAGGAAATGTTGACGGTGAAGTCTGACGACGTGAATGGGCGCAGTCGCGTTTACGAAGCGATCGTCAAGGGACAGAATCTCCCGGAGCCGGGAATCCCCGAGTCGTTCAACGTACTCGTCAAGGAATTGCAGGCGCTGGGCATTCACGTCACGATGGGCACCAATGCGCGCGACGCGTTCGGTGTTCGTCAGGATGGCAACGGCACGGGTCTCCCCGGTGCGGCTGGCGACGGGTTCGCCGGTGACGGCACAGGTGGAGGTAACGGCCTTGGCGGTAGCGAGGAGTAAGACATGATCGATTTCCGCAGCACGCGCGAAACGCGCGCGAGCGCGTTCGACTACATCCAGGTGCGTATCGCCTCTCCGGAGGAGATCCGCGGCCCGAAGGACCCCAAGGAGCGCGAGCGCCTCGAGGTCGGCGGGCTCCGTACCTGGTGGTCATGGGGCGAGGTAACCAAGCCGGAGACCATCAACTACCGGTCGTTCAAGCCGGAAAAGGATGGACTCTTCTGCGAGCGCATCTTCGGTCCCGTGAAGGACTGGGAGTGCCATTGCGGCAAGTACAAGCGCATCCGTTATCGCGGAGTGATCTGCGATCGCTGTGGCGTGGAAGTCACGCTCAGCAAGGTGCGCCGCGACCGCATGGGACACATCGAGCTGGCTGTGCCCGTTGCGCACATCTGGTTCTTCAAGACGCTCCCGAGCCCCATGGGGAACCTTCTCGACCTCACGCTTCGTGATCTCGAAAAGGTTGTCTACTATTCCAACTACGTCGTTATCGAGGCTGGCCAGCAGGAGGTTCGTCGCAACCAGCTTCTCGATGAAGACCAGTTCCTCGAGTTGCGCACAAAGGCCCGCGAGGAAGGCGACACCGAGTTCTACGCGGACATCGGTGCGCCTGCCGTACGCGAGCTCCTTCGTCGCGTTGACATCGATGCAGTTGCCGAGCAGTTGCGTGCAAGCGTGCTGGTTGAAACCTCACAGCATCGCAAGAAGCAGCAGCTCAAGCGCCTCAAGATCATTGATGCGTTCCGTAACTCCGGCGAGAACAGCGATACGCGCAACAAGCCCGAGTGGATGATCATGGACGTGATTCCGGTCATTCCTCCGGATCTGCGCCCGCTGGTTCCGCTCGATGGCGGCCGCTTCGCAACGAGCGACCTGAACGACCTGTATCGTCGCGTCATCAACCGCAACAACCGCCTCCAGAAGCTCATCATGCACCGCGCTCCGGAAGTCATTCTCCGGAACGAGAAGCGCATGCTGCAGGAGGCGGTAGATGCGCTGTACGACAACGGCCGTCGCTCCTAGGCGATCCGCGGCCGCGGCAAGCGTCCTCTGAAGTCGTTGTCCGACATGCTGAAGGGCAAGCAGGGCCGCTTCCGTCAGAACCTGCTTGGAAAGCGTGTTGACTACTCGGGTCGTTCGGTCATCGTCGTGGGACCTGAGCTCGAGCTGCACCAGTGCGGCCTTCCAAAGGCGATGGCACTGGAGCTGTTCAAGCCGTTCATCATCCACAAGCTCGTTGAGAACGGGATTGCGGAAACCGTAAAGCGCGCCAAGAAGATCGTGGAGCGCGAGAGCCCCGAGGTGTACGAGATCCTCGAGGACATCATCCGCGATCACCCGGTGCTCCTCAACCGTGCGCCCACGCTCCACCGCCTCGGAATTCAGGCGTTCGAGCCGGTGCTGGTGGAAGGAAAGGCCATCCGTATTCACCCGCTGGTCTGCGCAGCATTCAACGCAGACTTCGACGGCGACCAGATGGCGGTACACGTACCGCTTTCACCGGAGGCGCAGATCGAGGCGCGCGTCCTGATGCTGTCGTCGAACAACGTGCTCAAGCCCAGCGATGGTCGCCCCGTTGCGGAGCCCAGCCAGGACATCGTGCTCGGCTGCTACGTGGCAACCAAGGAGTCGCCGGACTTCGCCACGCAGATCGAGGGAGCCCCGCGCTACTCCTCGGCCGCCGAGGTGGAGATGGCGGTCGCTCACGGAACCCTCACGCTGGCGTCGCCCATTCACTTCTGGGTAGACGACAAGGATGGTGCGCGCTGGGTAGGCACCACCTCGGGTCGCGTGCTGTTCAACGAGATCGTACCGAAGGAAATCGGATTCCAGAACCGCGACATGAAGAAGCGTGCGCTCGGTGAGCTCGTGTTCGAGAGCTACCGTCGTGCCGGCCTGGCCGCCACGGTGCGCTTCCTCGACAGGCTAAAGGAGTTCGGCTTCTTCAATGCAACGCGTGGTGGCGTGTCCATCGGAATCGAGGACCTGCACATCCCGGCGGAGAAGGAAACGCTGCTTCGTGAGGCAACCGAACGTGTGGAGCGCTTCCAGCGCGCCTACTCGACGGGTAACATCACGAACGGTGAGCGCTACAACAAGGTGATCGATACGTGGACGCATGCGAACTCGGACGTTGCGGATGCGATGGTGAAGACCATGCGCAACTCGCAGGGCGGGTTCAACCCTGTGTACATGATGTTCGATTCCGGATCGCGTGGTTCGCGCGACCAGATTCGTCAGCTTGCCGGAATGCGAGGCCTGATGGCCAAGCCGCAGAAGAAGCTCACGGGTGGAATTGGCGAGATCATCGAGAGCCCCATTCGGTCGAACTTCCGTGAAGGCCTGTCCGTGCTCGAGTACTTCATCTCCACGCATGGTGCTCGTAAGGGTCTCGCGGATACCGCACTGAAAACGGCTGACGCGGGATACCTCACGCGCCGGCTGGTTGACGTTGCGCAGGACATGACGATCGCCGAGGAGGATTGCGGCACGATCATGGGCCTCGAGATCTCCTCGCTGAAGGAAGGTGAGGACGTAATCGAAGGGCTGTCCGAGCGTATCGTGGGCAACGTTGCTGCAGAGGACATCGAGGATCCGCACGAGCGTGACGACTCCGGTCGTTCCGTGCTCATCGCCGAAGCTGGTTCCCTCATCGACGAGGAAACAGCGAGCGCGATCGAGAACGCGGGAATCGAGACGGTGCGTATTCGCTCGGTTCTCACTTGTGAGGCGAAGCGCGGCATCTGCCGCATGTGCTACGGCCGCAACCTGGCCACGATGGAAATCGTGGACATCGGCGAGGCTGTTGGTATCATCGCCGCACAGTCCATTGGTGAGCCGGGCACGCAGCTCACGCTCCGTACGTTCCACATCGGTGGAACGGCTGCACGTATCGCGGAGCAGACTGCGCGCAAGTCCAAGGTTGCAGGAACGGTGGAGTACGGTGATCGCCTCGTGTCCGTAACGAACCCGGATGGACAGCGGGTAGTTACGGCGTACGAAGGTGAGCTGGTAATCCGTACTTCGAGCGATCCTGACGCCACGATCGGTGCGCGCCTGGCGGTTCCGCTTGGTGCGGTGCTGATGGTTGATGATGGTCAGGAGGTGAAGAAGGACCAGGTGATCTTTACGTGGGATCCTTACACCAACCCGATCATCTCCGACGTGGAAGGCACCATCCGCTTCGTGGATCTCGTGGATGGCGAGTCTGTGTCCGAGGAGCTCGATGAGCTCACCGGTCTGCGTCAGCGCGTGGTGATCGAGGACCGCGACAAGAAGCTTCACCCGCACATCGAGGTGTGGCAGGGTGAGGGCGAGGGTGCACAGCGTGTTCGCGACTTCATCGTGCCGGTGGACGCTGTACTTACGATTGACGATGGCGACCGGGTGTTTTCGGGGCAGACCATCGCCAAGATCAGCCGTGAGGCCTACAAGACGCGAGACATCACGGGCGGCCTGCCGCGTGTGGCAGAGCTGTTCGAGGCTCGTCGTCCGAAGGATCCGGCAACGATCTCGGAGGTTGACGGCAGCGTGCGGTTCGGCGACATCAAGCGTGGCAAGCGCGAGATCTTCGTGCAGCCCATGCGGTTCGAGAACGGTCAGTGGGCAGAGGATGCCGATCAGCCGGCGCAGCTGTACGAGGTGCAGGCCGGTAAGCACCTTCGCGTTCACGAGGGCGACCGCGTGCGTGCAGGTGACAGGCTGTCCGAAGGTCCGGTGAACCCGCATGACATCCTGCGGATCAAGGGTCCGCGTGCCGTGCAGGAATATCTGCTGAACGAAGTGCAGGAGGTTTATCGCCTGCAGGGCGTGAAGATCAACGACAAGCACATTGGCGTGATCGTGAAGCAGATGCTGCAGAAGGTTCGGATCCTGGATCCGGGTGATACGGCTCTGCTGGAAGGGGAGCACGTGGATCGTCAGGTGTTCCGCGAAGTGAATGACCGGGCGAAGAAAAAGAAGGAGCGTCCGGCCACGAGCGAGCCGCTACTGCTTGGAATCACGAAGGCGAGCCTCACGACGCAGTCGTTCATCTCGGCGGCTTCGTTCCAGGAGACCACGCGCGTGCTCACCGATGCAGCGATTCGTGGAGCACACGATGCGCTGCTCGGCCTGAAGGAGAACATCATCATCGGTCACCTCATCCCGGCTGGTACAGGTGTGTACCGTTACCGCGAGGTGGAGATCGAGGGTGAGGGTCTGCCGATGCCGTCCGACTTCCCGGTGGAGGAGGAGGTGCCGTCGATCCTGCCGAACTTCCTGTCGCCATCCATGGCTGAGAGCGCGAGCTACAGCAGTGGCGTGGTGCCGTCGGAGAGTTCGGAGGAGTAGTTGCAGTTTCCGGATGCCGGTGCGGATGGATAGTCCGCGCCGGTTTCCGAGTTGACATCCCCGGCTAGCCCGGGTTATCCTTAGAATCTGTGCCGTCCCTACCGTGGGGCGGTGTTGCGTCTGTTCCCGAGGGGTAATGCCGACCATTAATCAGCTCGTCCGGCAGAGCCGCCGCGACGTCGGAAAGAAGGACAAGTCGCCCGCGCTCAAGTCGAATCCGTTCCGGCGGGGCGTTTGCACGCGCGTATATACCACCACGCCAAAGAAGCCCAACTCGGCCCTCCGCAAGGTGGCCAAGGTGCGCCTCACCAACGGCTTTGAAGTCATCGCCTACATTCCCGGCGAAGGACACAACCTGCAGGAGCACTCCATCGTGCTCGTGCGCGGTGGCCGCGTGAAGGATCTCCCGGGCGTTCGCTATCACATCGTTCGTGGCACTCTGGACGCCGCCGGCGTTAACGGCCGCAACCAGAGCCGCTCCAAGTACGGCACCAAGCGACCCAAGCCTGGTGCAGCCGGAGGTAAGAAGAAGTGAGCCGCCGAAAGAGTGCCATCAAGCGTCCCATCCTGCCGGATGCTCGCTACGACAGCCAGACCGTCTCCAAGTTCATTAACGTACTGATGCTTCAGGGCAAGAAGTCCACTGCCGAAGGCATCTTCTACGACGCAATGGACCTCGTGGAGAACCGCACCGGCCAGCCCGGTGTGAACATCTTCAAGCAGGCGATCACGAACCTGAAGCCCGTGGTTGAAGTCAAGAGCCGCCGCGTTGGCGGTGCCACGTATCAGGTTCCCGTGGAAGTGCGTCCGGAGCGCCGGACCGCTCTCGCAATGCGCTGGCTCATCAGTTATTCGCGCGGTCGCAATGAGAAGTCCATGCCCGAGAAGCTCGCTGCCGAGGTGATCGCTGCCTCGAAGAATGAGGGCTCCGCCATTAAGAAAAAGGACGACACTCATCGCATGGCCGACGCGAACAAGGCTTTCGCCCACTACCGCTGGTAAGCCGGGCGGCAATGTAAAGCAGAAACGCGCCGTCAGACGACGGTGCGTTTTTGCGTTCAGGCCACCGCATTCGCGACCCTCACAACCTGGAGCCCGCCCATGTCCTCAGGCGCATCGGAAAGCAGCCCACTTCCGCGTCCCGGAGCAGGTGTAGTGTTTCAGCGTGTGCCAGACGGCGCCGTTCTTTTTTCGTCAGCTACCGAGACATACTTCGGGTTGAACACGGTGGGCGCGGAGGCATGGGAACTCCTGCCACCCGCGTCCCGCACCCTGGGTGAGCTGACGACCGCGCTCCTGGAGAAGCACCCCGAAGTGGATGAAGCCACCGTGAGAACAGACATCCAGGAGCTGCTTGACGAGTTGCGGAAGCTCGGCCTGGTAATGGACGACGGCGCGGCGGGGTGAAGTTCGTGCACGCAGGTACCGCCGTTGCTGACATGGCCAGAGCGCAGCTGGCACTGCTGCAGGCAGAATGGCACGTGCGCCGGAGGTCCACCGGGAGCCTCATGTCACTTACCGCCAACGAGCCCGTGCTGGTAGCCGAGTGTGTTGCCACGGCCGACGGAGATCTCGCAGTTGCAGGCGGGGATCATGGCGACCTGACGTCAGCTGCCACTGACGAAGCAGCGCCTGGCGACGCATTCGCCGTGACGCCCGCACGCGAGTCCGGACGTGAGGCGATGCGCCAGGCACTGGCGGTGCACCGGGCGGCCCGGTATGGCGTCTTTCGCCCCCGCTGCCTCACGCGAGCCATCGCTCTCGAACGGATGCTCGTGCGCCGCGGACTGCCCGCTACCGTGCAAATCGGGGTGCGTCGTGAAGCTGGTGCACTCGAGGCCCACGCCTGGGTCGAGCTGCACGGCCGCGTACTGGGCGACCATCCCGAGCACGTTGCACGCTTCTCGCCGCTCGCGGGATTTGCGAGCAGATGAGCGCCATAGCGGCCATTGTCCAGGTTGCCGCGACAGCCGCGTCGCCTGCAAAGCGACAGGAATTGGAGCAGCAGGCCCTGGCCATGGTGCGTGCATCTGCCCGGGCAGACGTTCCGCCGGTGGCGGCCACTGCGGCTACCGGTCCTTCAGCAAGCGTAGCTGCAGCGGCGCGTTCCGGGGCCGGAGAGAATACACTGCTCGCAGCGGCCGGCAAGGTATGCGTCGCGGCCGACGCCTCCCTCGTGCAGCGCGTTCAACTGGCCGGTGAGCTGAGGCGTACTGGAGCGCGCCTGCCTGCCGAGCCTGACGACGCACAGCTGCTCCTGGCAGCCTGGCAGGCCTGGGGCGAGGGCATGGTGCGACGGGTTGAGGGTGACATTGCCCTCGTGCTCTGGGATGCCGATCGGATGATGTTCGTTGCCTGGCGAGATCACGTGGGCAGGCGGCCTCTCCACTGGGCGCAGGCAGGAGACCAGGTCGTTGCGGGTTCCACGCCCGGCGTGCTGCTGGCAAACCCGAACACGCCGCGCGGGCTGAGTGCAATGGGACTGGCAGCGATCGCGGCAGGACTGCTCGAGCACCCGGACGAGACGGCCTGGTCTGACATACGCATCCTGCCTCCGGGTCACCTGCTTACATGGTCGCCCGGCGCTCCGGTTCACGTGAGGCGGGTCTGGGATCCTCCGGCCTTCGAACAGGGAGCGGCATTGCCATTCCAGGACGCGCGCAGCGAACTTCGGCGTCTGCTCGTTTCGGCATGTGCCGAACGAATGGATTCAAACCGCAGCACCGCCGTATGGATGAGCGGCGGCTGGGACTCACCTGCCGTTTACGGAGCGGCGCGCGCGGCACGTGCGGGCGAGGTGTTCCCCGTGTCCATGAGCTATCCGAAACGCGATAGCGGGCGCGAAGACGAGACCATCCGTGCGATAGCACAATTCCACAAGACCGAGGTGCACTGGGCGTCGGTGAACGACGCGCCGCTGGTGATGGGAGACTCCGCCAGTGAGCAGCCTGACGAGGACGGGCCGCTCGTTCACCCGTATCGCTGGTGGAACAGGCGGATGGCGGACGTAACTGTCGCCGCCGGTGCGCACACAGCGCTTGATGGTGCTGGCGGAGACCAGCTTTTCGGGCTCACGCCGATCTTCATAGCCGAGCTGCTGAGGCGAGGTCGTATTGTCGAGGCGAGGCGTGCGGCACGGGCGCACGGCATTGCAACGCGGCCTGGAAAGCGTGGCTGGATGGACTGGTGGCAGTGGGGAATTCGACCCCTCCTTCCACCATTCGCTCTGCAGATGGCCGGGTTCCTTCGCGCCGGAAGCGCGCCACTGGGGCACCTGGAACGAGCAGTGCCCGCCTGGTTCACCCAGCGCGAGGGACTTCGCTCCGGTCTCAGGCAGCGGGCGCGCGGGTGGAAGCCGCGTCGGGGGGAGTCGCTCGGAGCTGCCGAAAGCCGCTGGTACCTCACCTCCGCGTACGCCGGGCGTATCCTGGCTGCGCAGTATTCGGCCGCGCTCGCGGGCGGCGTAGTACTGAGGTCGCCGCTGCTCGATTCCAGGATCGTCAGCCTGGCGGCAACCCGCCCGCGCGTTGAGCGTGCCGCCGGAGGAGAAACCAAGCGTCTGCTCCGTTCTGCCGCCGCGGAATGGCTGCCGAGCGAAGTACTGGCAAAGCGGCACTCGCGCACCGGGCTCAGTACGGACTATTTTCGACGTGAGCTCAGGATGAGCCTGCCCGGGCTCCTGCAGTCCGCCGGGGAGATGGACGCGCTTGCCGGCATGGGGCTCGTGGATCCGACGGCTGTGGCCGCGGCGGCGGCAGACTGGCTTGCCGGCCGCGCCGGAGACGAGCAGGCAATGGCGCTTCTGTATACGCTGCGCACGGAGTTGTGGGCTCGCGCCTGGAGCGGCTAGCTGTTGAATGGCGCCGGGGATGGCGCCGTTGACTGGCGCCGGGGGATGGAGCGTGGCGTCCGGAGCGCAGCGCGGAAGTAGAGCGGCGCTGGAAGTACGCCGGGGCGCTGGATGGCGGTGTGACAGAGGTAGTAGAGGGCGGTGCGGCGGTGGTCTGGTTGCAGAATGTTGCGGTTGCGCGGCCTGCCGCGTCCTTACCGTGAGAGGGTATACAGCTGCAGGTTACCCGTGCAGTAACAATTCAGGAGGGAAGCATGTACGAGAAACCCAGGGTAGAGCGCTTCGGCACGTTGCGAGAGCTTACCCGAACGGGTGTGAGCGGAGTGGGCGACCCCTGCTTCGTGACTGCGTCCGGGCAGAATGCCGCGGACGATCGTTGCTACGAAGGCGACTGACGGCGCCAGCGGCGCTGTGAGCCAGGTCGAGCAGGATTCGCTGTACGAGTATTCGGCGTACGGTATGCATCTGACAAGCGCCCTGCGCTTCCCGGAACTGGGAGCGTCACACCCCTCGGGCGCCGTATCCTCAATGCAGTGGCGTCTCGATGTGTCGAGCGAGCCTCCCGGGCAGCTCGAAGATTCGCGCCAGCTCGGTGAGGCTGAGTATGCGGGTGGCGTACGGATCTCACTGAGCCGCAATCACACAACCTGGGAGCTTTCAACGAGCGACGCGGGAGTGTGGACATTCGAGCCTCACGAGGGGCGAATGCACTGGCACCGCGACAACGTTGCAGGAGATGCGAAGGGCCGCTTCGACGCTCTTGGCAGGGTTATGCCGCTCATGCTGCACGCAACGGGTGCGCTTGTTTTGCACGGAAGCAGCGTTGCCACGAAGCATGGTGGCATTGCCCTGCTCGGCCCCAAGGGTAGAGGCAAGAGCACGCTTGCCGTGGCCTGCGCGGATGCGGGTGCAGCGCTCGCGGGAGACGACGTGGCCGTATTGCGCGGAGGCGAGCAACCGATGCTCTATCCGAGCGTGGGATTCGCGCGGCTGCACGCAGACTCGGCGACTGAGCTGGGGCGTGATGCGAACGGTGCTGGTACGTGGGGAAGCGAGAAGATGCTCGTTCCTGCCGGGAGCTTCGAGCGCCGCCTTACGAGTGCCGTACCTCTGCGTGCGATCTACTTCCTGGAAGCCGCACCGGCGGACGTATCTGTAGTGCGCCGCGAGCGGGTGACCGGCGCTGCCGCGACAGTCACCATGCTCACCCAGGCAACGAATGCGCTACTGCTCGGCGGAGAAGAGCAGCTGCAGCTCATGCAGCGCGTGTCGGAGTTTCTTGCCAAAGTGCCGGTATTCGTGCTGCACGTGCCGCGCAGTATGAAGTTCCTGGGTGCCGCTGCCGAAGAGCTGCTGCGCTGGATAGGGGAGGATGGAGGTGACGCTGATGTGGCCGAACCTGCGCCCCTGGGATCGGTCGGAAGGCGCAACGTGAGTTCGCTACCGAGATGACCGCGTCGGCCGCGCCGGTGCTCCCGAGCTTGAGTAATTCAACTGCTGCCAAGAGAAGCTCTGAGGGCAAGAGCCAGGCTGTGTGCCTGAAAGGCGTAGTGAAGCGCTTTCGTGCGCGGCGTCCGATTGCCGAGGTGCTGCGGCGTCCTAACGAGCGGCGCAGCGTGCTTGCGCTGGACGAGGTTAGCGGTTTCGTGGAGGAGGGAAGCCTTCACGCGCTTCTGGGCCAGAACGGTGCGGGTAAGAGCACGCTGTTCCGGATACTTTCAACGCTGCTCCTGCCTGACGAGGGGAGCGCGGAGGTATTCGGCGAGGATGTGGTGCTCGATGCGGAGGAGGCACGTGTGCTGGTAAGCGGGGCCTCAACGGATGAGCGGAGCCTGAACTGGCGGCTGTCGTCCGTTGAGAACCTGAGGTTGTTCGCTGCGCTTTATGACATTCCGCGGCGGGAAACGGAAAGGCGCATCAGCGAGATGCTGAACGTGGTCGGGCTGGACGACGTCGCAGGGAGGATGGCGGGTCAGCTCTCCTCCGGATTGCGCCAGCGACTGCTTGTAGCGCGTGCATTGCTGCCGCGTCCCAGGCTGCTGCTGCTGGACGAGCCAACCCGAAGCCTGGACCCGCTCACCGCACGAGACCTCCGCAGCTTCCTGCGCGAGGAACTCGTTGGGCGAATGGGCATGACGATCATGCTCGCCACGCACGATGCAGAGGAAGCGCTGTCGCTCAGCGACCGGGTAAGCGTGCTGCACCGCGGCCGGCTGGTTGCCGAGGGAGCACCAGCTGCGCTGTCTGCCGAACTGCAGCTAAACAGGATGCGGCTGGTTTGTCGTGCGGAGGATATGCCCGTGGCGATGCGTGAGGCGGGGGTTGAAGGTGCGGGTGCTGGAGGTGCGGGTGCTGGAGGTGCGGGTGCTGAGGGAGAGGGCGCTCGAGCAGAGTCGGGTGCACTTCGGTCCGGGCTCGGTTTACCCGCTGTCGTTCCGGCGCAGTCAATGGCACCTCACGCGGCGGTGGAGAGCGGCTGGATAGTGCTCGATATTCCGTCGCCCGGAAGTACTGCCGGGGAGGCTGCGCTGCTGAAGCGCCTCACGCGGGCTGGCGTGGTTGCGGCACGCCTGGAGAGAGTGCCCCCATCGCTGGCGGAGCTTCTGCAGCGTGCGATCGCCCGCGCCGATGGAGAGCGCTCGTTGTCGAACGGGGGCAGGGGCTGATGCGAGTAACTCTCGCGCTGGCGCGCGCAACGCTGCTCGCCGCGCTAACCTACCGCACGCGTCTGCTTATCTCGCTGCTGGGCGTTGTTGCAACCATACTGCCCATCTACTTCGTGGCAGGTGCGCTGCAGCCGGTGCTCGAGAGTGCGTTGCGCGGCGAGGGAGAGCACTACTTCGCATTTCTCGTTGTCGGAACAGCTTCGCTGCTCTTCCTGACTACGACACTGGGTACGCTGCCGGGCGCAATCGGTTCGGGAATAGTTACGGGAACATGGGAAGCGCTACTTGCCACGCCGGCGCCGCGCTGGGCGATTCTGGCGGGGCTGTCAGGGTATGCGATGTTCTGGACGGCACTGAAGTGTTTCGTACTCTTTGCCGTGGCGGTGCTGCTCGGCGCGAAGTTCGAGTGGTCGGGGTTGCTTCCAACCGTGCTCGTGCTGTTCCTGACGCTGGTGCCTTACGTGGCAGTTGCGCTGGTGTCCGCCGCGGGCGTGCTGGCCTGGCGAACGCGAACGCCGCTCGCGCAGGGCGTGCTTCTATTGTCGGTATTCCTTGGCGGCGTGTACTACCCCACGCATCTGATCCCCGGGTGGCTCGAGAGCGTTGCGGACTGGGTGCCGCTCACCCATGGCCTGCACGCTTCGCGAAAGCTGCTGCTGGAGGGGGCGGCGATCGGAGACGTGATCCCTGAGCTGGAGCTGTTGCTGCTGTTCGCGGTGGTTGCCGCGCTGGCTGGCGGGTTGGTGTTTGCCGGAGCGCTGCGGTATGCGAGGCGCGCCGGAACGCTCGCCCAGTACTGACGGGTGCGGCTGCAGATGCCGCGTGCGGGTGGAGAGAGCCGGAATGCCGAGACACTGGCGGATGGAGGTGTTTCGCTCGTGCTGTTGCTGGGGGCGGCAAGCGTGGGTGTGCCTGGTGCTCGCGAGCGTGCCGAGTGGCTGGCTGAAGGGCTTGGTGAGAAGGAGTGGGGTGAGGCGCTTGCCTGGGCGCGGCGACTTCGCGCAGAGGGAGTACTTCTGCGTGCGATGCGGGGCGATGCGCCGACAGAGGGCGAACGGCGGTTCACCTGGCCGGGCAGTGCCGGCGCGGAGGCAGCGCATGAGCGGCTGACGCAGTTGGCGATGGTAGCCGATTTTCGTCAGGCTCGCGTGCGTGGAACGCTGGCGGAGGCGCTTCGCATTCTCGAGGCGGCATCCATCCCCGTGATGCTACTCAAGGGAGCGGCGCTCGCCGGGTTCGTCTACCGCGGCTTCCCGGATCGTCCCATGGAAGACCTGGACGTGCTGGTGCAGCCGGGTGATGCGGGGCGTGCGTTCGATGCGCTGGTGCGGGAGCACTGGAAGGCATCCGATGGAGACCGAGCCCGGAACGGTGACCGTGGCGGGGCGCTGCACCACCACCTTCCGCAACTGCGGCATTCGGAGAGCGGTGTGGTGCTGGAGATTCACCATTCGCTCTTCCCCGTGGGGCACCCGTTCGCCTGGAACGAGGCGGAGAGCTGGGAGCGTTCCTCGAAGGTGGTGGAGGGCGGCATTTCCACGCGCCGCCTCGGCAACGATGAACTGCTGCTGCATGCGGCAATTCACTTCGGGTGGTCGCACGAGCTGCGTGTGGGAGCGTGGAGCTGGATGCGCGACCTGCAGGTACTGTCGCGGGTGGTGGACCCCGACGTGTTCTGGCGGCAGGCTGCGGACCGGAATGCATTGACGGTGGTGACCTGGGCGTTGCGCCTGGGTGAGATGCTGGCGGGGGCGAACACGGGGTTGCGGGAAGTGCACGCGGGGGCGCCTCGCGAGAGTGCGGGCACTGCCAGGGGGCGGTACGAGCGTGCGCTGGCCCGGCATCTGTTCATGGACGCAGTGCCGAATGGAGCGGCACCAAGCTCGGTGTGGCTCCGCCGTCGCCTGTGGGAAAAGGCAATTCGTCCGCGCGAGACCGGCTACGGCAGCTCGCGCCCGTGGACGTCCCTGCCCAGCGCCCCTCCCGGCCGGCCGGGGGGACTGCAGCGCGCGAGAGGACTGGCGAGGTCATTGCGCCGGGAGGCCCCGCGTGCGAGCAGCTGGATGCTCTGGCTACGGCGACTGCTGGGCTGAGGCGGGTGATAAGGGGGCCGCGCTGGCGAGGGATGAGGAAGCCGCATGCCCGGGCCGCGCCCCAGGTGCTCCAGCTCAGTGGCCGCCCAACCCCTAAGACCTGACACCTAATACCTATCAAATGCAGTTGACACCGCGCCTCAGTCAGGTACATTTCCTTGGCTGCGATGGAAGGTGGCGCGAATGGCGCTTCATTGCAGTTGCAACAACCTGTCGTCGCGGGTAGCGCACCGCGACGCGCTCAGGGTCCCGGCTCGTGCAGCAGTGGCGAGCATACCCGGCGATCGGGCGGATGGATACCGGCCCCGCGCAATGGGGCGGCAGGTCCATTCGCGTTTTTCATGCAAGTACATCGGCTCGCGTTTAAAACGGCGCGCGCTTTACGAAATAGCACTTTATGCCACGCACCACACCGCTCGAGCACTACCGCAACATCGGCATCATGGCCCACATCGATGCCGGGAAGACCACGACTACCGAGCGCATTCTTTTCTATACGGGAAAGCTGCACAAGGTGGGCGAGGTGCACGAAGGTGCCGCTACGATGGACTGGATGGAGCAGGAGCAGGAGCGTGGCATTACGATCACCTCCGCTGCTACCACGGCCTTCTGGCAGCGTCACGGGCAGAGCCATGAAACGGGCGTTGGTCCGGTTTTTCGCGTTAACGTCATCGACACGCCGGGACACGTGGACTTCACTGTTGAAGTGGAGCGCTCACTCCGTGTGCTCGATGGCGCCGTAACGCTGCTCGATTCGGTTGCCGGCGTCGAGCCGCAGACGGAAACGGTGTGGCGTCAGGCAGATCGCTACGGCGTGCCGCGCATGGTCTTCTCCAACAAGATGGACCGTGTGGGCGCCG
>DATGOL010000178.1:0-6515 GCA_035306065.1 Gemmatimonadales bacterium | reverse complement strand
CTCCGTGGCTGCGGGAACTCCGAGCTCGTTAACCTCGAGCAGCACCTGGCGAGCGATTCGGAGCCCTTCGTCAATGCGGAACGAGCCGTCCAGGCGCGGATCGTTCACGAGGCCCTTCCACCCCGTGCGCGTGCGAGGCTTCTCCACATATACGCGCATAACGAGCAACAGCGCGTCCGCAACGTGTTCCTGCAACGGCCTGAGCCATCGTGCATACGCAACTGCAGACTCCGCGTCGTGTATCGAGCAGGGGCCCATCACCACGAGCAGGCGCGGATCGCTGCCAAACACGATGCGCATCACGTCCGTGCGAGTGCGGGCAACGAGATCCGCAACCGCTGCCGTTATCGGCAGCTCGGTGCGCAGCTCTGCGGGAGGCGTAAGCCTGCCCGCCACGGAAGCGCCCGCCGCACGCGGCAGGTCCGTGTCGGAGCCCGCAACTGCTGGCGATGCAGCATGTGTGAATGCAGTCGGGTCGCTCACTGTCGTCAGGCCCTCAGGGTAGCGCCGCCGTCCACATACAACTCGGCCATCGTTATGTGAGACGCCTGGTCCGACAGCAGGAATATCACCGCATCCGCCACGTTTCCCGGCTCCGCAATCCGCCCGAGCGGAATGCCCGTTCGATAGGTGGCGAGCGAGCCCTCGATGGACTGAGCTTCGCTGGTCCACATGGCTTCCTGCATGCGAGTGCGCGTGGAGCCCGGTGCAACGATGTTGCAGCGAATACCGCTCCCTGCGAGCTCCAGTCCGAGGCATCGCATGAACATCGTGGCGGCTGCCTTGGATGCGGCATACGCGGCCATGCCGTGACGGGGAACACCTGCAGCGTTGGATCCGACAGTCACGATGCTGCCTCGTTTACGCGGAACCATCCTGCGTGCAAGCGCGCGACACACATGAAAGACACCATCGGCATTCACCGCGAACACCTGTCTCCATGCGTCGTCGTCGGTTTCGACCACGGTGCCGAGCGCCAGCACGCCGGCAACGTTCACACCCAGTTCGATCGGCCCCCAGGTCTGCTCCACGGAGTCGATAACGCGCTCCACGCAGTCACTGCACCGTACGTCAACCGGTTCCATGCGCAGTGATGCTTCCCCGAAGGCAGTTTCCTGCGCTTCCGCCAGTTCCGCGGCGAGCGCAGCAAGCCCCTCTGCATCGTGGTCGAGCGCTGCCACGCGAGCGCCCTCGTTGAGCAGCGCACGTACGACCTCCGCGCCAATGCCATTGGCTGCGCCCGTTACCAGGGCAATGCGTCCGGCAAGTCCGGTTGGCTTCATGCCAGCTTCCGGGCGATCACCGCCGCTACGCGTGAGGCAGCGTCCGGTGCGGTCATGTGGGCGTGAAGGGCCGGTACCTCGTGACACTCCACGCGCGCGTAAGGCAGCCAGTCGTGTGCGCTGAGGTCTTCGCCTTCATGGTCGAGCGCCGCGCGAAAGTGCAGCACCGTGTGATCGAGCAACTTGTGCCGGTGTCCTCGCACCAGCCTGTTGCTGCTTTCCACCACGCGAACTATGCCGGCCAGCACTTCGTCCGGCAGTGCACCGAGCGGGTGCTCGCGCTCACGCAGAAAGCCGACGACGGCCTCACGAGTGAGCGGTGCGCCGAGTTCCAGGGGATCATGCCCGGCTATGTGCATCAGCGCACGGAGGGCGGCGCCCGCGTCAGGCTCCGGCTGGTCTCGCCAGCGGTCGCTCGGATACGCATCCAGCAGCGCAACCACCCCCACTTCCGCACCGTCCTCGCGAAGCTGAGCCGCCATTTCATGAGCTATGATTCC
Organism: Gemmatimonadales bacterium; assembly: GCA_035306065.1. Classification (GTDB taxonomy): domain Bacteria; phylum Gemmatimonadota; class Gemmatimonadetes; order Gemmatimonadales; family Gemmatimonadaceae; genus JBBQHX01. The sequence continues at coordinate 4,732 of DATGOL010000178.1, read as the reverse complement.
GCCGGCAGACCAGCCCAGAAGGTTGTACGGACCTTCCGGCCGCTCCTCACGCACCAGCGCCACGTACTCGGACGCCATCTCCTCGAGGGTGGATGGCGGCAGGTTGTCCGGATCGAGTGCACGCGCCTGAAGCCCGCATACAGAACAGGACTTGCCCAGTGCACGCGCCAGCGGCGCGTAGCACCACGCAATTCCACCGGCCGGATGCACGCAGAACAGCGCGGGCGCACCGTTATCGGCGCTGGCGGAAAGATTGATCAGCTGGCCCAGGCCAAGGTCGCGCATGCTGCCGTCCCGCCCGGCAACGGCTTCCAGGTGCGCCGCCAGCCTGGAAACCGTTGGATGGGCGAAGAGCGCGCCGAGCCCAACGTCGCGCGAAACCAGGGCGCGAAGCTGGGTGGATACCCTCGCTGCCAGCAGCGAGTGACCGCCAAGCGCAAAGAAGTCGTCGTCCGCACCAACTGATTCCACCGGAACACCGAGCGCGTTCGCAAAGGCATCTGCAACCCGCTTTTCGATTTCCGTTTCAGGCTGCCTGCCACTCATTTCCGTGGAGATCTCCGGCACCGGCAACGACCGGCGATCCAGCTTGCCGCTGGACGTTAGCGGCAACTCACGCAGAACCACGAACGCCGAGGGCATCATGGCTTCCGTGAGCTGTGCTGCCAGCTCCGTACGCAGTGCAGAGGTGTCCAGCTCAGCATCAGGGACTGCAGGCACCACGTACGCCACCAGCCTCGCGTCGCCCGGCCTGTCTTCGCGCAGTACCACTGCCGCCTGCGCCACCGGCTCCAGGCTCACGATCGCCGCTTCAACCTCTCCAGGCTCGATTCGCTGGCCGCGCAGCTTCACCTGGTGGTCTGCTCGTCCCAGGAACTCCACCGCTCCATCCTGCCGCCAGCGGGCCATGTCGCCCGTGCGATACATTCGCTCGCCCGGCGCTCCGAACGGATTCGGCACGAACCGCTCAGCCGTGAGGTCCGGTCGCGCAACGTACCCGCGCGCCAGCTGCACGCCCGCGAGGTACAACTCGCCAGGCACTCCCGGTGGCACGGGACGCAACCGCGCGTCAAGCACGTAGAGCTGCGTATTCCACACCGGGAACCCTATGGGAATCGGGTTGGATTCGTCTCCCTTCGATGCATCCCAGAAGGTGACGTCCACGGCCGCTTCGGTGGGACCATACAGGTTGTGCAGCTCCGCATCCACATGTTCGTGAAAGCGATCCCTCAAAGCGGCCGGGAGGGCCTCACCACTGCATATAACGCGGCGTAGCTCGAGCCCGGCCGATGCAGGATCGTCCAGCACCACGGCAAGCATGGACGGCACGAAGTGCATCGTGGTAATGCCATGCTCTCGGACCAGCGCGCAAATCTGAGCCGGATCGCGATGGGCACCCGGCGGCGTGACAACGAGTGCGGCACCGGAGATGAACGGGAGGAAGAGCTCCCACACCGAAACGTCAAAGGTGGTGGGAGTCTTGAGCAGTATGCGATCGTCAGGCTTCATGTCGTACTGCGAACGCATCCACTCAAGGCGATTCACTATCGCGCGGTGCTCCACCATCACGCCCTTCGGCTCACCGGTGGAGCCTGAGGTGTAGATCACGTACGCCAGGTCGCCCGGTTCCGGCTGCTCCATTACCTCGCCGGTGGCGCGCAGGTCATCGAAGGGCACGCCGTCGCTGGCGGCATCCAGGGCGGGTTCCATGTCGCGGCTCGCAGCGCTCGAGCTCTCGTTGCTCCAGGGGTCGAGCACTGAAACAGCGTTCGGTGGCAGCGCATTTCTGCCCGTGCTGTCAACGATCGCCAGCCGAGGATTCGCGGATGCGAGTACGCGCGCATTGCGCAGCGGAGGGTGCTCAACGTCAATGGGCAGATATGCCGCACCCGCCCGCAACACTGCCACCAGCGCAACCAGCAACTCTGCCGAACGGTCCATGGCAACTGCAACGATGTCGCCGCGCGTCACGCCGGCAGAGGCAAGCCGGCCCGCGAGTTCAGCGCTTTGGGAATCCAGTTCGGCGTACGAAAGCGTGCGGGCTCCGTCGATCACCGCGGGCGCATCCGGGGTGCGCTGCATGGTGCTCTCCATGAGCGCCGAAAGCGTGGTGTCCTGAACCGCGTGCTGCGTGTCGTTCACGCGCACTACCCAGTGCTCGTACTCATCGGGCAGGAGCGTGGGTACGTCTGCAAGGCGCTCGGCGCCGATCGCTGCCTGGAGGAAATACGTCAGTCGTGATGCGTGCGCCTCCAGGTCCTGCATGTCGTAAAGCAGGGGGTTGGCGTCTATCTCCAGCCGCATGTCATGGCCCGTGCTGTCGCCGCGCATGCTGATCGTGAGGTCGTCCACCGGGCCGGTTGCAAGTATGTGCAGCCGAGTGGAGAGGCCGGACAGCACGGGAGCGACATCGAAGGGAACCACGTTCACGATTGGTCCGTGCAGCCAGCGGTCGTACCCCACGAGTCCCAGGTCGCGTCGCAGCTGCTCTGCGCGATAGCGGCCGTGCCTGCGAGCAACGCGCATGCGCCGGGCGAAGCCTGCCACGAAGGAGGTAACGAGAACGTCTTCGTCGATGGTTGCGGGCATCGGAAGAACGTTCATGAGCATTCCGGGCACTCGTGCGGCAGCGCTCCCCATCCTGTTCATGGATGGAACGCCCAACACCACGTTGTCCGACGCCACGTGGCGTGCGATGTACGCGGCCGTGAGTGCAACGAGAACGTCCGGCCAGCCGACGCGGGCTTCGTCGGCAAGCGCGTGCAGTGCAGCTGGCAGCTCCGCCGGCAGGCTGGACGAATGCTGCAGGTATTCGTGTGCGGAAACCGGAGTGCCGGTGGAGAGTCGCGGTGCTTCGCCGTGGGCTGCGAGCTCGCTCATCCAGAAGTCCCTGTCCGCCTCACGACGCCCCGAATCGCGATACTCGGCGTCTTCTGCGACGACTGCCGCAAATGGAGGCAGGCGAGTGCCGGCCGTTGGCGTGCCGCCTGCGTACGAGGCGTACAGCTCGCTTATGCGGTAGGTGAGCAGTGCACTGCCGTACGCATCCACCACCAGGTGGTGAATGCGCTGGTACCAAAGGTGGTGATCGGTTCCCACAACGTAGAGGCGTTGTGCAACGAGCCCGCCGGTGGAGGGGTCTACTGGTGTGCGCAGGTCATCGCGCATGAGCTGCCTGGCCGTGCGTACCGGATCCGGCGCATCGGCCAGGTGAACCACTTCGAGTTCGGCGGGCCCGTTCGGGTCAGGCAGCAGGCGTGGCTCGCCGCTGTCCACGCCCACGCGAACGGACATGCCGTCTGCCTCGAGCATGGCGTCGCGTACTGCCGCGGCAAGTGCGGGTACGTTGAGTTCGCCGTGCAGCTCAACGTAGTGCGCGGTGTTGAACACCGGGTTGGCAGGATCCAGGCGCTGTGCATACCAGAGTCCGAGCTGCGCCTCGGGCATGGCCAGGCCCTCGTCAGGCCAGGCTGGCGCGCTCGGCGAACCGGCCCGCTTCAGTACGGCATCCATCACCGCGTCAGGCATTACTGCTTCCTTCGCTCCCCAGAGCCTGCGACACGAGAGTCCACCAGTGCTCCACGGTAGGCCGCTCGGCGAGTGCCCCGAACTCTACCGCCGCACCTTCCTTTGCCCAGCGATCCACGAGGATCATCAGGCGAATGGAGTCGAGGCCCAGGTCCAGAAGGTTGTCGTCGTACTCGATCTCCTGCGGGTCCACCTGGATGGTTGCAGCTATATCGGCGCGCAGCCGTTCCCGGCTGAGCGGTCCGCTGGATTCCGGCGTGTCAGTCCTGACGTATTCGGTCACAGCTCGTTCAGAAGACAATCAGTGGTAGTTGGCACAGCACAGCACCCTGCGGCGTAATTCACTGCCTGCAGGTGTTCCTCGCGGGTGAAGTCTGCAACTGCATCCGCTACGAAGAATGGCTGAATGTCGTGCATGAAGGCGTCGGCGGCCGTGAGCAGGCAGCCGATGTGTGCGTACACCCCGGTAATCACGAGCTGGTCGCGTCCGCGAGCGCGCATCATCTCGGCAAGCGTGGTACGCTGGAATGCGCTGTACCGCCACTTGGTGAGAACGGACTCGTGCGGCAGCGGGCTGAGTTCGCTCACGATCGCCTGCTGCTCGGGACGTCTCGACATGCCCGGGCCCCAGAAATCGCGCTGCAGTCCGCGATCGCGCGGATCCTGTTCGCCGGACTGCGAGGTGAAAATCACCGGTGCATCAATCTCACGAAATCGCTCACGCAGCCTGCTGATGTTCGCCGTGGCGCAGGCTATCTGCTGTGCACCCGGTTCGAACGCGTCCGTGAAGTATCGCTGCATGTCATGGATCAGCAGTGCAACGCGCGGGCGAGCAGGGCGCCAGGGCACACGCGCGGCAGGCAGCTCGGCAGCTACCGGAAGTGCGTAGTGCGGAATTCGGGGAATGGCCATCGTTACCTGCTGCTCGCTGCGGCCGGGGCGTCCGGTGCAGCGCCGCCGCTGGAGAATTGCTCCCGGAGCGCGGCGCGCAGCTGCCTGCGGCTGACCTTGCCCACACCGGTTGTCGGGAAGGCGCTTACGAACACCACCTGGTCGGGAATCTTGTAGGCTGCCAGCCCGCGCGTTCTGATCCAGCCGCGGATTGCAGCGGCTCGAAGGGCAGGGTCGCGCGGCACCACAACCGCGCACGACTTCTCTCCCAGGTAGGCGTCCGGCACGGCGATCACAGCTGCGTCATGCACCT
>DATGOL010000177.1:0-3367 GCA_035306065.1 Gemmatimonadales bacterium | reverse complement strand
CTTTCGGAGCGCCCGCCGGTGAGCTCAAGCGTTGGCGCGACGAGCCCTTCCTCCTCTCCCGCTATCGCCACCCGCCAGCACCTCAGCTCTCGAACGTCACCCCCCCATAGGATCCGCCCGAGCCCCCTCCTGCTCCAGCTGCTGTGCCAGTCCGATCAGAATCCCCTCGGGGCCCCGGATATAACAGAGGCGATACATCTCCTCAAACTGCACCACCTCGCCCACCACCTGCGCACCACGCTTCCCCAGCCGCTCGAGCGTATCGTCGAGGTTTTCCACCGCAAACATGACGCGCAGGTAACCCAGGGCGTTCACCGGGGCGTTCCGATGATCGGCAACCACAGGCGGGTCCAGGAACCGCGAAATCTCGAGCCGGCTGTGACCATCGGGGGTGACCATCATGGCCACCTCCACACGTTGCGTACCTAGCCCGGTGATGCGCCCGGCCCATTCGCCCTCGACCATGGCTCGCCCTTCAAGCCGGAGCCCTAGTTCGATGAAGAACTCGATAGCGGCATCGAGGTCTTCCAGCACGATGCCGACATTGTCCATGCGCTTGACTGTCACGATACCTCCCTGCGCCGGGATTCACCCAGATACTGCCTTCTGAATACTGAACACCGCCGTCTGTACACCGCCGCTCCCTGACACCTAACGCGTCTCAGTCCGCCTTCTCCCCCTCAACCACCGCCTCACCATTCTCCGCCAACTTCCCCATAAATCCAGGCAACTCCATACCCGCCACATCCCTCAACACATGCATCATCGGCGGCAATGACTTCGACATTCCACTAAGGAAGTTCGCCGCACCGGAATTGCTTCCCGTTCCACCATCCCACACGACAACCTTGTCGAACTTGATGTTCGAGATCGCCTTCGCGCTCGTCTCCGCCAGGGTGTCCAGGTGCTCCAGCATCATCAGCTGGTAGGCCTCACGAGCACCGCCGCACGCCTCCACCAGCTCCTTCATCGCGGCGGCCTTCTTAGCCAGGATCTCGTACTGGCCTCGCGCCTCTGCATCCAGCCTCAGGAAGATTGCCGCAGCGTCTGCCTCGGCATCTATGCGCTTGCGTTCCGCGTCAGCTGCAGCTTCCACCAAAATGCGCGCGCGTTCCGCCTTGGCCGGTGCCTCCAGCGCCGCACGACGCTCCTGCTCCACTCGCTCCGCCTCCGCGATTGCCGCACGCGCGAGCGCACGGTTCTCCGCTTCCACGACCGCAGCGCTCGCCTCACGCTGTTTCGTCTCGGACAGCTGGTATGCCTCCGCCTCACGAACGCGGAGCGTCGCACGTGAATCGGCAATCTTCGCCTGAGACGACGTCTCACCCGCAATAGCCGCCGCATCCGCCTCAGCCACCGCAATACGCTTGCGCTGCTCCGCAGCCTTCACCTGCGCCTCACGCTCCAGCGCCGCAGTCTGCTCACCTACCGTCTGCTCCTTGTTCAACTCGGCGATACGAACGGCCTGCTCACGCTCCGCCTCCTTGATCTGCGCCTCCTGGGCCAGTCGGGCGAGTTGCTCTCCAACCGTCCGCTCCTTGGCCAGCTCGGCGATGCGCACCGCGCGCTCACGTTCGGCACCTGCAAGCCCGATCTCACGTTCCTTCACCGCCTCCGCAACGGACACGCTCTTCTCACGCTCCGCAACCGCCACGCGAACCTCTCCGAGCTTCTCCTGCTCGGCAACGTCTCCGCGTGCCTGCTGCACCGCCTCCGACGCTGCCTTACGACCGATTGCTTCTATGTAGCCCGACTCGTCGCGAAGGTCCGTGATGTTCACGTTGATCAGCACAAGTCCGATCTTCTTCAGCTCCGGTTCCAGCGACATCTGCACCTTGTGCAGGAATGCATCGCGATCGCGGTTGATCTCCTCGATGCGCATTGACGCAATCACCTGGCGCAGCTGACCGAAGATGATGTCCTGCGCCTGCTGCGTGATCTGCTCCTGGTTGAGCCCCATCAGGCGCTGGGCGGCGTTCTGCCTCACGGCCTCTTCCGTTCCGATCGCTACGGTGAATACGGACGGAACCGCAACGCGGATGTTCTCGAACGAGAGTGCGTCGCGCAGCGGGATGTTGATCTGGATCGGCTCGAGCGAGAGGTAAGCGTATTCCTGGATGACCGGCCACACGAAGGCGCCGCCGCCCGAAATGCACTTTGCAGCGCCCTCGCCGCCCACCTTTCCAGACACCACGAGAATGCGGTTGGCGGGGCATCGCCTGTAGCGCGACACGAACACACCCACCATTCCCAGGAAGAGAACGAGCGCGCCGATGGCCGAGTACATGGCAACGGAAAGGGATCCTGGATCGATATTCATGCGACTACTCCGAAATTAGGGCTGATGCGGGCGAGACATCGAGCACGCCGTCTTCGGATACGTCAATGACGAGGACGGCCGTGCCCGACGGGATCGGTTTCAGTTCAGACGTGCGCGCGGGGAGCTCCATGAAGTGCCCCTGCATCTCGAGGGTCACCTTGCCGGTTCCGCTTCGTTCGGCGGGGATGGAGAGGTGCACCGTGGCAATGCGCCCTATTGCTTCGGCCGGAGTGGTAACGTGGTCGCGCTCCAGCTTCAGCATCGCGCGCTGAACGCGAACCACGAGCAGTGAGGCGGCGAGCCCGGTACCGGCGGCCAGCGGCAGTGAAAGCAGGGTGGGAACGCCGATTGACTGCAGGGCGAGCCCCGTGAGCCCGAAGGCCGCCGCCATGGAAGCGAGCGATCGCACGGACAGCAGCTCGAGCCCCTCTGCCAGGGGTGTATGACCGCTTCCATCCGCGCCATCGGGCAGGTCAACGTGGTCGCCGCCCAGGGCGCCGAGCACTACCTGGGCTACGAGGATCACGACGCCTATGGCGGCGAGGGAGAGATAGAAAGTGGTCATTTGTGCTCGTGAGGCGGAAAAGCGAAAGTGCCTCGCGGAGCCGGATTTGGCAAGGGGTACGACCGTCATCCCGCGCGCAGCGTCGAGATCTGCCTCAGGCAGGCGACGAGCCTGATGCCATTCCCCAGCCCCTGTCAGAGTGTAAGCGATATTCGGAGAGCATCTCGAAGGCGAGTACGTGCCTTATCCAACGAGCGGCCACGTCGGAATAGCGGCAGAGCCATTTCAAGGAGGCGCCAACGCCGGAGCCCGGTGCGGAAGCGCCCTCGAGTGCTATCAGAATCTCACTTGCGATCCATCAGGGACTGGTAACTGCCTCTCCCATCTACTCACTCTTCACCGGTGCCGGCCACTACGCACTGAAGGTTGAAAACGACGGTCTCACGCGGAGGCGCGGTGGCCGCGGAGCACTGCAGGGCGATTGGAGTTTCATGCGCCAGGCTTCTCTCCGCGGCCTCCGCGCCTCCGCGTGAGGCTTTTTT
>DATGOL010000176.1:0-26356 GCA_035306065.1 Gemmatimonadales bacterium | reverse complement strand
GCCGAGTGTGCGTCCGGCAAGCTCACCGCCCAGCAGGGAGCTGCGCGTCCAGCCACCGTTGTGCATGCTCGCGTTCGCGCTGTGCAGCTGGCGAAGCAGCGATATCAGCGACCCGATCACCAGCTCCGCCACTGCCACGGTATTGCCAGCCGGCGCATTGATCACGGCAATGCCGCGTGCCGTGGCAACGTCCATCGCAATGTTGTCCACTCCCACGCCGGCACGACCCACAACCTTCAGCCGCGGAGCACTCTCCAGCAGGCCTGCGGTTACGCGTGTGGCAGATCGCCCTACGATTGCATCGTAGTCGGCTATCCGCTCGCGCAGCACGTCAGGCGGCAGCGTGGGTTCCACGTCAACATCGAGCCGGCTGTCCGCCGTGAGCAGCGCAACTCCTTCGGGGTCCACTTCGTCGGTGACGAGAATTCGGAGCCGCATTCACGCTGCTGGTTCAGGCCGGACCGCGAAGACGAACGAGGGCGTAGCTCTTTGCCCCCTTTCGCAGGAGAACGTGTCGATCTGCAAGCAGTTCCTTTTCGAGTACGAACCGTTCCTGCTCTCCGCGCCGGGCGCCGTTTACGTAAACCCCGCCCTGCTTGAGCAGCTTCTTGGCTTCGCCGCGTGAGGCGGCGAGCCCGCTGACAACGAGCAGCGAGTGAATGTCCGCGGCAACATCGGGAGCAGCGGCTTCCGCTTCCTCCAGCCCAACGTTGTTCACGATCTCCGCAAACGGGATCTCGCGACGCAAACCCGCGAGTGCATCCGGTGAAAGCGATGCGGGATCGCCGCCGCTGAACAGCAGGGTGGACATCTCCTCCGCAACCCTCGCCTGGTCACTGCCGTGCACGCGAGTGGTGACGTCCCTGGCCAGCGCAATCTGCGCCGCACGATGCTCCGGGTGCTCGGCAACTTCTGCGTCGAGCGCCTCGATCTCCTCGCGCGAGAGCAGAGTGAAGTAGCGCAGGTAGCGTCCCGCGTCGCGGTCGTCCGTATTGATCCAGAACTGAAAGAACTGGTACGGCGACGTGCGAACGGGATCCAGGTAAATGGCGCCGGCTTCGGACTTTCCGAATTTTGCGCCTGTGGAAGTGGTGATGAGCGGTGCCGTGATCACCTGGGTGTTGGCACCGTTCACGCGCCTCACGAGCTCCATTCCGGCAGTCATGTTGCCCCACTGGTCGCTGCCACCTACCTGGAACGTTACTCCGTGCCGGCGGTTCAACTCCAGAAAGTCATATGCCTGCAAAAGCATGTACGAGAACTCGGTGTACGACAGCCCCGCCTCCAGGCGCGACTTCACGGAGTCCTTGGCGAGCATGTAGTTGACCGTGAAGTGCTTGCCCACGTCGCGCATGAACTCAACCGCGCCAAGCCGCAGCAGCCAGTCTGCGTTGTCCACCATCATCGCGCCCGTGGCTCCGTCAAAGTGCAGAAAGCGCTCTAGCTGCGAGCGAATCGCGGCGGAGTTGCTGGCAACCACGGAAGGCGCGTTCAGCTCACGCTCCCTGGTCTTGCCGCTGGGGTCACCGATCAGCCCCGTACCACCGCCCACCAGCGCTATGGACCGATGGCCCGTGCGCTGAAGGTGTACCAGGAGCATGATCGCAACCAGATTACCCACATGCAGGCTGGAAGCGGTTGGGTCGAAACCACAGTAGGCGGCTATTGAGCCTTGTGAAAGCGCTTCGTCGGCGCCTTCAGTGCACTGGAAAAGGAGCCCGCGCCATTCGAGCTCCTGCATCAGGGTGGAAGTTGACATGATCCAGAAGCTAATTCGTCCATGGTTATACGCATCAGGCCGCGACTGCCGCGCGGGCACCTTGCGTGCATATGCAGCAGCCTGAAGGCGCAACGAATCGAGCCTGAATGGGTATGATTCTGGTTGCCTTCACCGCCGCGGTTACCCGAACGGGCTGCCGCAGCAGGGCAAACCAGAAACTCGCGGGGGAGATCGATCGTCGGTCTCCCTCAAGGGCAGTTCCTCCAGATTGAGCCGTGGCACGTAAACGATCCTCAGTTCGCCGATTCCTGAAGCGCCATCCGCGACTCGTTCGCGGGGTACTTCTCACGGCCACATTCCTGGTCGCACTCGGCGCCGGAACCGCGTTTGGCGCATGGACGCTGGTGTGTCGCGGCGGCGCCTGCCCCTCGGTTGACATCCTGGAGGGCTACCAGCCACGGCAAACGTCCAAGATGTACGCCGCCGACGGCCGCTTTGTCACCGAGCTCGGTGTGGAGCGCAGGACGCTGGTGACGATTGACGACATACCGCCGATCGTGCGCGATGCCTTCGTGGTAACCGAGGACAAGCGGTTCTACGGCCATGCCGGCATCGACTGGATTCGCGTGCCGGGCGCATTCTTTCACAACGTGCGTGCCGGACGCCTGGCCCAGGGATTCTCCACGATCACCATGCAGCTGGCGCGGAACATCTTCCCGGATCGCATTTCCCGGGAGAAGTCGCTCGTTCGAAAGCTGAAGGAAGCGAAGGTTGCCCGCGCGATCGAGGCGAAGTACTCCAAGGACAAGATTCTCGAGCTGTACCTGAACCAGATCAACCTGGGCAACGGCGCGTACGGCGTGGAAACGGCATCGCAGCGCTATTTCGGCAAGTCCGTGCAGGAACTCACGGCAGCCGAGGCTGCAACGCTCGCGGCGCTTCCCAAGGCGCCCACGCGCTACAATCCGCGCCTGTATCCGGAGCGTGCCATCCAGCGCCGCAACACGGTGCTCGAGCTCATGAGGCGGGGCGACGTGATCTCGGACAGCGAGGCCAGCCTTGCCAAGGCGTACCCCATGCGCCTTGCGAGTCGCACCTCCGGCGGAGACCTGGCGCCGTACTTCGTGGAGTGGATCCGGCAGGAACTGGACGACCGTTTCGGCCAGCAGCTGTACGAGCAGGGACTGAAGATCTACACCACGCTGGACATCGAGGCCCAGCTTGCGGCCGAGCGTGCGCTGGAGGGCCAGCTTCGAGAGGTGGAGAGTGGCAGGCTGGGCCCCTACCGGCACACCACCTATGAGGACTACATCGCGAAGATCGCTAGCGGGGAAGAGCGCGGCGGCGGTGAAACCCCTTACCTGCAAGGTGTTTTCATTGCACTCGATGCTAAAACGGGTGCGGTTCGCGCCATGGTTGGCGGGCGTGATTTCGAAGACTCCAAGTTCAACCGTGCCACGCAGGCTCTGAGACAGCCGGGATCAACATTCAAGCCTGTCGTGTACGCCGAGGCTGTACGGCGGGGCTATGCCCCTTCGCACCTGGTGGACGACACGCCGCTTACCCTGGAGCAGATGAGCGGAGACCCATGGTCGCCGCAGAACTTCGATCTCAAGTTCTGGGGCAGGATCTCCATGCGGAGTGCCCTCTACAATTCCAGGAACCTTGCGGCTATCAACACCGGGCGTGAGCTGGGTGAGTCAAGCGTCATTGCAATGGCGCATCGCATGGGAATCACCACCGAGATTCCGCCGTATCCATCGCTGCACATCGGTTCGGCCGACGTGAAGCCGCTGGAGATGGTTGCGTCCTACACGACGTTCGCGAACATGGGTGTACGCTCGATGCCCTTCGGAATCGTTCGCGTGGAGAACTCGCGCGGTGATATCCTGTGGCAGTCTGCGCCTCGTGTGGCAACGGTGCTTCCGCGGGCGGAAGCATGGCTCATGGTAGACATGATGCGCGACGTCGTGCGGCGCGGCACTGCCTATCGGGCCACGACAGGTTCTGGCTGGACCTATCCGGCAGCCGGCAAGACCGGAACCACCAATGACGGCACCGACGTCTGGTTCATCGGCTACACTGAGGACCTCGTTGCCGGCGTGTGGATGGGCTTCGATTCGCCAAAGCGGATCAAGGCAAACGCGCAGGGCGGTGTGCTCGCGGCTCCTGCATGGACCTCGTTCATGACAGAGGTTTACAAGCAGCGCGGGGTGGCCCCCTCGGACTGGAACAGGCCGGACGAGTTGATCGCGCGCGAGATTGACCCCGCATCGGGACTGCTTGCAGGACCGATGTGCTCGGAGGAGGCGTACACGGACTGGTTCGTGCCGGGTACGGAGCCTATCGCCACGTGCGTACCGGTTTCGTCACCGTTCGAGTTCTTCTCGGACAGCACGGCTCCGCGTCGCGACTCGCTCGGCAGGGATACACTGGACGTCTTCCGCATTCCGCCGGAGCCGGACGGGGTTCGCTGATCCTGCCGGGCGTACGCGGGGGAGTTGGCCGCGCGTACCGGGGTACACTACCTTTCTGTCTGTCAGGGCAGAGGTTGGTGATCACGAATGTTGGTCACTGACGATTGGCGCGGTGTGCACATGCACCCGCGAACCCCGGCGTGCCCGCATTGGGCGGTGCATGGAGGTGACGCGTGACTCTTGGCTGTCTGGCGCTGAATGCGTCGTACGAGCCGCTCACCATGGTACCGGTTCGACGTGCGCTTCGTCTTGTGATCGACGGCAAGGCCGAGATCGTGGAGGCGGAGAACTCGCGACCGGTGTGTTCTGCGCGCCTTACGATGCCGCGCCCGGCGGTTATCCGCCTGATGCGGTTCATCCATGTTCCCAGGCGCTTCCGCAGACAGGTGACCAACACCTTCCTGTTCGCCCGAGACGCCTATCGCTGCCAGTATTGCGGCCGGTTCGGTGCTGAGCTCAAGCTGCGCGAATCGCTTACACGCGATCACGTGATTCCGTTGTCGAGGGGTGGCACCAACGACTGGGCCAACGTTGTAACGGCCTGCAGCCCCTGCAACACGCGCAAGTCCAACCGCCTGCCGGCGGAGATAGACATGTTCCCGATCACCACGCCGGCTGAGCCGCACTTCGTGCACCTCAGCTGGGCCGTGCGTCGCCTCACGCCAATCCAGGCGCGCTATATACGCACGTTCTATGGCGACGACGTACTGAGGCAGATCGAGACCCTGGAGCGCCGCGTCGCAGTCTGAGCGCCGGGCGCCGGGTTGCCCCGCGCCACCTATTGCACGAAGAACGTGGGCGTTCGCTCCGAGAAGGTTCTCTGGGGACCCGCAATCAGGCGTGCGATAAGGGTGCGCATGCCGCGTGTTACCGCAGTGCCTGCGCTGGCGTCGCCGCGTATGGCAGGGCGCAACTCACCTCGCAGCCAGCGCTCCACTTCGTCCAGGTCGTTGGCCGACAGCGTTTCCACCGTGAGGGTCACGTTGTAGTAATACCTGCGTCCGCGCTCCGGTATTCGAATCACGGGCCGGTACGGCGCTGCCAGCACTCCCGCCACCTCCTCCAGCGTCGAGAAGCGACCGACGACGTCGGGACGCGTTCCCTCCCGGCCGCGAACAACCTGGTAGCTGCGGTCCAGCCTGTCGTACCTCACGAGTACTTCCCAGTCCGTGCTGCCTTCGAGGTCATTTACGAACCCGCCGGTTGACCAGAGCTCTGCGCCGTAGCTGAGTCGGGTAGGGAAGCCGGCCTGCAGGTGATCACGCAGCCGACGCTCTTCGAGAATGCCCACCGCACTTACCGATGGCCCCTGCCGTGCGGGATTCTCCGGCAGTTCCACAACGAGTCGCGCGCGATCCTGGGCTCGAATCTCGAGCGACTCGAGAGGTAGCACTGCACACACGGCGTGCAATCCTGCCAACAGTAAGAGTGTACGGAACCTCGAGCGCGACCAGCGCGCGTCGGAGCGCGTTTCGCCCACCGTCAGAACCGCTGGCCGAGTCTGATGAACAGATTCGGTGATCTACCCGATGTGGACACGGCACGTGATATATACACCCCAAGCGCCCCCGCCTCGATGCCCGCGCCAACACTCGAGAGCCACGTTCCCGGATCAGGAATTCCCCACGATGATTGGCTCAGCTCAGCCGGCCCGCGATCCACGAGCCATCCGCGTCCGGCATCACCGAACACCACCCAGTGCAGGGTTGCCGGCCATCCGTACTGCTCCATGGTGGGCCAGCGAGGAGCCGGCAGTTCACCCTTGTAGTCCACCTGCAGCAGCATCACGCGGTCACATAACGCCAGGCCGGCACCACCGGGCTCCGTGCTGCACGTGAGGGGATCTGCCGTATGCACCGGGCGCATGAAGTCATAGCCCGGCAGCGATCCGGGCCCACCCAGTGCAAACCGGCGCTGCAAGGGCAGTGCATCTCCGTGGAGCCAGCCGCCGAGCACTACACGCGCGTTCAGCTGTGCAGACGGTGATATCCTGGAATAGTGGCGAACGTCCAGTAAGAAACGTCCCCAGTCGGTAGTGCCTGCAATTGCATCGGCCACGTCGGGGATTACAGTTTCGCGCGTGAGGCGGCCGCTGCCTGCCTCGTAGCTGGCCTGGACGAACCAGCCTGACCATGGGTTCAATGCTCGGTTGCGAGTGTCCACGCCCATGGAGAGCTCCGCCACTTTCACGCGCCCTGCGTCCAGCCGCGGATTGGCGCGAAACCCTTTGGATCCCTGAAACAGTGCGGGCACCGAACGAGTATCCAGCGCACCCCAGCGCTCACTCGTAAGGCGAAGATCCACCTTCAGGTCACCATGCACCAGCCCGCCGAATATCTCACCGCCATGCCTCGAGTAATGGTCACGAAAATCCCGCTGACCCAGGAACGCCGCCAACCCTGCCTCGGCATCCGAAAGCATCCACTGTTCCGCCGGTGCTACCACATCGTGCAGGCGTGCCCCAACCGACAGGTTGCTTTCACCGCCGAAATCCGCCACGGCAGTGAGCTTGTGGCCGATGTTGTTTCCGTCCCACCGAAAGGACTCAGCGCTCCGCAGAATGCCAAGCGCTTCCAGCGTTACGAGCCCGCCACCCGGAATCGCACGGCGCAGCCTGGGGCCGACCTGAACCGCAAGTCCTTCCACCCGGTTGTAGGTACCGCCGGACGTAATCGTGAAGCCGCTGCCGCCAGTGTCCCGCCTGCGAATGCGCTCGAACCAGTCCGGAATCAGGTCGTCGGCGTGTACTGCGCTGTCCGCGGGAGCGCCGAGTAGCGTGAGGCGGCTGCCGTCCCAGCGAACATTCACACGCACAGGGTGCACACGCACGCTTCCGTCAATACGTGAGTTGCCGCGCTGCTCCAGCTCGCCGCCAACAATGAGGATGGAACCCTGCACCACGGCACCCGAGTCCAGGCGCACCGGCGCGTTCACCGCCAGCACGCTGCCCGAAACGGTGCCTCGAATAACCAGCGGACCATCCAGTACGGCAAGATCGGTTGCCACGAAGTCATCGGGTCCGATGGTTACCGGTCCGATGATACGCCTGGTTAGCGGCGAGTTGAACACCGCGTCAACGTCCGCGCGTACCTCTGCGGGTACGGGCTGTCTGCGCGGCGTTTGCTGGGCATACGCGGTCTCGAGTGGCGCCAACGTAAGCACGGCTGTGAACGTGAGCAGCGCCAGACGCCAAAGCGGCAATATGCGCACGTACATGCTCGCCTGCTCGAACGCCAAGCGCGGCATGCCGGCAACGGATGCGCCTCGCTCGGGCATTGCACCTCCAATGCAGAACACCGAGGCACTACGTCGGATATTGCCAGCCATCATTCGTGCGCTGCCAGGTTGTCCGACGCGGCCGGGCCGATCCCGAGGCGTCGCATTCGTCGGTAGAGATTGGGCCTGTCGGTACGCAGCCGTCGCGCCGCCTCGGCAATATTCCCCTCGGCGCCACTCAGCGCGCGGTTGATCAGCCCGCGTTCGTACTCGTCCAGCAGGTCCACCAGCGGGATATCGTGAGGCGCGGCTGTGGCAGCCATTGCAGGCGACTCCATTCCGCCCGTTGGTGTCACTCGTGAAGCCTGGCCTGCTGCGCCGCGCGACTCGAGCGTGAGCACGTCACCAACGTCAGACGACGTTACCTGCGCACCGGCATGAAGAATCGCGAGTCGTTCCACGATGTTTGCCAGTTCGCGAACATTGCCCGGCCACGGGTAGCGTGACAGAAGATCCATCGCTCCCTGAGACCATGTGGGCTGCCTCTGGCCGGTACGTGAACGATGCAGCGCGGAGAAATGGCGCACCAGAAGGGGAATGTCGTCCGGCCGGTCGCGCAGAGCGGGAACGTCTACCGGAATCACATTCAGCCGGAAGAACAGGTCTTCGCGGAAGCTCCCGTCGCTCACTGCACGAGCCAGGTCCTTATTGGTCGCGGCAACTATGCGTACGTCAACCCGGATGGGCTTCCCACCGCCCACGCGCTCGATCTCGCGTGCTTCAATGGCGCGGAGCAGCTTGGCCTGCGCCTCCGGGCCCAGGTCGCCCACTTCGTCCAGGAATAGAGTTCCGGTGTGTGCGAGCTCGAACCGGCCAATGCGACGCTCGGTTGCGCCGGTGAATGCGCCGCGCTCATGACCGAACATCTCGCTTTCAACCAGGTCTCGTGGAATTGCCGCACAGTTCACCCGAATGAACGGCCTGGAGCGACGCTCACTCTGGTTGTGAATGGCAGCCGCGACAAGCTCCTTGCCTGTGCCCGACTCACCGGTGATCAGCACGCGCGCATCGCTGGGCGCCACACGAGCAACTAGCTGACGAAGGGTTTTCATGCCCGGGCTATCGCCCACCATGTCGCCGGCCAGGCCTAGTACATCGCGGAGTGCGCGAGCCTCCTGCCTCGCTCGGCGCAGCTCGAGGGCGGAGCCGAGGGCAAGGAGCACTCCTTCCGGCGTGAGCGGTTTCTCGAGGAAGGTGAATGCGCCGAGCTTCATGGCCTGCACGGCGTCACTGAGCCCCGCGCGCCCGCTCATCATGATCACGGGCAGTTCCGCATCGAGCTGCCGGAGCTGCGGAAGCAGCTGCATTCCGTCAATGCCGCCCGGCATCATCAGATCGATGAGCGCAACGTCCGGCACGATCTCGCGTGCGAGCTGCAGCCCGCTCGCGGCGTCTGCCGCATCGCGAACCTCGTAGCCTTCAGAACCGAGCAGGGCACCCACCATCCGGCGAATGTTGGGCTCGTCGTCCACGATGAGGACTGTGGCCATCAGCGCCCGTCCGTGGCGCCGGGCATAACGAGCGACACGAGATCAGTCATGGCCCGCCGCCGAACGATCCCCGGTGCCTGCAAGCCGGCGTTCAAGCCAACGCTGGCCTTCCGACACGCGCTCCACTTCCACGGCGAGACGATCCACGGATTCGCCCAGCGCGCGTACCTGCTCCCGCTGTGCCTGTGCAACCATCGGAACAACCGGTGCTCGATTCATTCGCCGAATGAAAGCGCGTACGATCGGGATTCCCAGGATCAGCAGAACGAGCATCGCGAAAAACCCGAAGACGATCACCATTACCGATTCGGGGAGCGTTGCCTCACGCGCGCCGGACTGGGTGCCGGTGCTCGCGTTCGTGATCACGATGCCGTCGGACCCAACGGAGATCGTGCGGCCGTCATCTGACTGCACGGTCACCCCGGAAGGCCGCTCCGGTGCCTCCGGTGCCTCCGGTGCCTCCGGTGTCTCCGGTGTCTCCGGTGTCTCCGGTGTCTCTGGCGTTTGCGGTGTCTGGGGCACCTGGAGCGCAGGTATCCGAACAACCGTGCCCGGTATCTCGGGCTCCGTCAACACGGAAAGGGCGGGAATCGCTGGCTGGAACATCATCTCAGCCTGTCCCCTGCCTTCTCTCCTGCTCGGCTACGCTGGCTGCAGGGGCGCTAGAACGCTCGGTGAGGAGCTTAGTCGTGAAGCGCTGGCCTTCGGATACGCGCTCGACCTCCACGGCAATTGCATCCAGCGCCTGTTCCATGTGTGAGAGTCGTGCGTTCACCTCGGGTGGAACGCCGATCTGTGCTTCGCGGTCCCATTTGCGTCCAAGCGCCTTGACCAGGGTGGTGCCCACAACCATGAAGGCGATGGCGAACATCACTCCAACGGGTACTATGAATGGTGACATGAAGATCTCCACTGTTTGCTCCGAGAGTATCGTCAACTCGTGAGGTGAGGGTCAATTGCGGGCAGGTGCAGCGAAATTCGCGTGCCGCCACTGTCTTCCGGTTCGGCGAACACCATGCCGTCGTGTGCGGCCACCACCTGCCTCACGATCGCGAGGCCCAGTCCTGTGCCTGTCGGCTTGGTTGTTACGTACGGCTCCCAGATGTGCTCCAGCACATCCGGCGGGATCCCGGCGCCGGAATCTGCGATGGTGATGAGCACACCGGGCCGGCGGTGCAGCGGGCGTGAATATGCTGAGACGGCGATGCCGGATGCGAGGCCGTTCTCCGCGCCCTGCATGCAGGCATCGAGCGCGTTCAGCAGCACATTGCTCACCGCCCGCGCAAGCGCATCGTGGTGTCCCGCAACCATTGGGAGGTCGTGCTGGACATCCACGCTGAGGGGGACGTCAGGCGGCACCACGGAACGTGAGGCGTACCGCACGAGCTCCGCAACGTCAACAGGAGCCGGCGGACCTTCGAGCAGCCTGCCGAAATGGGAGAAGTCCTTCGCCATGCGCTCGAGTCGTGCGCTCTCCACGTCCAGAACCTCAACCGGTTCCGCCAGCGATGCAGGTGCGTCCTTGCGGAGCCGGGCAACCGCAAAACGTATGGGGGTGAGCGGATTCTTCAGTTCGTGCGCGATGTGCCGGGTGGTGTCGCGGAAGGCTCGCAACCGCTCCACCTCGAGCTCGCGCTCGCGGCCGGCAGCCAGATCAACTGCCATTTCCCGCATTCTCTCGCGAAGGATCTCGAACTCCGGAGCACCACGCCGAGGCGGCGTTACGGGTAGCGGATCGCCTTTCGCAATGCTGTCTGTCCATCCAACCAGTTCGTCGAGAGGTCGGGAGAGTTGTCGGCTCAGGTGGCCCGCCATGCGAGATGCGCCAATTACGAGGAGCGCGAGAAGGAGAACTGCCAGTATTCCGGCTACCGGAACGGCGCGTGAAGCGAGGTACCGAAGCCGGGTGGCCTGGGTGAGAGATGCTGCAAGTTCGCGTTCATGAGCGTCGAGCGCGGCGGTTTCCGCGGGGGTAGTGGTGTACTTGCGTGCGGTAACGAGGGCTACCTCACCGGTTGCTGCCGTGCGTTCCCATGCCTCGGTGCCGCCAAGCACCGGCAGTACCTGGGTAAATGTGCCCAGCCACACGATCGTGAGCACGAGGCTCGGAAGCGCGGCAAAAAGCGACAGGATGATGAAAAGGCGGGCACGGAACCCCAGACGTCTCACTTCAGATCCCTACGTTTGGCCCCTGGAAGGGTTTCGGGTGGAGAGTTCGGCAGCGGGCGCTACCGCGGTAAGGTGGCACACCGGAGCCGCGGCCACGAGTCCCCGGGCGCATGGTATGGCATTTCCTGCTTGCTGTCATAGTCCCGGCCGTAGGGTATGGCATTTCCTGCCGGCTGTCGTAGCCTGAACGTGACCGTGCCGGAGGTGCCGAGGACGAGATCGCGCTTTCCACGGGGATAGCGGGTGGGTAGTATTCGTGGTTCGCCCGATCGCAATGGGAGATTGATGTCACAGAATTGGACCCTCGACCGGGTGTTCGGTCATCGTGCCGCTGAGCATGCAGACAGGACGCTGGTTAAATGCGGGGGCCGCTCGCGAACATACGCACAGATAGATACCGCCAGCGCAGCGCTTGCCGCAGCGCTGGCGGAGCTTGGCGTAGAGGAAGGTGATCGGGTTGCAGTCAATCTGCCGAACTGCGAGGAGTGGCTCGTCTCGCTGCTGGCCATAGCGCGACTTGGCGCTGTGGTGGTGCCGCTCAATCCGCGGCTGAACCGTCATGCGCTGAAGTATGAACTTCGACATGCGGAGGTAACCGCGGCCATAACGGCTGAACGCCTCGAAGACGTGGACTTTCTTGCGATCTTCGAGAACTTCATTGCCGAGCTGCCGGAGCTGCAGTATGTGGTAACGGTGGGCGAGGAAGACCTGTGGTACGACGACCGGATATTCCAGTTCGAGGATCTCGTGTCGAGTGGAACCGGGCGTCCGTATCCAGCACCTGTCTCGCTGAATGACGACTCCGACCTGGCGCTCATCTACACGTCGGGCACCATGGGAAAGCCGAAGGGGGTGCGGATATCGCATCGTTCCCTCGTGGAGTCGGCAGTGCGTTCTGCCGAGGCAGTGGAGATGGAACCGGCAGACAGGGTGCTCTGTGCCGTGCCGCTGTTCAGCGTATTCGGTGTGGGCATGGCGCTGGGTACAATGGCGAGTGGAGCGTCACTCGTCATGCAGGAGCGGTTTGATCCCGGGAGTGCACTCAGGCTCATCGAAAGCGAGCGCCTGACGGTAATCCAGGGTGTTCCGACCATGTATCACATGTTGATGCGGGAGCCTGATTTCCAGCCTGAGCGCCTGACGCACATTCGTACGGGTGTGGTGGCTGGTGGTCCCGTGTCGCCATCGCTCGTGAGGCGCATAAGGCGCTGGTGCGACGTGCAGGTTGCATACGGGCTCACGGAGTGTTCCACAGTAAGCATGACGCGCTTCACCGACGCTGAGGACAAGAGAATCGGCACTGTCGGGCGCCCGCTGCCGGGTGTCGAGGTGAAGGCTGTGGATGTAATAACCGGCGCCCTGCACGGGCCGGAAGCGGTCGGCGAGATTGCCGTCCGCGGCTACAACCTGATGCGCGGGTATGCCCGCATGCCCGGCGAGACCGCCCGGTCGTTCTCGCCCGAAGGCTTCTTCCTCACTGGTGATCTTGGCATCATCGATGAGGACGGATACGTGCGCATCGTGGGAAGGAGCAGGGAGACGATCCTGCGCGGCGGGTACCAGATATACCCGCGCGAAGTTGAGGATCATCTCCGTGCTCACCCAGGAATAGACGATGTCTGCGTTATCGGCGTGCCGCACGAAGTGCTGGGCGAGCTGGTGTGCGCGTGCATCGTACCAGTCGAAGGCGCAGTCATCACCGGAGACGAACTGAAGGAGTTCGCTCGCGATACGATGGCCGACTTCAAGATTCCCGATCTCGTACGCTTTCTCGATGCCTTTCCGATGACCGGGAGCGGAAAGGTGAAGCGACGGGAACTCGAGCGCATGGTTGCGCTCGACCACACCGCGATTACAGCAAGTTCATGACACCTCGTTCCCAGCGGCCCTCGTCAGGTGCCGCGCCCGCCGTCTCCCGCAGCCATGTGGCTCCCATTCACCGCGGACCCCAGGCCCTTTCGCACGACGGCTTCCCGCATGCTCCCAATGCAGCACTGCTCATCGACTTCGACAACGTCACGATGGGCATTCGCTCCGACCTCGCTTCGGAGCTGAGACAGCTTCTCGCCAGCGACATAATCAAGGGAAAGGTTGCAGTTCAGCGCGCCTACGCCGACTGGCGTCGCTATCCGCAGTACGTGGTACCGCTCGCCGAGTCGTCCATCGACATGATCATGGCACCGGCATACGGATCGTCCAAGAAGAATGCTACGGACATCCGACTGGCAGTGGACGCGATAGAGCTCGTGTTCACCCGTCCGGAGATCGGCACGTTCATCCTGCTGTCAGGCGACAGCGATTTCGCCAGCATGGTCACGAAGCTGAAGGAGTATGGGAAGTACGTGATCGGCGTTGGCATTCGCGAGTCGTCCAGCGACCTGCTGGTGATGAACTGTGACGAGTACTACAGCTACAACGCGCTTGCGGGCCTGGTGAAGACGGCGGATGAAGAAGTCGTTCGCAAGGATCCGTGGGAGCTGGTGGCCGAGGCGATGCGTCGGATGGTGCAGCAGGAAGACGTTATGCGATCGGACCGCCTGAAGCAGGTGATGCAGGACATCGACCCGAGCTTTGACGAGAAGGATCTTGGTTTCTCGAAGTTCTCGCGGTTCTGCCAGGAAGCCGCCTCACGAGGGCTGCTGACTCTCACGCGGATGGAGAACGGACAGTACGAGGTAGGTGCCGTCGGCGCAGGTACCGAGCCTGCCGCACCTGCAGCGAGGGGTCGTGCAGACACTGCGCGTCGTGATGGACGACCGACTCCGGACACGACTCGTGAGCTTGCCGCGGACACGACTCATGATGCAGCTGCCGCCGCGCCCGCGGCCACTGGCGAACGCGCACGTGACGAAGAGCGTGAAGATCGCAATGGCCGCCGCCGCCGTCGTCCGCGCCGGGGTGGTCGTGGTCCCGCGCTGGCAGATCGCAAAGCGGAGCTGATGGTTGGCGAAGTGGAGCCGGTGTCTCTCGAAGACGTGATCGGCGAGACCGCTGCAGTTGAAGAGGCAGAGGTAGCAGCACCCGAAGTTTCGGCAGAGGTGATCGGCCGCTCCGGCGAACGCCTGACGAGGGCCGAGGCCTTCGATCTCGTAAGGCGGGCCACGGAGTCGCTCGTTGGTGACTCCGGAGACGCGGTTCACTCACGCCAGGTTCGCATCCGCGCCTATGAACTGCTCGGCCGCGACAGCGAAAGCCTCAGCGAACGCAACTTCCCGCGCATCCTCAAGGACGCGCACGACCAGCAGGTGGTTGACCTCCGCAAGCGCGGCGACGACCACGACGTCTCCATTCCGCCGTCCACCCAGCCGATCGCCGGCCAGATCAACCAGGCGGTCGCTGCCCGTTCCACACCGCAGGTCGAAACGCCGGCAGTCGTCGGCGGCCTCACGTCTCGCGGCATAGGCGCGCGCGGACGAGGACGCTCACGCACCACCACACCGCCGCCGGACCTGCTCTCCGTTGGCGTTGTGGACGAGGACGAGTCCGCAACGACAACTCCCACGAGCGATACCACCGGCTTGCAGGAGGCTGCCGATACTGCGGAGAAGCCCGCCGCACGGAAGGCCGCCGCAAAGAAGACGGCGCGAAAGAGCACGGCCAGGAAGTCCGCTGCGCGCAAGACTGCCGCAAGGAAATCGCCCGCGAAGACGGCGAGCGCTTCAACGAGTGGCACGACTGCAGCCGCGTCTGCTGCTTCAGCAGGTACGGCAGCGAAGCCCCCGGCGCGAAAGACATCGCGCTCCGCTGGTCGCAAGTCGGCTTCGAAGTCCGCAACGAAAACCGCGTCCCGGCCCGCTGCGAAGTCTGCAGCGGACACCTCCGCTTCCGCTGCGCAGGGGAGCAGTCGCGCCGCGAAGTCGGCAAGAAAGCGGGCTCGAAAGAGTGCCTCGTGAAGCTTGCGGCGTGAGGTTCGCTGCCCGCTCGACAGAAGCTCGAGGGCCGCGCGTCGTGCTCCGCATCGCGAGGTCAGCAACGTGACTGATACCCGAAACGCCGCGCCCTTCGCGCGGCGTTTCGCTTTCGGCAGGGTGCTGCCCGCGTCCTTCTATGCTCGAGACACTGCACTGGTCGCTCGCGAGCTGCTCGGTACCGTGCTAGTGAACGACTCGTCCGATGGCAGAGCCTCCGGCATGATCGTGGAGACCGAGGCATACGTTGGCGAGCACGACGGGGCGTGTCATGCAGCGGCCGGCCTCACGAATCGCACTGCACCGCTGTATGGAGCGCCCGGATCAGCGTACGTGTACCTGATCTATGGTCTGCACTGGTGCCTCAACGCCGTCACGCAGCCGGTGGGAGTGCCAGGCGCCGTTCTGTTGCGGGCTCTCGAACCGCTCGAGGGCATTGACGTCATGCTGAACAGGCGCGGGGCGGCCCGGTTGACACCGAATCTCACGAACGGACCGGGAAAGCTGTGCGCAGCGATGGCGATTGACCGGAACCAGAATTCAACGTCGCTCGTTTCCGGAAGCGTGCGGATTCACCGAGGGCACGTGTTTGACGATGACCAGGTGGTGGTGACGCCGCGGATCGGAATCCGAAAGGCAGCTGACTGGCCGCTCCGGTACTTCGTGAGAGACAATGCCTGGGTATCACGAACGCCCGCTGCATTCCCGGCACGTCGCTATTCCGAGCTGTAACAGCGGGCGCGGGCTGGCTGTTGATTTTGCCGAAAACAGTACGGGCCGACAGGTATACCTGTCGGCCCGTACTGCACCCGATGCGACACGGGCAAGCGACGCCCCGGGCGAAATTATCCTCGCCTAGCGAAACTGCTCGATTGCGCTTCCCAGGTTGAACCTGACGCCGGCGTTGATCATGAACACTGCCTCTTCGCCATTCAGGAGGAACTCGCGCTTGGTTGGCAGTACTGAACCCTCACCGAAGATGGCGACGTTCTGGTACTGAGCCTGTGCGCCTAGCGTAATCTTGGCGGAGATTGTGCTCCGGCTCGATTCAATGAACTCGATGGTTTCAGCATCCGGAGCGCCAATCGGCGTTGCCCGACGCACCAGGTTGAGCGCGAGTCCGATACCGGCGTACGGGCGAAGGCCGCCCCACTGCACGGGGAATGCGAGAAGCGATGCACTTGCCTCGCGGTAGTCCTGAATTCGCACTTCACTGGCCATGCCGAGTGCGTCCGGCACCACCACGGCAATGTCGTTGAAGAATGCCTGGCCCACGGCGATATGGAGGCCGACACGTTCGCGGGTGATGAGCCACTCAAGGCCGCCCATCGGAGCGAATTCGTCCTGGACGTTGGTCTGCACTGACATGGCACCAGCGCGGACTCCCCAGAACCACGAATTGGCGAAGCCGCCCTCGGCCTCCTGCGCAGAAGCTTGCGACGGTAGCGCCGCGCTCGCGGCAATGGCAGTAATGGCGAGCGCGAAGCCGAATGACTTGGTCCGATTGGTCCACATGGTCGGATGACACCTCGAGAGGGTGGCAAGTGAGCGCCACCAGAGCGCTCGGCACACCGGCGAAAGCTGGTATGCGTCTTCCGGTTGTGGACGAAAGAGGCCGGAGGGAGGTAACTGCGCGAGCGCAGACCCAGCTCTAGCTCTTGCCCATCTTCTTTCTCACCGCCTTGAAGCGATCCACTGCATAATCCAGATCCTCACGCGTGTGCGCAGAGGAAATCTGGCACCGCACCCTTGCCTCGCCCTTGGGAACTACCGGAAAGCCGAAGCCGGTAACGAACACACCTTCGTCCAGGAGCAGCTCGCTCATCCGGATAGCGTCCGCGGTTTCGCCGATGATGATCGGGATGATGGGAGTTTCGCCGGGAAGCGGGGAGAATCCTGCTTCGGTAATCGCCTCTCTGAAGTACCGGGCATTCTCGTGCAGCTGGGTCACTCTCTGCGGCTCGGCTTCCAGAAGCTGAACGGCCTGCAGGGCGCTGGCTGCTACGGTTGGGGGCAGCGCGTTCGAGAACAGCTGCGGACGCGAGCGCTGCGTGAGCATGTCGCACAGTGCGTCGGAACTGGCCACGAAGCCGCCGGCTGCGCCGCCGAGTGCCTTGCCCAGGGTGGAGGTGATGATGTCCACTTCGCCGAGCACGCCGAAGTGCTCCGGTGTGCCGCGTCCGTTTGCGCCCAGGACACCGGTGCCGTGAGAGTCGTCCACGATGACGATGGCGTCGTGATCGCGCGCGATCTGGAGGATCTCCGGGAGCCTGGCAATACTGCCTTCCATGGAAAACACGCCGTCCGTCCAGATAACACGGCGCCTGGCGGAGCGGTTGGCCTTCAGCTTCGCCACGAGGTCATCCATGTCGGAGTGCCTGTAGACACCGCTGGTGCACTTCGTGATGGACTTGGCCAGCCGGATGGAGTCGATGATGGACGCGTGGTTGAGTGCGTCCGACACCACGAAGTCGCCTTCCTGCACGATGCTGGCGGTGAGTCCTTCGTTCGCATTCCATGCAGACACGTAGCTCAGCGACGACTCGGTTCCAACCAGGCGTGCGAGCCCCTTTTCCAGGTCGCGATGGATGGTGAAGGTGCCGCAGATGAAGCGCACGCTGCCCGTTCCTGCGCCGAACTCCCTGAGTGCCTCGATGCCTGCGTTGATCACGCGCGGTTCGTCGCAGAGGCCGAGGTAGTTATTGGAGGAGAGGATGAGAACCTCGCCGCGGCCTTCCATCTGGACTCGTGCTGATTGCGGAGACGACAGGTAGTTGAGGCGCTTGTAGACGTTGTCTGCCTTCAGCTGCTCGATGTCGCTGCGAAAATCGGAGTGGAAGGGGGCGTTCAGGGACATGGGGCGGGGTGTGTTGGATGTGGTGTGCGGGGACTCATGCAGGAAGCGGGCGCGCCGGGCAGGGGAATATGCGGAAGATGTCGGCGCGCGGGTGGATCATGGTGCGATGACGTTCACTGCGCGGGTCCTTCGTCGTCGTCTCCGATCTCGAACACGACCTTGCCTGCTTCGCCGGACTTGATGGCGGCAATGGCGTCGTCGTACTGCTCGAGCGGGAAGCGATGTGTGATCACCGGTTCCGGATTGAACTTTCCGGCGCGCAGGAACTGCTGCATCTGGATCCAGGTATCGTACATGCGGCGTCCCACTACGCCATAGACCGTGATTCCCTTGAAGATGATTTCACTGGCGAAATCCACGTCAATGGGGCGTGAGGGAATGCCGAGCATGTTTACGTGTCCGCCGAGCCTGACGAGACGGAATGCCTGGTGAATGGCGGCGGGAACGCCGGACATTTCGAGCACGACGTCAACGCCCAGGCCGTCGGTCGCGCGCCTGACGACCTCGTCTGCCTTGTCCGGGGTGACGATGTCATGTGCGCCCATGGAGCGTGCGAGTTCGAGGCGGCGCGGCAGAACGTCGGATGCGATTACGCGTGAGGCGCCGGCGGCAACGCATATTCCAACGGCGAAGCAGCCAATGGGGCCGCAGCCGGTAACGAGAACGGTGGAGCCCGGAATGGTTGCTGCAAGCGCCGTGTGGAATGCGTTGCCCATGGGATCGTGAATGCTGCCGATCTCGTAGGAGACGTTGTCATCGAGATGCCAGACGTTGGTGGCGGGCATTGCGATGTAGTCGGCGAAGCAGCCGTCCCTGTCCACGCCGATGATTTTCGTGTGTGGGCAGACGTGGGAGTTGCCGGTTCTGCACAGGGGGCAGCGTCCGTCCACGATATGTCCTTCGGCCGTGACGCGATCTCCGACGGCTACGTCGGTGACGAGCCGGCCGACCTGCACGACGTTACCGGCGAACTCGTGTCCCACGACGAAGGGAGGTTTGCAGCGGGAGCTGGCCCAGTTGTCCCATTCGTAGATGTGCACGTCGGTGCCGCAGACGCCGGCACGTCGAACGCGAATGAGTACTTCGTCCTCACGAATTTCGGGAACGGGAACGTGGGCAAGGGAAAAGCCGGGTCCTGCGCTGTTCTTGACGAGCGCTCGCATGGCGCGATATGGAGAAGCTGGTGAATTGGGGCACCGTTCGCGATTGTCGCTTGGGTGCGAGGCGAAAGCTGGTGTGAAGGAAACGCGAGAGGAAGGGCAGGGGGCGGTATTCGGCACGTCAGGCACGCCGGCTGCAGGGAATTCGGGTGTTCGGGCAGTGCGTGTCCCGAGCCTTGTGTATTGCGCGTATCGCGTACTGCAACCTATTATTGCGCGAATACGAATGACGCCCTTTCTCGAGGTGATGTGTGAGCAGCACGCGACGAGACTTCCTGAAGAAGACATCTGCAGCCGCTGCGGCGGCAGGCATTGTCTCCCTGGTACCTGCTCTGCCGCTTGGTTCGGCATCTGCGCAGAGCCGAAGCAGTGCGGCCGATCCGTTCACGAAGGAGCTGGCAATGCTGGCTCTGGATGCGGCAAAGGGTGCGGGCGCACAGTACGCAGACGTTCGATTCAGCACCAACCGCAGCCAGTCTATCTCTACGCGTGAGCGCAGGGTGCAGGGGTTGTCGGACAGCGAGACCACCGGCTTCGGGGTGCGTGTGCTGGTGAATGGTGCGTGGGGGTTCGCGGCGAGTGCAGATGTCAGCCGTGACGAGGTTGCGCGTATTGCGCGTCAGGCTGCGGCGCAGGCAAAGGCGAATCGTTCTGCGCTCATCCGTCCTGTGGAGCTGTCGCCCGCGGAAGCAACGCCGGAGGGTATCTGGCGGAGTCCTGCGCAGATTGACCCGTTCGACATCGCCATCGAAGACAAGGTGGAGCTGCTGCTTGCGGCGAACGAGGCTGCGCTGGCAGTGAGTGGTGCCAGGTTCGTGAACTCGAACATGTTCTTCCTGCGTGAGGAGAAGACGTTCGCGAATACGGACGGCACGTTCACGGTGCAGACCATCTATCGTGCGCAGCCGCGCATGAACATCACGGCGGTGTCTGCGGATTCATCGGACTTCCAGTCGCGTTTGTCCACCGATGTGCAGCCGATGGGGCGTGGTTACGAGCACGTGCTCGAAGCGCGACTGGTGGAGAACGCTCCCCGGTGGGCAGAGGAGGCGGTGCAGAAGCTTTCGGCAAAGTCCGTAGATGTCGGCAGGTATGACCTGCTGTTGCACCCGACGCACCTCTGGCTCACGATCCACGAGTCGATTGCGCATCCCACCGAGCTCGACAGAGCTCTGGGCTTTGAAGCCAACTACGCGGGCACGAGCTTCGTTGCGCCACCGGAAGACCAGCTTGGGAAGCTGAAGTACGGCCCCGAGTTCATGAACGTGGTAGGCGATCGTTCGCAGCCCGGTTCACTCGCGGCGGTAGGCTGGGACGACGAAGGTGTGAAGCCGGACGAGTACCACATCATCCGCAACGGGATGCTGGACGACTACCAGACAACCCGCGAGCAGGCGCCTTACCTGAAGTGGTGGTACGAGCAGCAGAACCGTCCGGTTCGTTCACATGGCAACTCGTATGCGCAGTCATGGTCGGACGTTCAGTTCCAGCGGATGCCCAACGTTTCGCTTCTGCCTGGTGAGGACGATCACAGTTGGGAAGACATGATTGCGGCGACCGATCGGGGAATCGCAATCGTCGGGGAAGGTTCGTTCTCGATTGATCAGCAGCGCTACAACGCGCAGTTCGGTGGTCAGCTGTTCTACGAGATCCGGAACGGCGCTATTGTGGGAATGCTGAAGGACGTGGCCTACCAGATGCGTACACCTGAATTCTGGAACTCGATGGACATGATCGGCGGTGCGAGCAGCTACGAGCTTGGTGGAGCGTTCGGCGACGGGAAGGGACAGCCGTCGCAGTCGAATGCGGTCAGCCATGGATGTCCTCCAACGCGTCATCGTCAGGTGAATGTGATCAATACCGGGAGGCAGGCGTGAGTGCGCCGCGTTCATTGCGCCAGGCGGCGCGGGTTCTTTCGCGTGCCGAGTGCGAGGCCATAACGAAAAAGGCGCTGTCGTTTGCCACGGCAGATGAAACACGCGTGTCGCTTTCCAGCGGTTCCGAAGGGAATACGCGCTTCGCGGTGAACCAGATTTCAACCGCGGGGGACAACTACAACACGGTTGTCACGGTGCGTTCCACGTTCGGGCGCAGGAGTGGATCAGCGACAACCAACCGCATCGATGACGATGGTCTTCGTGAGGTGGTGCGCAATGCGGAGGCACTCGCAAGGCTGGCTCCGGAAGACCCGGAAGCGATGCCGGAGCTCGGGCCGCAGAATATTGCGGAGGGGCGTGTGTGGGCAGATTCCACGGCTTCGCTGGACCCTGGCGGACGCGCGGCTGCGGTGATTGCGGTTACGGGCCCTTCGCGTGAAGCGGAGCTCGTTTCCACCGGTTACCTGGAAACACAGGTGGGTGCGCAGGCAGTGGCTACGTCGCGTGGCCTCTTCGCGTACGGCAGGTCCACCGGTGCCGCGTTCACTACGACAGTTCGTACTCCGGATGGTACCGGTTCCGGCTGGGCGGGTGCAACGAGCCATGACTGGTCGAAGCTGAATCCGCAGGCGCTTGCCACTCGCGCAATAGACAAGGCGCGTCGTTCCCGGAATCCTGTTGCGGTCGAGCCAGGCCGCTACACGGTGGTGCTCGAGCCGACAGCGGTAGGCAATCTCGTGCAACTGCTGGCATTCGCCATGAATGCACGCAGTGCAGACGAAGGTCGTTCTTTCTTCTCGAAAGCCGGTGGTGGCACGAAACTCGGTGAGCGTGTGGTTGACGAACGCGTGACCATCATCTCCGATCCAATGTCGCCGGAAGCACCGTCTGTTCCATTTACCGGAGAAGGGCTGCCGATCGATCGCACCGTCTGGATTGAGAATGGGGTGGTGCGCAATCTGTCGTACGATCGCTACTGGGCTCAGCAGAAGGGAGTGGAGCCGCGATCACTGGCCGGTACCCTCACGATGAGTGGCGGGGACAGCTCTGTGGAAGAGATGATAGCATCCACGGAACGCGGCATACTCGTCACCCGGTTCTGGTATATCCGCAGTGTGGATCCTCGTACCATCCTGTACACGGGTCTTACGCGAGACGGCACATTCCTGATCGAAAACGGACGGGTTACGCGTCCTATCAAGAACCTGCGATTCAACGAATCGCCCATCTTCCTGCTCAACAACCTCGAGACACTTGGCCGCCCGGAGCGTGTGAGTGCCAGCGAGAGTGGAAGTGTGGGCTTTGCGGTTGTGGTGCCTCCGGTAAAGGCACGTGACTTCACATTTACCAGCCTGAGCGACGCTATCTGACCGATTGCGGGTGTCATTCACCCCGCACGACTCTGTTCGCCGACGTGCTGTTTCCGTGCGTGCGAAATCCCTTCAGGTGTTCCTGAAGGGATGTGCAGGGTCCGCTCGCGTAACGCGAGTGATGGTAGGATCGTCCTCACGCGTGTCGCACGCACTTAGTGCAGGCGGTGGCATGTTCGTCAATGTCCACCGTGAGGCAATGAAGGAGCGTGTGCACGCGACAGCCCGGAACGATGAACGGGTTGTAGAACGCACGGGAGCTGCATACCCGTGCCGTGGTAGTGCATCGGCGGTGGTGAGTGATCGGAACATCTTCACTCACCCTAACAGCTGCGGTACCGAGAGGTACCTCGGCGCACCGGGCAAGCATTCAATGGTGCCTGGCGCGGCTCGACGCTCCACCGGGGGAGCGTTCGGGCGGTTCACCTCAGCTCGGAGAGCTGACCATGCCTCCCATGGCAAAGAAGTCAACCAGGAAGGCGGGCCGCAAAAGCGTCGCCCGCAAGTCAACCACTCGTAAGCGCACAGCTACGAAGAAGCGCACCACGGCGAAGTCCATGGTGAAGAAGGGCGCGCGCAAGAGCACGATGAAGCGCGCATCCGCAAGGAAGACCGCACGCAAGAGCACCATGAAGCGCGCCTCCGCGAAGAAGACAGTTCGCAAGGGTGCACGGAAGGCAGCCGCGAAGAAGGGTACGCGGAAGCTGACCATGAAGCGTGCGACGAAGCGCGCAACCAAGCGTACCACCGCGAAGAAGAGCTCCACCAAGTCAGCAGCTCGCAAGACTGCTCGCGGTGCAAGCAGCAAGTCGGCTCGCAAGACTTCAGCGCGCAAGACTTCAGCGCGCAAGCCGGCCGCACGGAAGGCTTCAGCGCGCAAGCGCACTGCCCGCAAGGCCGGGAAGTCCTGATGTGCAGATAGCTCCGGTCTGATTCCAGGGCCGGATGCCTGAACGACACGAAGCCGCCGACGGGAACGGACCGTCGGCGGCTTCGTGTTTTCCGGATTGATCGTGCTGGAGCCGGTTTCGATTTGCAGAGAGCAGATCCCGGAGCTTCGCGCGGGAGACAGCTCCCGCTTCGCGCCTGGCGACCGCCGCGTTACGCTGCGCTGCGGGGCACTTCCACCGGCTCGGCGTACTCGTCGCTATCGCTCCATACGTATGCTGCAAACCGCGGGATCGCCTCTTCACGCGAACCGCGCGAGATCACGATGCCAACGGGCTCGTCATTCGGGGTGTATTCATCAGGCTGACGCATTGCTTCCTCTGCTGCACCGTCTGTCCGCCGGCAGCTGCCCCGCGCCCGACGGGAACGGTCCGTCGGGTGCGGTGCGCCGAGGTACGATCGGCGCGGGCGGACATGCGTTAATTGCAGCTAGGATGCCAGCCTGAAGGCAGGTTGCAAACCGTTGCAGCCAAACGGCTTATGTGGAAGGCGCCCAATGGGGGCAGGGGCGAGTGTCGTAAAATGACACGCCGGGAGAGGACAACTTGGTGTCGGAGTGACACGGGCGGAGCGGTATTGTCGCCTGTTCAGGCTGCTCCCTTGCGGGCTACGAAGGTGCGGCCGTTCGAGCCGTCCGTCTGGACGCTCACGCGCCATCCGCGGTAGCGTTCCTTGAGTTCGTCGAGCGTGAGCGCCTGGTCGCCCGCCACCAGCGTTTCCACCAGGTGAACGCCACCATCCAGCGTGGCACTCTGCAGCACTGCGATCGCGCGAGCGCGCGCTTCAGGCGTGAGGTGGGCGAAGGCCGCCGTGCTGCAAACCACGGCCATGAGTGGTGTTTCCGGTGCGAACTCATCGAGCAGCGTGACGCGTGATGTCACCTTGCTGCTCAACCCTACCGCACCTGCTGCAGCGATAACGCGTTCTGCAGCGTCCTCCTCGGCCTCTACTGCAATCACGGAGCAGCCGTGGGCAGCGAAGTACAACGCTGATCCTTCGGTGCGAGGTGCGCTGAGCAGAACGTGTCCGTCTGCGGAGGCGTTCACTTCGCGCATGAGCGGGTCGTTCGGCGAGAGGCCCCAGTGTTCCGGGCGCCGATAGGCAGCGAGACGGCGAAGACGTCGCCTGCGCCAGGCCGCGTAGTTGGGTAGCTGGATGCGGCGCGAGATTATCCTGTCCACCTCTTCCCAGAGGATCATCTCGGTGAGTGCCAGCTGCGCCTGTTCGCCCAGTGAGCGCACGGCTTCATCGCCGATGCCGAGGAGTACGGAGCGTGGTACGCTCTCCTTGTACGCCTCGATCTCGCGCTCGACGTACAACTCGTACTCGTGGCGGAGTGAGCGAGTGGGCTGCGGCATTTATGGTGTAAGGGCGGTGGGCGTAACGTACATACAGTACGGCTGTGCGCAAGGACCATTATCACAACTGGCAATTGCCGGCTTGCCGATGGCGCGTGAGAATCTCAGTCTGTCGCTTCCAGCACAGCGCCCTTGATGTAGCCTGTTTCGGGTATGGTGAGGATTTCGGGATGGTCCAGCGGTTGCCCCCGAACCTCGCGCAGCGCGATGCGGCGTCCGCTGTCGGCCGCTGCGCCTTCGAGCATCTGGAGAAAGAGCGGCCTGGTGAGGTGGTAGCTGCAGCTTGCGGTGAACATCAGGCCGCCGGGTGCCAGGAGTCGCATGGCGCGCAGGTTCACTTCCCGGTAGCCGCGAACGGCTCCGTGCAGCGCCTGACGCGAACGTGCGAATGCAGGCGGATCCAGAATTATCGTGTCGAACTGCTCGCCGTTGCGTTCCGCGTCGCGGAGCCAGTCGAACGCGTTCGCTTCAACGAAGTGTATGTTCGTGATCCCGTTGAGCTCGGCGTTCAGCCTGGCGCGATCCAGCGCGGGAGCGGAGATGTCGATCGTGGTGACGCGTGAGGCCTGACGGGCAACGTGCAGCGCGAATGAACCGTGGTAACCGAAGCAGTCCAGCGCGCGACCGCGTGCAAGGTTGCCCATGTGTATGCGATTCTCGCGCTGATCGAGAAAGGCTCCCGTCTTCTGGCCTGTCCAGGGAGCTGCGGTGTAGCTGACGCCTGCCTCGCGAACGGTGATGGACTCCGGTACGCTGCCGTGCAGCACGACGGTCTCGAGCGGCAGGCCTTCACGCTTCCTTGCCGCGGTGTCGTTGCGTGCGAGGATTCCGGCAGGCGACGCAACCTCGATGAGCGCCTGAACGATCTCGCGCCTGTACTGTTCCAGTCCTGCAGAGGAGAGTTGTACTACCAGCCAGTCGTCGTATCTGTCCACTACGAGCGATGGCAATCCGTCACCCTCGGCGTGCACGAGCCGGAAGGCGTTGGTGTGTTCGGAAAGCGGGCTCCGGTGTGCGATTGCGCCGGCAATGCGATGGGTCCACCAGCTCTGGTCGAGTATTGCGTTCGGGTTGCGGTCTACCAGTCGGAGCGAGATTTCGGAGGCAGGGCTCCAGAGGGCGATGCCGAGTGGGCGATCGCGTGGTCCGAGAACGAGGACGCTGCCTGCTTCGGCGTCAGGGGGTTGGATTACGTCGCTGCGGTAGATCCACGGGTGTCCATTGCTCCAGCGGCTGGCTCCGCGGTTGGAGACGATTGCGACGGGCATGTTGTGCATTCATCGGAAGGTAGCGAGTGGGGTGGGTGGTCCGATTTGGGTGTAGTGTTTTGGGGTGTGGGGTGGTGTCAGGATGTGTTGGGATGTGTTGGGAGGATTGGTTGATGATTTAGTGTTCAGAGCGCTTGACTGTCGTGATTGGTTTCCGTATACTAGGAGGCTCTGCGCCACTTTGTTTTACGGGGCGCTGCTTTTTGACAAGTGAAGGATCAGGTAGATCGTGGGAAAGTGATCCTCATCTGCTCGTCGCGTAGCGGCGGGCAATGATATAGCCGAGGATTTGAAGTATGTGTATGCGCGTGCTTCGCTTGATCGGGGTCGTCAGAAGACGAGGTCAAGTGAACAAGGGCATGTGGGGGATGCCTTGGCACACGGAGGCGATGAAGGCCGTGGTAAGCTGCGAAAAGCTCGGGGGAGTGGCACACACGCATTGATCCCGAGATTGCCGAATGGGGAAACCCGTCGGGTC
>DATGOL010000175.1:0-11932 GCA_035306065.1 Gemmatimonadales bacterium | reverse complement strand
TGGCACCCACGGTGAAGCGCCCCGGCCAATGCTCCAGAACCGTCAGACAGGCTCCATTGACGGCAATGCTCTCGCCGTCAGCAAGATCCTGGTAACTGCAGGCAATGGTCAACTCACGGCCCGCTGCAGTAACCTCAACCTTTTCGATGGTACCTACGTCATCCACCAGGCCGGAGAACACTCAACCTCCTTGCACATCCCTGCCCGCAGGAGCGAATACGGACATGAAGTCTGCCCCGTACGTCTTCCGTTCCACGACTCGCCATCGCGGTGCCTCTCCGGCAGACGCCGCCGGCGCACTCCCGAACCCGGGCAATGCACCAGCGCCGAGCAGTACTGGAGCCTGAAAGATAACGAGCCGGTCCACCATGCCGGCGGCAAGCAGTGCCCCAGCCATCCCGGCCCCGCCCTCACAGAAGAGGTGTCGAACCCCCCGCGCCCGCAGCTCATGCAGCGATTCGCCCAGTGTGGCTGCGCGAATCACGGTGGCGCCGGTGTCTGTGAGGGCATCCGCGCGCTGGCCAGCCCCACTGTCGAAGTCAGTCTTCACCACTTCGCTGGCCTGATTGCCCTGCATTGGCTGTGCGCAATTACCCGCCACGATCAGCAGCGGGGCCTGATCCTGGGTTCGAACCAGTGCACTGGTCAGCGGCAGTCGCAACTCCCTGTCGAACACCACACGAAGTGGCGGTACTCTTGGCGGCGGGCCGTAGCGCACGGTGAGCAACGGGTCGTCTGCCAGGGCGGTGCCGATGCCAACGGCAATCGCGTCAGAACCCGCGCGCCACCGGTGCACGGCCTTTCGAGCGGCCTGTCCGGTCAGCCACCCTCGCGTTCTGGTGTAGTCCGCAATGGCGCCGTCCAGCGACAGCGCCAGTTTCAGGGTGACGAATGGTCGATCGGCGCCGCGGGCATCGTGGAAAAATGAGGGATCGAGGTCCAGAACGTCCTGCTGCAACGTGCCCACTTGCACTTCCACTCCCGCGGCTCGCAGAAGCTCGATCCCGCCTGCTGCCGCGGGGTTGGGGTCGCGAGCGGCCACCACTACACGAGCCACACCCGCGGCCAGGACGGCGCCTGTACATGGAGGGGTTTTGCCGTGATGACTGCACGGCTCGAGCGTGACGTACAGAGTGGCCCCCCGGGCGCGCTCGCCCGCGGCAGCCAGGGCCATTACCTCGGCATGCGGGCCACCGAATTCGGCGTGCCAGCCTTCGCCGGCTATCTCTCCATCGCGCACGACAACGGCGCCAACCATCGGGTTAGGCGCCGTGCGTCCCCAGCCGCGCCGCGCAAGCAGTATTGCACGGCGCATGAAGCGCGCATCCGCGGACGAAACACCGTACCTGTCGTCAGGCACCGCCCGCGCTGCTCATGTCAGATACCCGCGCGAAGCCCTACGGACATGTACGTACGCGCACGCGCACCGTCAGCCGCTTCGAATTCGTTGTACGTGGACACATCGCCTCCGCTCACACGCCCCACCTCACCCACGAGTCGAATCACCGGCAGGTTGAGGGAGATACCGCCGAACACATTCGTGCGCGTGATCTTCTGATTCACCGCAACCGGCGCGAGCTCGTACACGAAACCCATCTCCTCAACCCTGGCGCTCACTGACGCCGACGTCTCGTAGCGATCCTGCCCCACACCAACCATGAAGCCGAGTATGCCAAGACGCTTGCCCACCATCAGGCGAAGGGCGTCAGTGTCCATTGAGAGATCGCGAATTGAGAGAGAATCTCCGGCGTCCGTTTCCGCCAGAACGGAAAGCTCCGGAAGGCCGCGTCGAATGTAGCTCACCGAAACGCCGGGCCACGCAACTCCTTCCTGAACGATGCCCACTCGCACGCCGCCGCCGAAGCGGAATCCGTTGCCCGATACATCGAGGGTCACGTCATCGGATTCGATGCTAGGAATGTAGAAAGCGCTTCCCAGCAGGTCGATTGCACCCACGCGCGTGAGGCCCAGGGGAATGCCGCCAAAGATTCCGAACTCGGCATCGGCAGCCGGTCCCGCACCCCACTGCTCGCTGGTCATGATGGTGCTGCGAACCGGTGCACCGGTTGTCACATCGAGTTCGTCAGGCAGGTCCAGCCTGGTTGCCGTTGCGCGCACGTTGAGCGAGAAGCGACCCAGGCCGCCAAGCGCCTGGTACTGGCCGGGTGTGGCGCTTCCGCCAACCAGCAGCACACCAAGCTGCGGCGCGCTGAACTCAAAGATGTCGAGCGCCTTCTGGCAGGCATCTCCAACCATTGGCTGAACTGCGCAGGCTGCATTGGCATCCTGCGCCGATGCGGTACGCGGGGCGACGACAGCGGCGATAACGAGTGCAACCAGGGTCAGTGCGCGAATCACGCGCGAAGCAGGAGCGGGCATCAGTCCTCCACGAGCCTCACCATACCAGCGCCCGAACCGATGTGCCCGAGCATCCAGGCGGGGATCCCCCCCGCTAGGCTCGCTTCGATGACTGTGTTCGCCTTGCTCGGGTCACACACCACCACCATGCCAACACCCATGTTGAATGCGCGGAACATCTCCGCTCGAGGAACGTTGCCGGCTTCCTCCAGTACGCGGAACACGTTCGGCACGTCCCAGCTGCGTGTGTTGACAGCAGCGTCCAGATCTGACGGGAGTGCACGATCAAGATTGCCGGGCAGGCCACCACCGGTGA
This sequence comes from Gemmatimonadales bacterium, assembly GCA_035306065.1. Lineage (GTDB taxonomy): Bacteria > Gemmatimonadota > Gemmatimonadetes > Gemmatimonadales > Gemmatimonadaceae > JBBQHX01. The sequence continues at coordinate 9,258 of DATGOL010000175.1, read as the reverse complement.
TGTGTGCCATTGCATGCACATCGTCCAGTACGTCGCGCAAGACTGGCAGGTACGAACGGTGAACGCGAAGGAGAACGTCTGCGGTTGACCCATCCTCACCCGGAAAGGGATCTTCATGGCCGAGCTTCAGGCGATCGGCAACGATGCGCCGCGCCAGAGAATACCCATTGGTATGAAGGCCGCTGCTCGCGAGGCCAACCAGAACATCACCATCGCGAACACGATCCTTTCCGGGCACCTTCTGCTCGGCCACGTGCCCCACGATGAAGCCGGCGAGGTCGTAGTCAGGCGGTGTGTACAGCCCCGGCATCTCGGCAGTCTCACCGCCAATGAGGGCGCAACCGTTCTCGCGGCAGCCAGCTGCGACGCCGGAAACAATTGCCTCCACCACGGCGGGCTCCAGCTTGCCGAACGCCACGTAGTCCAGGAAGAACAGCGGCGTTGCACCCTGCACCAGGATGTCGTTCACGCAGTGGTTCACCAGGTCGTGTCCAACCGTGTCGTGCCGGTTGGACTCGATGGCAACCTTGATCTTGGTACCCACACCATCGGCACTGGCAACGAGCAGCGGACTGGATGCGTCGCCAGGCATCTTGAACATCCCGCCGAATCCGCCAAATGCCCCGCGAGTTCCTTCGGTGAAGGTGGACTCCACCAGCTTGCGGATGCGCTCCTTTGAATCGTCTGCGGCGTTGATGTCCACGCCGGCGGAACGATAGTCGAGCGGCACGCCCTGATCACTCACTCTGGCATCTCCTCGTCGAATGCCACGAGCTTGCGGAACTCGTGAACACGTTCGCGGATCGCGTCGTCGTCAATGGAAAGCAGCCCCTCGATGGAGAACTTTTCAACTGCAAAGGAGCCCATTGCGGAACCGTGTACCACGGCACGACGCATTGTGCCTTCATCGAGTGAGCCAGCGCGCGCAAGGTAGCCCATGAAACCGCCGGCAAAGGAATCTCCCGCACCGGTTGGGTCGAACACGTTCTCGAGCGGGTAGGCAGGGGCAAAGAAAACGGTGTCCTTCGTGAACATGAATGCACCGTGCTCGCCCTTCTTGATGATCACATGCCGCGGGCCGCGCTCCAGAATCCAGCGGGCGGCCTGAACAAGATTCGCTCGCTCCGTGAGCTGACGCGCTTCCGCGTCGTTGAGCGTGATGAGGTCAACTCGCTCGAGCAGTCGAAGCAACTCCGGACGGCGAGACTCGATCCAGAAGTTCATCGTGTCGCATGCAACGAGCTTCGGCTGCTTCACCTGTTCCAGCACGTCCAGCTGCAGCCGCGGATCGATGTTGGCGAGAAACACGAAAGGTGCATCCCGGAATGCATCGGGAATTACGGGCTGGAAGTGCGAGAACACTCCCAGGTGCGTCTCGAGCGTCTCTGCAGTATTGAGATCGTGGCGGTAGCGTCCGCGCCAGCGGAATGAGACCCCGTCGGCCTGTTCCACGCCCGAAAGATCCACCCCGCGGTCAGCGAGCGCATGCAGGCGATCCATGGGATAGTCGTTCCCCACCACGCCCACCATCTGCACATTCGTCAGGTGACTTGCAGAAGCGGAGAAGAAGGTAGCGGAGCCTCCCGGAACGTCATCTGCCTTGCCGAAGGGCGTCTCGACAGAGTCGAGTGCCACGGATCCAACAACGAGAACGGTCATGAGCTGGCGGTTCGATACGGGTATTCGTCAGGCGGCTCAACGTCAACGTGGACGCAACCCGCACGCTTCGCTGCTGCCTACATTCGCTCCGGCGCGGTAACTCCGAGAATCGCCAGGCCGTTGCGAATCACTATCCGCGCCGCCAGTGCAAGCACGAGCCTCGCGTTCATGATTCCATCGGGCTCACCGAGCACATGATGCTTGTGATACCACTGATGGGCGAGCCGGGCGGTGTCCAGCAGGTACGATGCTACACGATGAGGCTCGAGCGACTCCGCCGCACCACGCACAAGTGCGGGGAAATCCAGCAAAGCCTTGATCAGTTCAACCTCTGCCGGTTCGGAGAGTAGCGACAGGTCTGCATCCGCCGCAGATACCGTTGCCAGGTCTATCTCGCCAACTCGGAAGATGCCGCACATGCGGGCATGTGCCATCTGGATGTAGTAAACGGGATTCTCCTCCGACTGCGACCGCGCCAGGTCAACGTCGAACACGAGCTGAGAATCGCCCTTTCGCATGAGGAAGAAGTACCGTACCGCATCTCGACCAACCTCGTCGATCAGGTCGCGCACAGTGACGTAGCTGCCTGCACGCTTGGAGATCTTCACCTCTTCTCCGCCACGAGTGACGGTGACCATCTGGTGCAGTACGTATTCGGGATAGCCTTCTGGAATCCCCATGCCGAGCGACTGCAGTCCGGCGCGCACCCGAGTGGTGGTACCATGATGATCGGCACCCTGCACGTTGATTGCACGATGGAAGCCGCGCTGCCACTTGGTCACGTGGTAGGCCACGTCAGGCACGAAGTACGTGTATGTGCCGTCGCGCTTGCGCATTACGCGATCCTTGTCGTCGCCGAATCCTGTAGTGCGCAACCAGAGCGCGCCATCTTCCTCGAAGGTGTGACCGCTGTGCTGAAGTGCTTCTACCGTTTCATCCACCTTGCCGTCCGTGTACAGCGACGACTCCAGGTAGTAGCTGTCGAAGCGCACACCAAACGCCTGGAGGTCGAGGTCCTGCTCGTGCCGGAGCGCAGCCACCGCGAAGGCGCGCACTTCGTCGAGCTGGTCAGCGCTGGAGTCTTCCGGATGCTCCTTCCGATAGCGTTCGGCAATCTCCGATATGTAGGCGCCATGATAGCCACCTTCGGGAAGCTCCGCCTGCAGGCCTGCCTGCTGCCTCACGCGTGCCTGGACGCTCAGCGCCAGGTTGGCAATCTGCACACCTGCGTCGTTGTAGTAGAACTCGCGGCTCACCTGCCAGCCTGTCCACTCGAGCAGTGCGGAGATGGTATCGCCGAGTGCGGCCTGTCGCCCGTGGCCAACGTGCAGCGGGCCGGTTGGGTTGGCAGACACGAACTCCACGTTCACCGGCGTGTCGTGCTTTGTCGCCTGCCGGCCGTAGGAATCGGCGTGCTGCAGAATCTGCTCGAGGCCCGCGTTCTGGGCTGCTGTTTCCAGCCTCAGGTTGATGAAACCGGGGCCCGCAATCTCGGCCAGTGCAACACCTGCCGACTTCAGGTCGGCCGTATCAATCAGATCCTGCGCAATGTCCCTTGGCTTTCGCTGCAGGGGCTTGGCCAGGAGCATGGCGGCATTGGTAGTCCAATCGCCGAAAGAGGGATCTCGTGGCCGTTCGAGCTGGGGCTCGAAATCAGCAGGTGCGCCAAGCGAGATGGCGGCTGTGCCAAGCGCCGCGCGAATTCGTGACTCTGGAGACTGCGGCGCCTGGCCGCTCATGCGGCACCGCCGCCTGAAGTACTGCCGCCCGACGCACCACTGCCGCCACCGGTGCTGCTGCCGGAGCCGGATCCGCCGCTGGATTTCCCGGAGCCGGCAGTGCTGCCGGAAGAAGCCGAACCAGAGCTGTCGCCGGAGCCGCTTGAAGCGCCACCCGACGAATCACCGGAAGCAGATGAGGAGCCCGAGCTCGAACCGGCGGACTCCGACGCACCGCCGGAAGAAGACTTCCGGGCAGAACGCTCCCGCTGGTCCTTCTTGCCGTCCTTGCCGTAGTCGGTGATGTAGAAGCCCGAGCCCTTGAATACGAGCCCTGCCCCGCCCGAGATCATGCGCTCCGCCGTGGCGTTGCACTCCGGACAGGGCACCTCACGCGGCGAATCCGAGATGCGCGGGAAGAACCTCTCGAACTGGTGACCAGCAGGACAGCGAAAGTCGTAAGTTGGCATGGCGGGCTAACTTGGCGGTAGGTACCACAAACCATGAAAGTTAGCCGCGCCCGGAACTCCGTTCAAGCGACAGCCGGTTCCTCAGCCGCGAGCACACGCTCCGCGAGCGCAACGTCATCCCGGCTGCCGATGAAGAGCGGCGTGCGCTGGTGCAACTCCGTGGGCTGGACGTCCAGAATCCTCTGTCGCCCGTCCGAGGCCGCACCACCCGCCTGCTCGGCAATGAAAGCCAGCGGGCTGGCTTCATACAGGAGACGAAGCTTTCCGTTTGGCGACTTTCGATTCCGCGGATAGCAGAAGATGCCGCCACCGAGCGTGTTCCGGTGGAAGTCTGCCACCAGGGAGCCTACGTAGCGCGCGTTCATCGGTTCGCGGGATCCCTCCAGGCCCCGATACTGCCGCACGAGCGATCGCACGTCTTCACTCCAGATGGTCTCGTACGAATCGTTCACCGAGAGGTACCTGCCCGATGCCGGCGTGGTGATGTTCGGGTGCGACAGAAGGAACTCGCCTATCGAGGGATCCAGCGTGAAGCCATGCGCTCCCTGCCCGGTAGTATACACCAGCATGGTACTGGAACCATAGATCACGTAGCCGGCTGCAACCTGCTGGTTTCCCTGCTGGAGGAAGTCCTCCAGGGTTCCGTGGTCACCGTCCGACACCTTCTTGAGAACAGAGAAGATGGTACCAACGGGCACATTCACGTCGATGTTCGAGGAGCCGTCCAGCGGGTCGAACAGCAGGAGGTACTTCCCGCAGTCGAACTTGTCCGGGATCGGGATGATGTCCTCCTCTTCCTCACTCGCCATGCCACAGAGACGACCGCCATGATCCATGGCCTTGATCACGATCTCGTTGGCTATGACATCGAGCTTCTGCTGTACTTCTCCCTGCACATTCTCATTCTCGGCTGAACCGAGAATGTCGATAAGGCCAGCACTGCGCACCTTGTTGGCAATCATCTTTGCCGCCACCCCTATGTCGTAGAGGATGGAAGAAAGGTCGCCGGTAGCGTGGGGATGCAGCCGCTCCTGCTCGATAATGAATCGGTCGATGGTTACGACCGACGTGGAAGTGTGCCTGACCACGAAAGACCATCCTGATCGGGTGAAGTGCCAGGCGACGCATCAGCGTACGTCGCGCCATCATTCAGTTTATCGCCCGCGTACGCAACTGCATCCAGTTCGTACGGATTCCGGGTGTATCCTCTCGTGAGGCTGGCCCATACATAGCGAATCGGGAACAGCCTGTCTGCCTCAAACTGCTGTGCATGACGAAGCTCGTGCAAGAGTAATCCCGGATCGCTGTGTATGCCTGGCGCAAGCCACACCGTTCTTCCAAGCGTTATACCGGCAACCGTCGAGCGGCCGAGACACCAGCCGCCAACCCTCACCGGCAGTCCGCCTCGACGCAGACGAATTGCGTGCAACTCCGGCCACTTCTCCAGTATCGGCCCGGGCACCGTATCGCTGCTGCCAAACAGTCCGTGCCTGATCCGGGTCAGTAGTCCCATCGGTCGTCGTCTGCGAGGATCGTGATGCCGCTGCCATCCGTTCTCAGGACTATCGGCCCGAGACGGTCCGTTCGCCATAGGGGAATCCCTCTCATCGTAAGACGGGACACGACTTCCGGCGCCGGATGGCCGAATCGGTTGCCTGCGCCAACCGACACGACGGCCAGGCGCGGATTCACTGCGTTGAGAAATCGCGCTCCCGTGCTCGTCTTGCTTCCATGATGGCCAACCTTCAACACGTCTGCCCGCAGCGCCGCTGAATCCCGCCGCACCAGCCACGACTCCTGCGCTGCTTCGGCATCGCCAACAAGCAGGAAACGAACCGCGCCGAACTGGACCAGCAGTACGACGCTGGCGTCGTTGGACCCGGGGTTCTCGGCGAGCCATGCCGGGTCCGGTGACAGGACCTTGAATAAGACACCGTCGAGCAGAAGCGAGTCACCGGCCGATACCCTGCGCCAGGAGATTCCCCTCTCCTGCGCGACCCGCAGCGCTTCACGATACGGAGTGCCTGGAGCAACGTAGGCGCCGTCCCAGAACTCGTCGGGACGCAGGCGGTCGAGAACGGCCGCAGCGCCGCCAACGTGGTCTGCGTCGGGATGTGTCAGCACGAAGGCCTCGATCCTTCCGCCCTTTCGCGACAGGTAGGGCACCACGGTGCGTCGCCCTTCGTCGCCGCCGGGCCAGCTGGCACCGGCATCAACGAGCACCCATCGGCCCGCCGGCGTCCTCACAGCAATGGCGTCTCCCTGCCCCACATCCAGCACGTGCAACTCGGCAAACGCGGTTCCAAAGCCGAGCCGGGGCAACTGAGGCAGCCACACCAGGGCCGCCATGGACGCGACGGCAACCACCAGTGCCCGGCCGGGAAACGTGGCCTGAACTGCGGCGATGAGCGCAGCAATCAGTACACAAGTGATGACCGCCGCGGCAAGGCTCGGCTGCATGTCGAAGGCAGCGCCCGGTGCGGCGGCGGCGTAGGTGGCGATTGCGTCCATGCCGCGCAGCAGCGGACGCGCAGCATCCGCCACGAAGGCCGCCAGCATGGGCACCGGGTCCAGCAGCAATGCAAGAAACAGAGTGGGCTGCAGAATGCCGATGATCGGAGCGGCAAACAGGTTCGAGAGCAGTCCCGCCAGAGATATGCGCCCGAAGTGCCAAGCCACCAGGGGCGCTGTTGTGAGCGTGGCGGCGGTAGAAGCCAGAATCGACTCTGCAATCGTGAGGCTGATGCCATCGAGGCGCCCTGAGAGCCACCTGCGTCTGACGGTTGCCGCGAGTACGAGCCCCACCATGCCTGAAACGCTGAGCTGCCAGCCGGGGTGCGATATGAGCCGCGGCTCGATGAGAAGTGGAACGGCGCCACCCACTCCCAGGCCTGTCCATGGCGACGTAGGACGCTGAAAAAGCCGGCCGGCCACCGACATGGACAGCATTCCTGCAGACCTTACGGCAGCCGGAGGTGCGCCGATGAGCACCACGTAAACTGCTGCCGCGATGGCACCGGTTGCGAGTGCGGGTCGCGGCCGCATTCCGGCTACGGCGGCGAGCAGCTGGATTGCGGCACCGATCACCGCAACGTGCAACCCCGACACCGACAGGATGTGCACCAGCCCCGCGTCTGCATAACGATTCCGTGTCTCCCTGTCCACGGCCTGTCCTTCCGCTGCAACCAGGGCGAGCACGAGCGGTGCATCGGGGCCGAACCGCCTCACGATCATATCATGGGCGGAGGCGCGAAGCCGGGGCAGGAGTTCTGCTCGTCCGGCAGGTTCGATCACTGCTCCATCCATTCGGAACGCGGTACGCCCCCAGCGCCTCACGACTGACGGATCGCCGCTTACCCGCACCACATCCCCTGCCCCAGCCGCTCCCTCCTGGACCGACAGTCGCGCGGGGATTCGACAGCCCGAGCCTGGAATGATGGCGGTTCCCTGCACACGTCCACGACCCGAAACGCTTTCGTGCAGCACCACGTGCAGTGTGTCAACACCGTACGCGCTGGACGCGCATACCTTGTCTTGCGTACCCGCCTGCAACATCACCGTAGAAGCGGCTGCGGAGATCGCGAGCAGGGCCGTGTGCGGAAGCCGCGGCTGAGTTACAGCAGAGGACTGAGCGGACAGCCGCGAGTGTACGGCAAGCGCAACCGCCGCCAGCGCGGCTGCACCCGCAAACAGCTTCGCCAGTTCGGGTGAGAATGCGGCGATTGCGAGTCCGCCAGCGTAGGCGATGGCTGCGATGCAGACGAGTGGCACACCGCATTATTCAGCATGCGCGGCCGCACGGCGGTACGGATTGTTTCGTCGTTGAGCGGAATGGCGGCAAGCTGCCGCGCGGCTCACTGCCGGTGTGCGGCCAGGCGGGCGAGAGCAGCGCACGATGCGCGCTTTACACCTCGCCGGGGGCTACACCTATGCCAGCGGCAGCCCCTCGCGGCGTCCAGCCACCTGTCCCACGAACGTCGAACCGGTAGTGCCTGTCAGCGTTACAGTCAGGTAGGTCCCGATAAGCGACTCGGCCCCGGGCACCAGTACCGTGCGGAAGTCGCGCGTTCTCGTCTGCAGCAGTTCGCCGCGCCGGGCCACCTTCTCCACCAGCACCTCCTCGCGTCGTCCGAGCATCGAGAGATTGCGCTCCCTCGAGCCGGCTCGCACCACGGAAATGAGCTGCTGCAGTCGATTAGACGCCACGTCGTCCGGCACCGTGAGGCTCGCAGGCAGCCTGGTGGCCGGGGTACCATCGCGCATGGAAAACTTGAAGGTGTACGCGTCGTCGAACTTCACCTCGCGCACCACGCTCAGCGTTTCTTCGAAATCCTCGTCCGTCTCACCAGGAAATCCGACGATGATGTCAGTCGTGAGGCCGAGCCCGGGAATTGCTTCCCGCAACCGCCGTACGCAATCCATGTAGCCCTCACGGGTATACCGTCGGAGCATGCGCTTCAGAACCTTCGAGGAGCCGGACTGCATGGGCAGGTGCACGTGCTCGCAGACTTCGGGCACGGATGCCATTGCCTCGATCACCCTATCGGAAAAGTCGTTGGGATGCGGGCTGGTAAATCTCACCCGACGCACACCATCCACGGCTCCCGTAGCGCGAAGAAGATCCGCGAAGTCGTGCTCGCCATCGTTGTACGAGTTTACCGTCTGGCCGAGAAGCACTACTTCGCTCATGCCGTCCGCGACGATTGCCTCGACTTCGCGCACCACGTCTGCCAGTTGGCGACTGCGCTCGCTTCCTCGTGTATACGGAACGATGCAGTACGTGCAGCGATAGTCGCAACCGCGCTGCACTGGTACCCATGCCTTCACGCCATCGAAGCGGCGCGGGGTGAAGTCTTCGTAGTGTTCCTCGAGGTCGAAGCTCGTGAACACGCCACGCTCACCGTTCCTTGCCTTCTCGATGAGTTCGGGAAGTGCACGGTAGCCATCGGGGCCGATGACCAGGCTTACATGCCTGGCGTTCTCCAGCAGCTGAGGGCCCAGGCGCTGCGCCATGCAGCCAGTAACACCAATCACGCTTCCGGGCTTCATGTGCCGACGCAGTTCACCCAGCCGGCCAATCACGCGCTGTTCGGCGTGATCTCGTATTGCACACGTATTCACCAGAATCACGTCTGCGCCGGTTGGAGCATCCACCGGCGTATAGCCTGTGGCCGCGAGCTTGCCGATCATCAGCTCGGAATCGCTGACGTTCATCTGGCAGCCGTACGTCTCCACGTATACCGTGGGTGCGTCACCTTCCCCGGAGGCGGGCCTGCTGGCTGACTTGGGCTGAACGGCTGGTGCGGGCATTCTGGTGCAGAGTTACAGCGTGTGGGAGATCATCCGAGGGCTCGCGGGAGACGCCGGAGTGGCTGGTCTGGAAAGGTAATCCCGGTGGGCAGTACCGGTGG
>DATGOL010000174.1:0-8542 GCA_035306065.1 Gemmatimonadales bacterium | reverse complement strand
CAGGAAGATGTACCTGCTCGGCGCCAGGCAACCCCGCGCACGCATTGTTGGCGGTTCAAGCATGTTCGGAAAGCTGCTCGAGTCAGGTGGCGTGAACATGGGGGAGCGGAACGTTGCTGCCGCGCGTGTGGCGCTCGCAGCGTTCAATATTCCCATTGACGGCGAGGATGTGGGCGGGGAGTTCGGACGCAGTGTGTTCCTGCGAGTGAGCGATGGCCGCCTCCTGGTGCGATCACTGCGCGGTGGTGATTCCGAACTCTAGTCCAGCCGTTATGCAGAACGACCGGCCGCTCCGTGTTCTGGTGGTGGATGACTCAGCCTTCATGCGTCGAGTGATCTCGGAGATCATCAGCTCCGATTCGCGATTCGAAGTGTGCGGAATGGCGCGAGATGGAATGGATGCGCTCCGGCAGGTGCACCGGCTCGATCCCGACCTGGTAACCCTGGACCTCCAGATGCCCGAGCTCGACGGCCTGTCAGTGCTCGGCTACCTGATGAGCGAGGCGCCACGGCCGGTCGTGGTTCTGAGTGCCGCTGAGGGCGGCGCAGAGCAGCTCACGCTGCGCGCGCTGGAACTCGGCGCAGTGGACTTCGTCAGGAAGCCGTCGGGCACGATCAGCCTGGATCTGGAACGAGTGAGCGAACGGCTGTTGCAGGCGCTGCATGCTGCTTCGGAGGTGAACCTGCGGGGCGTGTCACTGCTCGCACGTCTTCCTCGCCCGCCGCTGGCCATGGCGCTATCCAGTGAAGTGGCGCAGTATGCGATTGCCGTTGCGGCGTCCACAGGAGGTCCGCGTGCGCTAGCGGAGGTGGTTCCTGCGCTCCCTGCGGGCATCGGTGCAGCCGCGCTGATAGTTCAGCACATGCCTGCCGGCTTCACGCGCAGCCTTGCATCACGACTGGATGCGATGTCCGCAATGAGAGTGCTGGAGGCCGAGGACGGCATGCTGGTGCGGGCGGATCATGCGTATGTGGCTCCCGGCGGCATGCACATGTATACGGCTGCCGAGAACGGTGTTCGTGTGATTCGGCTGGGGAATGAGCCTACCCTGTGGGGCGTGCGGCCCGCTGCGGACCATCTGTTCAGATCGGTCGCTCGGGACTACGGCCGTGCGGCTGTTGGAGTGGTGCTAACGGGAATGGGTCGCGACGGGGCAGCTGGTCTCGTGGCAATCCGCGAGGCGGGCGGCTCCGTATTCTGTCAGTCGCTGAGCACTGCCATAGCGCAGGGAATGCCGCGAGCGGCAGCGCAAGCCACGGGGGAGCAGGGAGTGCGGCACCTTTCGGAGATTTCTGCGGCCGCAGCCGGCGCGATTTCGGGTGCAATGCATGCGTGACCTTCCGGCCTGTAACACTGTCAGGTCAACGAGGGATGACGCCCGTCCCAACTCCAGCCCCGAACCCGCATGTCAGAATCCGGCACCCTGTCCACAAGCTGGCTGCTCTGCCGAATAGCGGCGGAGCGGTTTGCGCTGCCGCTCGACGCTGTGTCCGAGATAATCGAGGACCCCGTTATTTCGGCAGTTCCGGCAGCGGGCGCCGAGGTGCTGGGGATGATCGCTGTACGCGGAGGGCGACGTCCGGTTCATGACCCTGCCCGGGTGCTCGGAATCGCCGCCGCGCGGCCGGTTGGCGTCGTTCTCGCAGTCTCGGTTGCGGGCTCGTCAGTCGCACTAGCGATGGATGCAGCAACGGACACGCTGGAGATCGAGGAGCATCACCTGCAGGCACTCCCTGCGCTGGATGATCCATGGCGCGTGGTTACCGGTGTCGCCAGGGACGACGAAGGCCTGATCACGGTGCTCGATGCGGCAAGGCTCGTGCGCGCACTCGGCAATGCGGAGGCGGTGGTGGAATGAGTTCATCACTTCATGTGTACGGGAAGAAGGCGCGCGACGGTGCAGCTGGTGCTGCGGGTGCCAGGGTCGAGACGGTGCCGCTGGTTACCTTCGCGCTAGGCAGCGACCTGCTCGCGGCAGACGTCAGGCAGGTGGACCGCGTGATCAAGCTGCGCGAGGTGGCGCCTGTTCCCAATACGCCCGACTGGCTGCTCGGCATGATGCCGTATCGTGATTCCACCGTTCCACTGCTGGACTTGCGGCGCCGGCTGGAGCTTCCGGATGCTCCGGCGCTGGAGGAACGACGCATCATGATCTTCGTTGCCGGTTCCGGATTTACGGCGGCGGTGGTGGATCGAGTGCTGGATGTGCGTGGCGTTCCGGTATCAGATCTGGAGCCGCCACCTCCGCTGGTGCGCGGACTGTCCCGCGAATACGTGCGAGCGGTGTTCAGGCGCGACGAGCGAATTGCAATAATGCTGGATGCGGATAGGCTGCTCTCGGCAACCGAACGACTGCAGCTGGCTGCTGCATCCTGACTCGAATTTTCATTATCACATCAGCCTGACGATGCCGGACCCCGCGCCACTCAACTTCCGGGATGAACTCACCCAACTCGGTGCACGTCTGGATTCCCCGGATGCGCCCCGCAATGCGGAGGAGATCAAGAGCGAGATCATTGCGCTGTACAAGCGTGTTGATCGCGAGCTCAGCTCCCTTGGCGAGATCAAGGAAGACATCCTCTCGCTGATCGGCAGGTGGAAGGCGGTTACACGAAGCGGCCAGGAGGAGTCGAACGGCTTCGACGCGCCGTCCGAACGCGGTGGTGAAACAACGCCGCCGCCGGCGCCGGTGCTCGAACGTGGCGCAGTGGAAGCCCCGGCGGCGCCTGACGTGAGAACGCCTCGTGCGGCGGTCGCGTCCGTTGCACGCGAAACGCCGGTAAGGGCCGATCACCTGGGAGCGTCCACCTTCATCGAGCGCGGCTGGAGCCAGATCGCAGCCGGCGATCCCGTGGCGGCTGAGCAGTCGCTTCGTCGTGCGCTGCACCTGGCACCTTGCGAGCCCTCCACCGAGGCCCTGCTTGGCTGGGCGATGGTTGCGCAGGAGAAGTACGACGACGCGCTGCTCGTATTCAACCAGGTGCTGGAGAAAGCCCCCGAGAACGCACTGGCCCGGGTTAATGTGGGCTATATCTGCCTCAAGAAGGGCATTTGGGGCGAGGCCATCGAGCACCTGACGAGGGCCATCCAGCTGGACAACGACCGGAAGGCCACGCTCTACGCACACTTCTACCTCGGGCTCGTGTATCTGGACCGCACGATGTACGAAGACGCCGTTGCCTTCTTCAGGAAAGCGGTTGAGCTTGGGCCCAATCTTGTTGAGGCCTATTACGAACTCGGGCGTGCGGCATGGTTTGCCGGCGACGAAAGTGGTGCTCGGGAGGCATGGCGCGGCGGCCTCGCGGCCAACAAGTTCAATGCATGGGGAAAGCGCTGTGGCGAGATGCTCGCTCTGGTAGACGCGGGCGAGACTCCACCGCGAACGGGCTGACGAAACGGCGTCGATCGCGACGTTCGCTGGACGCGTGCATTCTGGTTGCTTGCGCGGTCTTTCCGATCCTGGCGGGTGAGGCGGCCTCGCAGGGCTCACAGAACCAGGTAGCGAGCGTGGGGGACGCGTCCGCGCCTCCAGCCGACCAGTCGGTCGTGATCGCACGGGACACCGTCCTCCGGCTTCAGGGGCCGGGCTGGCAGGGCGAGGAACGTGCATTTCGTGAGTCCGGAACTCCGGAAACGCGCGCCATGGTGTTGGAGAGAGGCCGCTATCGTGTGGTGGCGTTCCCACAGGATGAGCGGCTCGCGCGCTCGCTTCTCGATCAGTCCGTGGCAGCGGACAGCTTTCCCGGATTGCCGCGTCCGACGGCTCAATTGCTCATTGTGGTCGCGCCCGATTCCCGCCGCTTTCGAGAGTGGGTGGGGCCTCGAGTTCCGGAGTGGGGTGCTGCGGTAGCCTTTCCAGGCCGAGGGCGAATAGTGGTTCGGGGTAGCTCTGCCGGTGGCGCAACCGCCGGCGATCCGGCCATTACGCTGCGTCATGAACTGGCGCACATGGCGCTGCGGGAGTACCTGGGATTTCCGGCTCCTCGCTGGTTCGACGAGGGGTACGCGAGCTACGTATCCGACGGTGCCCGAAGGGGTAACGTGCTAGCGGCGAACGTCGCTCTCGTGATGCACCCGCTGCCGTCTCCCGATTCACTTAGCAGCTGGTTTCTGGGAGGTGCCACACGCGCGCAGGCGGCCTATGCACTCGCGCAGCTCGCCGTGGAGGAACATGCGCGCCGTGATCCCGAACGGGGGCTCGACCTCTTCCTGCGATACTGGAAGGAAACCGGCTCCTACGAGCGTGCCGTTCGGCAGGCTTACGGAGTGACGTCCCTTACGATTTCGAATGACTGGCGGCGGAGGGTCCGCATGCGCTATGGAGCGCTTGCAGTCCTGAGTGACGCGGCCATCGCTGGCGTCATCACACTGCTTCTGGTGGGGCCCGTGTGGTACGTTCGCCGCCGCAGGGACCGGAGAAAGCTGGAGGCAATGAAGATTGCGGACAGTCGGGCGGAGCAGGCGGAGCGAGCCGCCGCGCTGCGCTGGCTGGTGGCTTTGCTGCTGGCGGTGGAGGCAAACAGACAGGGAGTGGGCGAACCGCCGCCGCCTGCGGCCTGACAGGGCCGGCGACATGAAATCCGGTTCCCCCTCAGCTTGACATGGGGCTCGGAGATGGCGTACAATGCCGCCCATGCAAGAGCAAGACAGGGGTACGCTCGCGAAGCGCCGCACCTACATGTGGTGGGGGCTGGCAGCACTCGCGCTGGTGTTGGGATACGTTGACCTGATTCGCGGCGGAATCACCGTAGCCCCGATTCTGCTCACGATTGGATATTGCGTCCTCGTGCCGATCGCGATCCTTCGGAGCTGATTTCCAACCTTACAATTCTGTTAATCCCGGAACCAGAGCACCCTGACCTTGTATCATGAGTCGGGTGCGGGTGAAGCCAATGGCATTTCGCCGCGGCCCCACCCTTGCGATTCTACGGCTGACAGGAGAGTTTCACGACTTCCCCAAACCTGCTGAGGCTGACTTTCGGCGGTGGCGGGGAGTGTAGTGCGCCGGGCGAATAGCTCAGCTGGTTAGAGCGCCTGCCTTACACGCAGGATGTCGGGGGTTCGAATCCCTCTTCGCCCAGTGTCAGTGAATCCGGTCGGCGACGGCAGGATTGGTGGTTCAAATAGGCAGGTTCGTGTCCGTCATGTTGGACCTGGTGGTTCCTACAGGAAGGTACGAGTCATCGATCTCGGAGGTTTCGAAGTGAAGGCACCGGTACATCGGACAATAGCGCTTGCACTTGCGGCGGTTGCGACACTTGGTGGCGCGTCCGTGGCAGATGCTCAGCAGATTCAGGGATCACTGCAGCGCGGGGTGCCCACGCGTGATACGCCCCGTCTCATGGTGGCCGTATTCCGTGCTGAGAATCCCGAGATGTCGGTGGATGCCGCCGACGCTGTCAGGGATCGCCTCCAGCGCGACTTCAATGGCCGTCAGCTCTTCATCGTCACCAAGAGCGACGTCGTAAAGACGCTGGAGCAGTCGGGCTATCCGGTTGACGAGGCGCTGTCCGCAAACGACGCGCAGGCACTGGCCCGCATCGTTCGCGCTGACCAGTACGTGGAAGGATCGGTTCAGCCGTCGCCCAATGGCGGCGTGGCCGTAACCGCCCGCCTCGTACTCACGCGTGACAACAAGCTTGCTCAGCCGCTCGGCATTTTCCAGGCTTCCAAGCCATCGGACGCAGCGAGCCAGATCAGCCGCGAGGTTCGTGAGGCTCGCAAGCAGCTCGAGGCGGAGCAGCGCTGCGTGAACAACTATCGCGAGTCCAACTTCGAGCAGGCTGCAATCGAAGCACGCAAGGGCAAGGAAGAGTATCCCCGCGCCACCATCGCTCGGGTCTGCGAAGTTCGGGCAATGTCCCAGCTGAACGCTTCGCCAGACGAACTGCTTGCGCTGACGTCGGAGATCCTCGAGATCCACCCGCAGAACCAGCCTGCTCTCACCATTGCCTATGAGGCCTACAAGGCCAAGGGCGACGACGAGAACGCGCTGTCTGCACTCACCACGCTGCTCTCGGTAGATCCGAGCAACGTGACGCTGCAGAACGCAGTGGTGGCGGAGCTTGCCGCAAACCGTCGATTCGAAACGGCTGTACCGATCATCGATCGGGCGCTGGCCGAGAATCCGTCGGATCCGCAGCTGCTCAGCACGGCCTTCAAGGTATACCTGGCGTCCGAGAACTACCAGAAGGCTACGGCCGCCGGTGAGCGACTGATTCCGCTGGATACTCTGACCACGGATTCCACGTTCTACGTGGGACTCGCCAGGGCGTACGCGGCTGACAGCCAGCCTCAGAAGGCTGCAGAGGCAGCAGCTCGTGGCACGCAGCGCTACCCGAACAATGCTTCGCTGTGGACGGTGGCGGCGCAGTTCTACCGCTCATCTGGTCAGCTGGATCAGGCGTCCGACGCACTCGTGCGCGCTTCGCAGATCAACCCGAACGCGTCCGGCCTCGGACTGCTGCAGGCGCAGCTGTTCGTTGACCGCAACCAGCTCGATTCGGCTGCGGCTGCCTTGAGACGGGCAGGTGCAACTGACACTGCCACGGCTGCGCAGCTGGCACTCGCATACGGTACCCAGCGAATTCAGGCAGCCCAGCGTGAAACGGAAAGTGACAGTGTGGCGGCGCACGAGTGGAAGCTTGCAGAGGAGTTCCTGGCACTGTCGGACGAGCTTGTTCCATCGGACCAGGCGAAGTTCCTCCGCGGCCTCTCGGCCTTCCAGTTCGTAGCCAAGAGCTACTCCGGAGTAGCGGAGTCCAGAAGCTGCGAGGGTGCACAGGAGCTGCAGAACTACACGCGCATAGCACAGACGGCCATTCCGGCCGGCGGACGTGCGAATCCGGAGAGTGCTGCCCAGCTCATGGGAGCAATACCACAGATTCGTGATGTGGTTGGTCGCCTGGTAAGCTCTCACTGCGGCAACTGACGCAGCACGAGAAAGCGTTCAACTGAAGAGGGCCCGTCCGGCATCAGCCGGCGGGCCCTCTTCACATTGCGCACAGCGTGCGTCGTGTCACGGCCGCGAGAGCATGAGCCGTTGTAGATTCCAGATTGCCGTGGGAGCCGGGCAGAACCCAGATAAATCGGGACAGTTGCCGGCAGTGCCGCGTGCTTGACGATTGCGGAGCCAGCTACTTAGAATGACGCGCGCCCTTCCTCCCGGTGCATGGGACACAGAATACCATGCGCCGGTGTTGCTGGATGAAGTTCTCTCGCTACTCGGCGGGTCTGGCCAGGTGCTCGACGGTACGCTCGGAGGCGGAGGTCACACGGCCGCCTTGCTGGAATCCGGCGCGCGCGTGGTGGCTCTGGACCGCGATCCGCGCGCGCTGGAAGCTGCTGCGTCGCGGCTCTCCAATGCACTGGAGGATGGACGGTTCCGTGCTATCCTGGCAAACTACGCAGATGTTGACAGTGAGCCCGAACTATCGGGCCTCCTGTTCGACGGAATTCTCCTCGACCTTGGAATTTCCTCGCACCAGATTGACGACGCAGACAGGGGCTTCACCTTCCGTCCGGGTGCGCCGCTCGACATGCGCATGGGCCCCGATGCAGACGTGGATGCTGCCACGCTGCTTGCCGAACTTCACGAGTCCGAACTCGCGAAGCTGTTCCGCGAGTATGGTGACGAACCGCGTGCGGGTCGCCTCGCGAGGGCAATCGTGAGGCGACGCGAGAAGGCTCCCATCGAGACTAGCGATCACCTGGTTGGCGCCATACGCGGAGCGCTCGGTGCACGCACCGGACCTGCTGATTTTGCGCGACTCTTTCAGGCAGTACGCATTGCGGTGAATCACGAACTGGATGGCCTGGAGCGTGCCCTGCCAATGCTCCGCGACCGCCTTGCGCCGTCGGGAGTTCTGGCTGTCATCTCGTACCATTCGGGCGAAGACAGGATCGTGAAGCGCGCATTTCGCGACTGGGACGATCCGTGCGTCTGCCCGCCGCGTCAGCCCGTGTGTGTTTGCGGAAACGTGGCGCTTGGCGCCTCGGTTTCCCGCAAGTCAGTTACGCCAACGATCGAGGAACGGGGTCGTAATCCGCGTGCGAGGAGTGCACGCCTGAGGGCATGGCGTCGCGCCGCGTGAGGCGACGCGGCCGATCCACGGTCGCCCTCGCCCTGATTGTCCTCGTGCTCGCCGCCAGCATGGTTATCTGGCGTCGGAGCATAGGCAACTCCGAGGCGCACGCCATGGACGAACTCCGCAGCCAGCGCGCAGCCCTCGAAGCCCGGAAGTCCGCCCTGGAACGGGATGTTCGGGAGCTCGGCTCTCGCGCCCGGATCGCGCCTGTGGCTGAACGAACCCTGGGGCTGCACGTCGCCCATGACTCGGAGCAGGTGATCCTGCGCCGCGGTGCTCCGTCGCAGGCGGCGCCACCAGTCGCGCCGCAGGAGTTCTGACGAATGTTGCGCCTGGGTCGCTTTACTCTGATTCATCTTGGACTCGTGCTGTTTGCCGTGGCCATCCTGGTGCGTGCCGCACAGGTGCAACTCGTGCAGCACGACGAGTGGACGCGTCGGGCCCAGGACAGATC
>DATGOL010000173.1:0-4782 GCA_035306065.1 Gemmatimonadales bacterium | reverse complement strand
CAGACACCCTTATGCTCTCTTCCAGGGCATGCAGCTCCGCACGGAGTTGCTCCGTGTTGCGTGCCTCGTGCAGCAGCGACCCGAAGGAATCGCAGTCGGCTTCGGCGAGGATGGCGTCGCTCACGGAGTTGCCGATGAGCGAACGCTCCACCTGCAGCTTGCGTCTCGCAGCCTTCTCACGAGCTTCGACACCGGACAGTACCTGCTCGAGCTTCGCAATTCGTGTGGCATCCTCCCGCAGTGCGGGTACCACTTCGTCACCCGGCACTCCGTTAGGCAGCACGGTGGCAGCGAGCTTCTCCGATTCAGCCAGCGCCTCCCCCGCATCACGCAGCTCGGCTTCGGCAACGGCAATGGAGTTGCGCAGTTCACGCGTACGGTCGTGTTCATCGCCCCGCAATCCGGCCAGAACCGCCGGATACTCCGCGAGCCCTTCCTGCGCCACACGGTGCCTGATCACAGCCTCCGCGTGTTCGATCGCGCGATCCAGCAGCGGCAGCTGATCCCTGGCGTCCATCGCCCGCTGTCGCTCGGCTTCCAGCTCATTCAGGCGAGCGGACTCCGCGTGCAGGGTGGCCTGTGCTTCCTGTGCGCCCCTGAGAGCGTCTCTTGCTTCCTGTAGCGCCCTGGCCTGGTTGCGAAGAGCGGAGCTCTTCTCGCGAAATCCAAGTTCAGTGGCAGCGCCAGCGAGGTCATAGCCGCCTGCTGACTGCTTTGCGATCTCGGCGGCGAAGTCCCGGCCGTGTTCTGCCGCGTCCAGCAGCTCGTGCAGCGGGAGCCTGTACCTGGACCGCAGCTCCGGTGCGGGAAGGAGCGGGGCGTGGCCGTCGCGACCGTCCACCTGCACCGAGATGTGCCCCACGTCCAGCTCGATGTCGTGAACCACTCCGTGGAGTGTGTATCGTGCCGATATGCCAAGCTTCCGGTGATCGACTTCGGATGTCCAGAGCGCGGCTTCCATGGCGCGAGCGGACGACGTCTTGCCCGAGCCGTTAGGCCCGTACACGATGTTTATGCCGGCCGAGAGACCGTGCAGTTCGAACGGCGTGTCAATGCCGGGTGTGCGCCTCACGCGCAGGTGCTGCAGGACCAGCGGGCTTCCGGTGGTCATGCCGCAGACTCCTTGCGGTCGATTATCGCATCCAGCAGCAGGCTGGCCTGCTGCGCGAGCATCGAGCGCATGTCACCGGACGTCGGATCGTGAGGGACTGACGGCAGCGAGGCGTACTGCCGCTCGGATTGCAGCATGCCGGGCAGTGCCTCCACC
Source organism: Gemmatimonadales bacterium (assembly GCA_035306065.1). Classification (GTDB taxonomy): domain Bacteria; phylum Gemmatimonadota; class Gemmatimonadetes; order Gemmatimonadales; family Gemmatimonadaceae; genus JBBQHX01. Next base: position 3,515 of record DATGOL010000173.1, on the reverse strand, counting down.
CTGCCGATGAGCTGGCTGAACTCACCCGGCACGGCGCCGTCCTCGAGCGCGAGCAGCAACCGAGCGAGGTGTGAAGCGGCATCGCTTCCGGCCGCAAGCGACTCCAGGCTGTGAGCCGCTCGCGCGTGAAGCTCCACCTTCTCCACGTGAACGCGAACGCCCTGCAACTCCATGTCCAGGTCGTCCCTGAGCAGCCGGACCTCATTCTCCAGCTCGCGGCCTAACGTCGTGCGACCCGTGAGGCGCAGGCGAATGGAGAGATACTCGAGCGGCGCCACACACATGTCTTCGGCTGACCGCCGCAGCTGCTGCAAAAGCATTTCGCGGAACGCGCCGGTGTCGCTCACGTCCGACACGTCGAGCTGCAGAGTGTGATAGCGCACCCGGGCGATCGGAACCAGTCGCGGCTCCACCGGCCGGCCCGGTGAGAATTCCACCATCCACGCACCGTGCTCGCCAGGCTCGCCGGGATCGAGCGGGTTGGGTGAGCCCGGATAGAGCACGGGAGTCGCGCCGTCGGCGTTATGCAGTGCGTGACAGTGCACGTGTCCCAAAAGCCAGAGCGACACCGGCGTCGCGGTGAGGTCAGCGAGCCTGACGGGAGCGTAGATGCTGCCAGCCTGATCGAGGTCCGCGTGGAGAAGGCCGAGTACCGGAGTGTGGGTGGAGTGCGGGAAGGAGTAGGACGAGAGTGGATCGTGGCGAACGTGCGGCGCGTTGAATGACCAGCCATCCACGTGCAGCTGTTCGCCGTTGCGTTCGATCGTGTGGCGCTCCCACTGCCCTCCGGCACCGATCAGCGTGATGAGACCGTCGGGCAAAGCGCCGACCAGTTGCGGAAGCGCGGCATAGTCGTGGTTGCCGCACACGGCCACCACGTGCACGTCCGCCTCACGAAGACGCCGAAGCCCGCTTTCGAGCGGTCCGAATGCCTCGTAGAACCCGTTGGTCTGATCTACGATGTCGCCGCTGAGTGCGAGGACGTCCGCTCGCTGGTCGATGGCGCACTGGACGAGTGCGTGCCACGCCGCGGTGCTGGAAGTAGCGCGCGGGTCGGCGTCGGAGGGCAGGCGTGAGGATCGGCGGCCGATGTGGATGTCGCCGCTGAGGAGAACGCGCACGGGTAGCGGGTTGGGAAAGAGGAAAGCGGGCCGGATACCTACCAAGTAAGGCGGGAACGGGACAGGCGCAACCGGTGGCCGCGTAGCTACGGCTACGCAGGCGGCGTATGGCGTCTTCCGGAGCGCGTTGACGCCTTCCTCCCGCGGGTGTTGACGCTGCCTCGAGGGTGCCGTATAACGGGAACGTTCAACGGTGGCATCAACGTGCGGTCGCAAGCCGCCATCTCGTCAACCAGAGATGCACACCTTCCGAATCAGAAAAGCGACGCCGCCGCCACCAGGGCCCGAAGGCCGCTCCTCAGGATTCCCCAGCGCCCTCGAGCTGCTGAGCGAGCCCGCCGGCGAACTCCTGGTGAGCTGCGCGTTCAAAGGTCGCTTTGCCCTGAACACGGTCAGCCTCACGACACCGGACGGCCGGAACTGGGACATCACTCCCAACCGACGCGTGATGCCCACCCACTGGACGGTGAATACTGACGGACGGGTGAGGGGTGATGACGGACGGGTGACGGCTCCTGCCAGCCACCGTCAACCGTCCGTCGTCACCCCTTACCCGTCCTCACCCATCCGCCCTCCCCCGTTACCCGTGCCTTTCAAGGGTTCATCCAGTACGACACCTTCAACAACACCGTGTTGTCCGGGTGCGCACCGAACAACTCCCGCTGGTCGCGCCCGAAGTCGAACTGGTAGCCATCCTCATCCTGCCGGCCGCGGCCCTGCGACCACACCAGGTACAGAGTTGAACCGGGCATGTACTCCCACCGCAGTACGGTGTTCGATCGGAACTGCATGAAGCGGAAGCCGCCGGGGTCGCCCTGCTGCGTGAAGGAACGGTAGCGATCCGCGTAGTTCGACGCGCGCGGGTCATCGAGCTCGCGCCAATTGCTGTACTCACCCGTGCTCACGAACGGCTGTGCATACACCTGCAGTGTGAGGTCCGGCGTGAACGTGTAGTTCAGCCGCGCCGTCAGGCTCAACGTCTGCTGGTCGAGCCTCGCAAACGTATGGTGCGTGGTGTCCGACAGCGGGTCGCCGAAGTTCGCTCGCCACTGGTTGTCGTTCGTCACCTCGCTCCAGCGTGCGCCGAGTGAACCGGAGAAGCGGCTGGCAACGCGGAAGCGCACGGAGGGTTCCACGTACCAGTCGTGCCCATGTCCGTCGTCGCCGCGGCCGGCACCGAAGAAGAGCGTGGGAGCAATGCGCTTGCGCGTGTCACCTTCGATGCCGAACCACGCGTTCATGCCACGCGATACGCGCACGGCCGGCCCGCCACGTGAGGCACGGTCGTCGTACACCCGGCCGAGTCCGTTCATGTTTCCGCCTGCATGCAGCCACCAGAAGTTCTGCAGCTGCATGTGACCATTGTAATTGCCGCCAAGAACTGTGGGCATGCCGTCAGCCGTCCAGTGCGCCCAGGCGTTGAAGTTGTGGGATGCTCGCTGCTGGAAACGGTTCGGCCTGTTGAACGCCAGCTGGAACCAGTTGCGGAACATCTGTTCGTCGGCGCGCGCAAGAAAGCCGAGGTCGTTGATCTCGAAGTCCGGGGAGAAGCGCTGGTAGACCGACTGGAACCGCGTTATGCCGCCGCCGAACTTGCTTATGGAGATGCGCTGCGCGTCGCCCGTTAGGCGTGTGCGGTTCGGGTCGAAGCGGTAGGCGTCGGGACGCTGGAAGTTGTGAACGCCGTCCATCTGCGTGCGCGCAATGGCTTCCGCCGTACCCTGTACCACGCTGCCGGTGAGCGACGCCGCCAGCTCGTAGTTTCCGCTGCCGAAGCGATGGCGCATGTCCAGCCCGCCTGTGTATGCCGTACGTCGAAGGAATGGATCGCTCAGGTCGTCCAGTCCGCGATGCACACTGGTGAACATCGCGCCCACGTCCGAACTGCCGCCGTTCAGCTCCTGCCTGGCGCGCGCGACCAGGTAATTGGTGCGCGGCTCGATGGCCTGACGATCCACCCCGCTCTCCTCGCCAGTCACCGCCTCGAGCAACCCGACCGAGAGCCCGTTGCCGAGCCGTCCACTCACCTTGCCTGCGCCGAGTATCGTGGTGGAAGTGGGGCTGCCGTCGTCGCCGTAGCGGCCGAGCAGCTGGGGTGAGCGCCCGATGCGCCGCGAGTAGAAGAGGCCCGTACAGCCGGTGTCGATGTCGTCGCACTGCACGCGGTAGTCGAAAATGCCAGTGCCTTCCATGAAGAACGGCCGTCGCTCGCTGAAGAACTGCTCGAACGCGGAGAGGTTGAGCACGGCGGGATCGGCCTCCACCTGGCCGAAGTCCGGGTTGATGGTTGCGTCCACCGTGATGTTGGACGACAGCCCGTACTTGAGGTCCAGCCCGGCCGTGGTGCTCTGCGGATGCGCCCAGGCATTACCCGAGCGCTGCGTGACGTTCTGC
>DATGOL010000172.1:0-3982 GCA_035306065.1 Gemmatimonadales bacterium | reverse complement strand
GGTCGATCGGCCGGCTGGTAAAGGTAGCGAAGCGATGGGGCGTCTGCTTCCCGGGCTGGCGCAACCGTCACTTTCGCGGCTTACCGCCTTCTCCGCCGTATGAACCCTTCGGATTCGACTTCCTGTGCCGAAGCGGCTCCGAGCCCGCGTCGTCGGAACTGGAAACGGTGTCCACTCCGCTCTTGTCGGTGCTGGAGCGGCCGTTGGCAGAGTGTATCCCTTCCGCGGCCTCAGCCCCGGCGCCTGTCCCGCCGGGCTCACGCTTCTTTCTGTTCGGCCCCTTCTGATGGCGGTCGCCATTGGCCTTCGATGTCATCGACCCTCCGTCTGGTGGTCTGGTACGGGTGCGAACAGGGCAATGCCCGTGCCCTGCCGCTGGCGGCGGGTCGCGTGGAGGGAGGCAGGATTCGGGAATTGCACTGTGCAAGTCCGGCGCTTGGAAACGTCTCCACCACAGAGACCTCGTAACGGAGACGAACATGCACGCTATCGCACGCACCATACTCGCTACGCTCATCCTGCTGGCACCGCCTGCACTCGCAGGGGCGCAGGGCAGGGTGATTCCACGCCCTTGCCCTGTACCGCGGTGTGAACCAGTGCCCTGCCCGCCGCCGCGGTGTGAAAGGCCGCCTGCGGAGTGGGTGGAGCGTACCTCGAGCGAGGTGCGCGCCACCTTGAAGGGGCGTGTGCTGAGCGTGGAGGTTCGCGAGAAGTTCGTCAATCGCGGCGGAGCGCTGGGCGAGGCGGACTACGTGTTTCCGCTTCCGCGGGATGCTGCGTTTCGGGACCTGGCGCTGACGATCGGAGGAGAGCAGGTGACGGGTGAGGTGATGGATGCGGGCAAGGCTCGCTCCATCTACGAGGCAATCGTGAGGCAGCAGCGAGACCCGGCCCTGGTGGAATGGATCGGGCAGGGGATGCTGCGGGCGAGAATCTTCCCGCTCCCGCCCGGCGAGGAGCGCGAGGTAACGGTGCGTTTCGACGCCGTTATCCCGCTGGAGGGTGATGCGCTCCGGATCGGCTACGTTACCGCGCGTGCCGGCAGTGCCGGTCAGTCGCAGCCTGACGATGCAGCACCTCGCGCGGGCTCGGTAAGGCGTGCTCCTGCCGGGGGCGCCACGTCCTTCGTGCTCAGCTACGACCGGTCCGAGTTCCCACGCGCCCCGTTCTCGCCGACCCACCGGCTGGAAGTGGATGACAGGGGCGATCGCCGTACGGTGCAGGCGTCAGGCGCGGGGCGGGAAGTGGTGATACTGCTTCCGGCAGGTGAACGACGGGCAGGATCCACCGGGGTGCTTGCACACCGGCCGGAGGCGAACGAGGCGGGCTACATGCTCCTCACGCTCACGCCGCCCGCCATCCGTACCTCTTCGATGCCGCGAGACCTCACCTTTGTGGTTGACGTGTCAGGCTCCATGAGCGGAGCCAAGATCGCACAGGCGCGGGCTGCCGGCGAACGCCTGCTGGACACCCTGCATCCCGAAGACCGATTCCGCATCGTGGCGTTCTCCACCGACGTTCAGAGCTTCCGCCCGGACTTCGCGCGGGCGACCGCAGCGAACGTTCGTGAGGCGCGGGGCTTCCTGCAGGAACTTCAGGCCAGGGGTGGCACGAACATCTCCGGTGCGATGGATGAGGCGCTGGACGTTGCCTCTCCGGCCGGACGGCTGCCGCTGGTGCTTCTGCTCACCGACGGTGAGCCCACCGTGGGCATTCGAAACCCCGATGCGATCGCGGAGCGTTCGGCCGAGCAGCGCGGCCGCGCGCGCGTATTCACACTCGGCCTGGGCAGCGACGTGAACTCCGCACTCATCGAGCGTCTCGCCCTGCAGGGGCAGGGCACGCCGTTCTTCGTGACGCCATCGGAGAACGTGGAGCGCACTGTCGCCAACCTGGGTGAGCGCCTCACGAACCCCGTGCTCACGGACGTTCGCGTTACGGCTCGCGGAATTCAGCTGGGCGGGTTGCTGCCTGCGGGTGGTCAGGATCTGTATGCGGGGCAGGAGCTGGTGCTTCTCGCGCGCTGGACCGGAGAGGGTGAGCGAGATGCTGAGATTCGCGTGCAGGGTACCAGTGCGGATGGTCCCGTGAGCTGGACGACTCGGGTTTCGCTGCCGGGTCGCAGCCGCGAACACGCGTTCGTAGGCAGGCTGTGGGCAACCCGCCGGGTTGGCTGGCTGTCGGCAGAGCGGAGACTTCGCGGGCCGTCTGAAGAACTCGATGAGGAGATCCGCGAGCTTGGTACGAGGTTCGGCATTCCCACGGAATTGACGTCGTACCTGGTGCTCGAGCCCGGAATGGAACACCTGACCAGTCAGTCAGTGATAGCGCCACCCCCGGGAATTTTGCCTGCGCCAGCAATGGCGGTCAGGTCTGCTGGCGCTCCCGCGGCTGCTCGAGACGAGGTGGCTGCCGGGTCGGGAAGTTCGGCTCGCAATCCGGGAGCACGTACGATGAGCACGAACGAAGCCGAATTCATGAAGGCGCGGCAGGCGGCCGGCCAGCGCTCGGTGGTGTCTGCCGCAGAGCTGGATGCCAGCGCTGCCCGCGATGGGGAAACAGTTGTGGTTGCTGGACATACGATGCGTCGCACAGATGGCGGAGGCTGGGTGGACATGCGTTTGTCCGAGGGGTTGCCGCGTCTGAAGGTTCGGGCGTGGTCGGCAGCCTGGTTCGAACTGATGGAGCTCAGGCCGGAGCTGAAGGAGGTGCTGGCCCTGGGAGAGAGTGTGCAGGTGGTACTGGACGCAGTGGTGGTGGAAGTGGGAGACGAGGGCGTGGAGGTGCTTGGTAGAGCAGACCGATCCCGACTGACCGGTCAGTAAGGCGACTCCGGGGTGAAATCTTGGTATCGTTAATGGATGAACGGGCGTGAACTGCCTTCCCAGAACCCTTCTCCGCATGCGTCAGACACGCATGCGGAGCCTGACGACGACCGCACCGGGCGCGTGGAACGGCTGTTCCGCGAATACCACGCTCCCCTCGTTCGGTACCTCACCCGGCGGCTCGGCGACCGTGACTGGGCCGAGGAGGTGGCGCAGGAGACTTTCCTGCGGGCGCTCAGGCAGGATCGGTTGAACAGCGAACGTTCCTGGCTGTTCGCCGTGGCAACCAACCTCGTGAGGGATGAAGGACGCAGGGAAGAGCGGCGCCGCAGACACCTCTCGCTTCTTGCAGCTGAGGAACGCGAGCGGGAGCAGGAGCCGCCAGCAGTGCTGCACGGTGCGGAGCGGGCGGAGCAGGCCGCACTTGCTCGTGCAGCGCTGGAGCAGCTGGCGGAGCGCGACCGGAGCGCTCTTCTGATGAAGGAGGAAGGGCTGGACTATCAGGAGATTGCGGCGGCACTGGAGTTGTCGCCGGGTTCAGTGGGAACCACCCTGGCGCGAGCGCGCCGGCGGTTGGCCGAGGCGTACGAATCGCTGCTTCACGAGCGGCGTGGGAGGTCTGGCAATGCAGGATGATCCGATGACGGACCGGAAGACCGACGCGCACCTGGACGAGGGCCGCGTGCATGCATGGCTCGACGGCGAACTGTCGGCGGCGGAGTCTGCCGCTGCGGATCGTCACGTTGCTGCGTGCGAGCAGTGTGCGGCACTCGTGGCGGAGGCGAGGGGTCTGATAGCCGCGTCTTCCCGGATACTCTCGGCACTGGACGACGACCGATCCGGTGTGACGCCTGACGCCGATGCCTCGGTGGCGGCGTTCGCCGGAGTGCTCGCCCGGCACCGCAAGGGCGATGACGCCGAGGCTCCCACTGCGCCGAACGAGCACCGCGAAGGCAGCGAAGCGCTGGGCGCGGCAGTGCCCGTCGAACGCGGCAGGCAGAGCGCTGCAGCCGATTCGGGCACTGTGATCCCGATTCAAACGCGCCGTCGACGGAGCATCCTGCACGACCCTCGCTGGCGCGTGGCGGCGACCGTGCTGGTACTTGCCGGGGCGTCTGCGCTCGTTCTCACCCGTGGCGAGGTGTCCAGCGTGATGG
>DATGOL010000171.1:0-5559 GCA_035306065.1 Gemmatimonadales bacterium | reverse complement strand
CCTCCAGCAGATCCCGAAGTTCCCGGGCTACCAGCTGGGCACGCGCAGCCAGAAACAACAGCGTTTCGGTGCGCGCGTCCACGTCATGCGCCGGATCCAGCAGAAGGGAGCGAATGGAGTTGCCAACAGCGCTGGTGCCAGGCTCACGGATTCCCCTGGCGGGCACCTTCTGCTGCTCCAGCCACGAGAGCAGCCGCGCAATCTGGGTACTCTTGCCGGCGCCCTCGATCCCCTCGAATACGATCAGGCGTCCACGCCTCGACTCTTTCGCTTCGGCGCCGGGTGAAACGCCCGGCTGAGTGGAACGGCCGGCAGACACGATCAGCCCAGCGTAATAATCGGGCTTGCTGCACCCTTGGAGATTCCGTCAAGAATCCACTCGTTTACCCGAGCCATGGTCTTGTCGAAGTTCTCCTGCGCCACGAGTGCACGCTGATACGTGGCGTTGGACTGCATGGTCCCCAGCAGCTCCTGGAGACGCTGCTCCATATCGGTCGTGGGCTGCTCTCCCGCCTGGATCATTCGCTGGGCATTCACGCGCAGCTCTTCCAGTTCCTTCAGGTCGGCAGCGAGCGCGGGATCCTCTCCCAGCGCATCACTTGCACGTCTCACTGCCTTGTATTCGTCGCTCTGGCCGATAAGCCGGCCGAGTTCACGCGCGCGATCCTCGAGCATCAGGACTCCCCCTCCCGTCTGGCCACGACGAACCGTTCGCGACCTGTCAAATCCATCTCCACGCGAACCGCGGTATATGCACCGTGGGTCGCCACGAGTTCGGCAACGGTTGCCGCACGTCGAACATCCACTTCAAGCGCCAGCACGCCACCCGCCTCCAGCACAGCGGCCGCATCACGCACGATCGCTGCCGTTACGGCAAGGCCCTCCCTGCCGCAACTGAGTGCCCAGGCAGGCTCCCAGTCCCGAACGGACACGGGCAACGCCGAGAGCTCATCGTAGGCAATGTACGGCGGGTTCGACACCACCGCGCGCACTCTCTCGCCGACCACCGGCGCAATACCACTCCCCATCCTGAAGGTGACCGGACACTTCATCGTTGCGCTCAGGGCAACCGCATTTGCCTTCGCTACATCCAGTGCCTCTGCGGAAATATCCGTGGCAATCACGCGGCTGAAGTTTCCTTCGGCAGCGAGCGCCAGCGCGATTGCGCCGGACCCGGTGCCAATGTCTACCGCAATACCACCCGGGGACTTTACGAGGTTGATAACGATCTCCGGCAGCAACTCCGTTTCCACACGCGGAATCAGCACCCGCTCGTCCACCGCCAGAGTGAGGTAGCGAAACGCCGACCTCCCTGCCGCATAGGCGAACGGTGCACCGGCAACACGCCTGGAAATCGCCTTGTCCAGGGCTGCCGTCAGCTCCGGTGACGGCCTCTCACCGGAATGCAACAGCGACCAGAACCGCGGAGCATCCAGGATGGCCGCAATCAGGTCGCGCGCCTCCTGTCGAGGCTGCTCCACGCGCGTCTCGGCAAGCCGTTCCGCAGCCTCGCGCACCAGGTCAGCCACCGTCGCAGGCGATGTATCCGGTGCCCGCTCCGCTGAAGTCATGGAGCCTTGCAATGGGTGATGGCCATGGCTTTCAGACACCCCAGCCTACGCCTTGCTCCCTGCCATCATGCGCTCCTCTACATCAGCCAGCTGGAGCGCCTCCGTGACCTCGTTCAGGTCCCCATCCAGGATGTGAGCGAGGTTGTGCGTGGTGTAGCCTATGCGATGATCCGTCACCCGACTCTGCGGATAGTTGTAGGTGCGAATCTTTGCGGAACGGTCTCCTGTACCCACCTGCGTGCGTCGCATGCGCGATCGCTCCGCTTCCTGTTCGGACAGTCGCAGGTCCAGCAGTCGTGCCCGCAGTACCTCCATGGCGCGTTGCTTGTTCTGCAATTGCGACTTCTGGTCCTGCTGCGAAACCACGATCCCCGTGGGGATGTGCGTGATGCGCACCGCGGAGTCCGTGGTATTTACGCTCTGTCCGCCAGGACCTGAGGAGCGAAAAACGTCAATCCGGAGATCCTTGTCATCGATACTCACGTCTACCTCTTCAGCTTCCGGCAGAACGGCCACGGTGGCTGCGGAGGTATGGATGCGTCCGCCGCTCTCCGTTACCGGAACGCGTTGCACGCGGTGAACGCCAGACTCCCAGCGCAGCGTGCCGAAGGCTCCCTCACCGAGTACCTTGAATACCGACTCCTTGATTCCGCCGAGGGTTCCTTCTGAAAGTGAGAGCGTCTCGATGCGCCATCCGCGCGAGTCTGCGAAACGGGTGTACATGCGCAGGAGGTCAGCGGCGAAGAGGGCTGCTTCGTCGCCGCCGGTGCCGGCTCGGATTTCAACGATTGCGGGGCGGTCATGCAGCGGGTCTCGCGGCATGACGAGAGGCTTGAGCCGAGCTTCGAGCACCTGGAGTTCATTCTCCAGGCTGGCGACCTCGGCGCGCGCTTCTTCGGCGAGTTCCGGGTCATCGACGTCAAGGAGCCCGCGGGCATCCGCGAGCTCCTCTCCGGCCTTGCTGTATCTTTGTGCCAGCTCCTGCACCTGTTGCAGTCGCCGGTGTTCGCGACCAAGTTCGGCCAGCTTGCGTCCGTCGGCGACCGTGGCCGGGTCGGCAAGCGCGCGCTCCACATCAGCGGCGCGCGCCAGCGATTCCCGCAGGCGGTCTTGAAGGAGTGTCAGGCCTTGGTCCCGTACTTCTGGCGGAAGCGCTCCACGCGTCCGGCCGTGTCGATCAGCTTCTGCTTGCCCGTGAAGAACGGATGGCAGGCAGCACAGATGTCGAGATGGATCTGGTCCTTGGTGGAGCGAGTCTGGAACGTGTTGCCGCACGCACACTTGACCGTGGCGGTAGCATACACGGGATGGATATCTGTCTTCATTAAGGCACCCTGTATGGCGTTGGAACGTAGCAATGAAAGTTACCAAAATTGGGGCGCTGGTGGAAGGGCGCCCCTCACCCTCTGGTAAACCTCTGCCTGCCAGCAATGCACGACTCCGTGATCCCTAGTCGCCAATCGTCCCCTCCAGTAGTTTCACGAATGCTTCAGATCGTTGACTTCCTGTCCAGCGTTCCGCTGTTCCGCGGGCTCAGCCGCGACGCGCTCTACCGGCTGGCCGAGGTGACGCGCGAGAAGATTTACGCCCGGAATGGCGTGATCTGCTTCGAGGGAGATCCGGGCGACGCGTTGTACATCGTGCGAACGGGGCGCGTAAAGGTGGTGCTCGTTGGCGACGACGGACGCGAGGTGATACTTGGCGTACTCGGCGCGGGTGAGTACTTCGGCGAGCTCTCGCTCATCGACGACCAGCCTCGCTCGGCACACGTGATCGCGATGGAAGACTCGCGGCTGCTGGTGCTGCGGCGGGAAGACTTCCGCAAGCGGGTGGAGGCGAACCCCGGTATTGCGTGGGCTCTTCTGCAGGACCTGTCGCAGAGGCTTCGTCAGGCAGACAGCAAGATCGGCGACCTGGTGTTGCTCGATGTGCCGGGCCGGATTGCCCGTGCGCTGCTGGACGCCGCCCCGGACCCTGACGCGAACGTGGTTGCGCGGGCGCTCACGCACCAGACCATTGCGCAGATGATCGGCAGCAGCCGGGAGACCGTGTCGCGTACCATGAAGGACTTCCAGGAATCCGGCTGGATAACGGTGGAGCGCCGGCAGATTCGCATTGCGGATCGTGCGGCGCTCGAGCGACGGGCACTTATCAGGCGCTGAGGTGCAGGTCAGGTTCTGGGGAACTCGCGGTTCCGTGCCCGCCCCGGGGCCGGAAACCGTTCGCTATGGCGGCAATACCAGCTGCCTGGAGGTGCGCGGCAGCGAGGGCACCATGGTGGTGCTGGACGCGGGCACCGGAATACGCGCACTGGGTCGTTCGCTGGAGCGTGAAGCAGGGAACGACAGGTTGCATGTGGAGCTTTTCATAACCCATGCGCACTGGGACCATGTGCAGGGGCTGCCTTTCTTCGCGCCGCTGTACATGGCAGGGGCCAGGGTTTCCATAAGCAGTCCCGAGCGCCTCACGACTTCGGTGGAGCAGGTGCTGGACACCATGATGTCGCCAACGGTATTCCCCGTGACTCGTGCGGCGCTTCGTGCTCGGCTGGCGTTCCCGCGCGTTGGAGACCACCCGGTGGAGGCCGGTGCCGCACGGGTGCATTCGATGCCGGCGCTTCATCCCGACGGCGCCGTTGGATTCCGTGTTGAATCCACATCGAACCGCAACGAAGCCATCGTCTACTTCCCGGACAACGAGATTCGCATGTCTCACGGGAAGCTGAATCCTTCAGAGTGGCGTCGCCGCTTCATGGAGTTCGCGAACGGGGCGAGTGTGCTGGTGCACGATGCGATGTACACGGAGGCCGAGTATGAGCATCGTGCGGGCTGGGGCCACTCGACGGTTGGCGATGCGGTGGAGCTTGCGGCAGAAGCAAGTGTCCCCAGGCTCGTGCTCTTTCACCATGCGCCGGATCGCACGGACGAAGAGATGGATGCCATACTGGAGGGAGCGCAGGAGATGGCGGTTCGGTTGGGAGCCACACTGGAGGTGGATGCTGCGCGCGAAGGAGAGTAGGGCTGTCATCCCCGGCGGGGGCCTGACGAGTGCCGCCCGGCGCGATGGAGCTCCCTACCCTGCCAGCACCACTTCCTTCCCCTCTTCGGCAGACCGGTACACCGCCTCCACAACCCGGTGCAGCAGTACCAGCTCCTGCGGTGCCTCGTACTCGGTGTCACCGCGCACCACGGCAATGAAGTGCGTGAGTGAAGCGCGATAGCTTTGCACGAACGCACTGTCGCGTGCTGCAGCACCCGATGGAGACACGTCCATCGGCCTTCCGTTCAGCTCCTTCACTACCCGAAGCGGCGATAACCTGGCGCTGCCCTTCGTACCGATCACTTCGAACCACCAGCGCTCCACCTCACCCACGTACGCCCGGTTGAGGTCCAGCACGAGCGCAATACCATCTGCCGACGACACCGTTGCCGTAATGGCATCATCCACCGCGTTGGCGCCCCTGCCCCTGTCCATCACCGCACTTATCCGCAGCGGTGCCTTGAGCTCTACCATCCATAGTGCCAGGTCGAGCAGCGGCAGGCCCGCATCGAGCAGTGCTCCACCCGCTTCATTTCGGCGCTGACGCCACCCCACCACACTCCCGCGAAGCTGGTAGATGCCGGCGCGTACTCCACTGATACGACCGAGCTCTCCACCGCGCAGGAATCCGCTCAGGGCCTGCACGTCCGAGCGGAATCGCGTATTGGTACCCACCATCACCTTGCGACCCTTTCGCTGTGCCGCAGACAGGATTCGTTCAACGCCTTTCGAGGTGAGTGCCAGCGGGCGTTCGCACAGCACGTCACAGCCCGACTCCAGCGCACTCAGCGTGTGAGGCTCATGCAGGTGGTTCGGCGTTGCCACAACCACGGCGTCCAGCTTTCCGTAGTTGAGCATGTCCTCGATGTCACTGTAGGTGTCGGGTACCTCGAAGCGATCTGCGAGTGCCCGCACCTTGGCTGCATCGTTGTCGCAGAGCGACTGCACG